>JAHENZ010000055.1 GCA_018609755.1 Salinivenus sp. | reverse complement strand
TCGAGGGACCCTCAGGGTGCCTTCAAACACCGCCGCAAAGTCGTCCTCCTTCCCGATCACCGCCTCACTGATGCGGTTGGTCGTCCCCTCCTCCGCAAGAGAGTCCGGGGTCAATTCGGAGAGGCCTGCGTCCAGACTCGCGTCGTACCGTTCGTACGTGAGGTCCGTCAGCGAGAGGTCTCCCGGCCGGTAGCGCTTGTAGCGGATGTTCTTAAGGGCCACCGGTCCGTGATCACCCTGAATCATAAGGGGACCGGAGCGGGCCTCTGTCTCAAATGCCGCCCCCCGGGTGGGTCCCTGAAGCACGACATTCCGATGGATGACGACCCCATTCAGCGTGACTTTGCGGATCCGGGCAGGCTCGACCTTCTCCCCATCCTCATCGAATCGAGGAGCCTGAAAGTCAATGGTGAGGTGTTGCCACAGTCCCGGCGCCTTGGCTACGTTCACCCGCGGCGCATGACCGCCGGCTCCCCGCTCCCCCTCCGGACGCTCTTCATTCCATCGCTGGTAGATCCCGCCCATGTCTGAAAAGGTAGGCCTCTGCACGCCCCAACTATCGAGCAGTTGAATCTCGTAGCGGCCCTGCAGGTAGATGCCGGCGTTCGATCCTCGGGGCATCATGACGTCCATCTCGATCTCCAGATCCTGATGCTCCCAGCTCGTAAACAGATGACCGGAGGCCGACTCCGTCGGCACGTTCACCAGAACGCCGCTCCCGCTCCTCGACTCCAGGTGGTGCTTTTGCGCCGGGTCGGCCCAGACAGAATCAGCAACGGACCAGTTGTCAGGAGGCGACTGGAAGGGACTCAAATCCTCAAGGGGCAGCGTCGTCGGGGGCAATCCCTGAAACTGTGCCCCGGCCGGTTCCGCACCGATTCCCAGCAGCAGTAATCCCACGAGGCACAGACAGCGACGGAGCATACGCACAAAAACAATTTGCCGAGCGGCCCACGTGCGGGCCCTCTCAGAAGGGTGGATGAGAAAGTGACTACAAGGTAGTCCCGGGCCTCCATCAGGTCAAGACCGCACAGTGAAGAACCCTAAAGATGAGCCTGAAATGGGCCGTCCAGATTACCGCTCGCTTGCACTCTCTCCCAAGCATCGGTCCCGCGACAAAACGGTGGGCCGGGTGGCCGTGTTGCGGATGCTGAAGGAATCCGTGAGGGCCACTTCCCGCCCCCAGCCGTGGAGGGTCTCCACCGTGCCGTCCTCCGTCATGTCCATTCCCGCACAGTCCGAGTTGCCCGGCCCCCACGACCACGCCAGCCACCCGATGTCCAGCCGGGCCGCTTCTTTGATCAGGTGCTCGTAGGCAATGATGCCCTCGCACCCCACCTTCTTGTGGGCAAACTCACCGACGATCATCGGTATCTCCTGCTCGACGGAGCGGGTAAGCGCGTTCGTGATGCGCTCTTTGTCGTTATCGGCGTGCCACCAGTGCACTGAAAAGAGAAGATTGTCGCGTGGATCCTGCTCCTGCAACCACGGGGCCGTACGGAGCAGTTGATCCGCATTTCGCCCCCACCCGGCCGCGTCGATCACGATGGGCGTGCGGATGCCCGCATCTCGCATCCGTTGTACGGCCTCCGCGTAGCCGGTCTGAAACTGCTCGTCGGTCACCGAATCGTCGCCGGCCTCGTTCGCAATATTGACGAGCAGGTGCTCCTCGTGCCGCCGGATCATCTCGACAGTCGCGGGCCGGACCCAGTAGTCCACCATCTCGTCGATCAGGTCCCACTTCCCGGTGGCGTTGTGCAGCTCGATCATCGGAATGAGCTCCTGCTCAACCGCGCTCTGTACGGCGGTCCCGAGCTGTTCGGGCGTCGCCGAAGTGTCCCACACGATCCTGACCACGTTCGCCCCCGTCTTTGCGATTTCCCGAAAGGCGGGCATCCCGTCCCGATCATCGTCGAGCCACACCACCATGTAGTTCACGCCGCGCAGCACCACCCGCTCGCCGCAGGGATCGTAGAGATGCCGCCCCTCCACCGTAAAGCCGTTGTAGGACGTCGCCGAGAGCTTCCCCTCCTCTTTCGAGGACGTGCCGGAAAGCACGCCGCATCCGATGAGGCCAAACGAAACGAGGAGAAAAAGGCCAGTCGAAATGACACGAGACATGGAATGGGGACAAGCGTGAGTCGATAGCGGAGAGTACGTGACAACAACTGTGTCGAGGCCGTGAGTACGTGGAGCGTGACACGTGATGGAAGAGAGTCCGATCTCTCCATCACGTCTCACTCAGTACGCCTCTCTTTTCACGTATCACTCTTCACCCTTCTGCCAGATAGAAGCGATAGATCGGCCACACGTCGAACACGAGGTCGAGCGCCCGGTCGACGAGCTCGGGACCGAGAGCCAGCGTCTCCTCCCGCGAGATGTAATGCCGGGCGTAGATGCCGTCGGCCCCATTCACCGACTCGGGCACGGATTCAAGAGGCTCGGTGTGGACATCCTTCGTCTCGTTCTCTCCGGACCCGCTATGGGTGTAGAACCGCCATCCGTCGTCTTCCAGCAACGGATTGACGAGGGCGAGGTACGAGGCGGGGGCCTCGCGAATTCGCGTCTTCGCCTGCTTGAGGAGATCCTTTGCATAGGCCCCTACGTAGACCCCCACAGCAAAGCCATCCGGCGAGACGCGATGGGTAATCTGCACGTCTTCCAGCCGTTTCGTTCCGGGCCGGTAAAACGACATCCAGAGGTGATCGTGGCAACCGCCCGCGCCGAAATCGTTCTTCAGCAACCGGCTGAACACGTTGCGCTCGGTCTCCAGGTCGAGTCGATTCGGCAGCACCCAGTTCACCACCAGGTCGTCCCGATAGCGACGAAACGGATCTTTCAGGTCATCGGTGACCCCGGGCTTCTCCTTCTTGTATTGATCGATGTGAGGCTCGGCCCGAAGCCGATCGAGCATTTCGAAGACCTCCGGCGTCCACCCCTCAAACGACCGCTCCAGCGTCTCGGGACGGTGCATCTCCTCTACGGCCTGCGCCACCGGATCGATCGCCGTTGGGCCTGCGTCGTCAAGCATGCGCGTTGGACTATGATTCGCGGGATTCTGCTCTTCGCCCGTACGACGCAGCGTAGGGGACGTTCAACAACAGCGCTGACACTATAAGGCTGATAACCATTCCTTTTTCGGTTGGTATACGAACATACTGATGGCCTTCACACTCTAAAAACTCGACGCGCTATGCCGGATGAAATAACAAAAGCACGAAGTGTCATCCAGGATGATGATATCTGTGGGGGCATACCAATCTTAGAGGGGACGCGGATTCGAGTCAGCGATGTGGTGATACACACCGAATACCACGAGAAAACGCCGGAAGAGGTTGTGTCCTCATTCCCTGCTCTCTCCGTTGCGGACGTGTACGCCGCTCTTACATATTACCACGAACGGCCCACGCTCATCCGTAAAGAGATTCGAGAGCGAGAAGCGTTCCTGTCACAGAAGGCGAAGGAGCAGGAATGATCGCCATTCAGGCCGACGAGCACATTCCGCAGGAAATTATCACTGGTCTAAATGCTCGCGGAATCGAAGCCTACGGCGCCTACCATGAAAGCCTCTCTGGAAAATCAGACCTGGACGTATTTCAGCACGCTCAGCAAACGAACCGCATTCTTCTGACGAACGACACGGATTTCTTCTCCCTGATTGAAGACCGACACCACTCCGGGATTTTCTACCTCACGACGCAGCGGGCGTCTACAGGACGTGTCATCCGAAACATTCTTCGACTCGTGGACACGTCGGAGCCGAAGGATTTCACGAACAACATCTTCTACATTCCCCGGAATCCGTAGACGACGAGACCACTTCCTCAAAAGCGACCGATCGTCAACAATTCACGTACGTGCCTGCTCCCCCTGTAGAAACCGCTCGGCAGCCTCGACGAGGCGCGTGCTCCCAATGTAGAGCGGCGTGCGCTGGTGGAGCGACGTGGGCTCAAGGTCGAGGATGCGCTGGTGCCCGTCCGTCGCGCGCCCGCCGGCCTGCTCCACGAGAAAGGCCATCGGATTCGCCTCGTACATCAGCCGCAGCTTGCCGTCCGGATACTCCGTAGAGACCGGGTAGACGTAGATGCCCCCGCTCAACAGATTCCGGTGGAAGTCTGACACGAAGGAGCCGATGTACCGCGCCCGAATCCGCCGCTTCGTCTCCGGATCTTTCCGCTTAATCCACCGCAGAAACGCCTGCAACTCCGGCGCAAAGTCGTCCACGTCAGCCTCGTTCACCGAGTACATCGTCCCCTCATTCGGAATGCGCAGATTGGGGTGCGAGAGCAGAAACTCGCCGATCGAGGGGTCGAGCGTGAAGCCGTTGACGCCGTTGCCAGTCGTAAACACGAGCATCGTCGAGGAGCCGTAGGCCACGTAGCCCGCCGCCACCTGCTCGGCCCCGCGTTGGAGCGACACGTCGATAACGTCGTCCGGGTCCCACTCGTCCGGAAGGAGATACACGCTGAAGATGGTGCCGACGGAGGCGTTCACGTCTATGTTCGAAGACCCATCGAGCGGGTCGAAGAAGACGGCGTAGCGCTCACGATCCTCACGGCTCGGGTTCATCGAAATGGTGTCGGACTGCTCCTCGGAGCCGATGAGGCAGCACTCGCCTCCCCGCCGCAGGGCACGAACGAGCTCCTGGTGCGCAATGTCGTCTAGCTTCTTTTGCTTCTCGTCCTGCACGTTAACGACCCCGGTCTCCCCCAACACGTCGAGAATGCCCGCCCGGCGGATGTTGCGGCTGATGATCTTGGCCGCCACACTGAGGTCACGCAACAGGCGAGAGAATGCCCCCGTGGAGTGCGGAAAGGTCTCCTGCTGGTCGATAATGAACTGTTCGAGCGTCAGAAAGGACTCGGGCTCCTGAAACTGCTCAGTCCGGGGGCGAGGAGGCGATTGGGCCATGGGACGTAGGGGCGGTGCGCCGCACTCAATCACATTCCAGAGGGCTCCTCTCCAGGTCGCGGCGGGAGGAACCTCAAGAACACGAAGGGACTACGACGGATGTAAAGAAAAGGAAACGTGCAGTACTGAACGAGCGGAACAGATGCCTTCGTCTTCGCTCTACTCTTTCTTTTAGAAGCGCTTCCGTGCCTTCTCGGTTCCTCTTCCACACTCCGTTCTCCCATGCGCTATATTCTCGCCCTGGACCAAGGCACCACCAGTTCTCGCGCCATCCTGTTCGACCACGAGGGCACCGTCCAGTCGGTTGCTCAGAAGGAGTTTGAGCAGATCTATCCGAAGCCGGGATGGGTCGAGCACGATCCAAATGAGATTTGGTCGACACAGATGGGCACGGCCTCGGAGGCGCTGAGCCGGAGCGGCATACAGGCCCAACACGTGGCCGCCATCGGCATTACCAACCAGCGCGAAACGACGATTGTCTGGGATCGGGACACGGGCGAGCCGATCCACAACGCCCTCGTGTGGCAGGACCGTCGCACGTCCGGCCTCTGCGACAGGCTTCGGGAGCAGGGGCACGCCGACCTTTTCCAGGAGAAGACGGGGCTCATCCTCGACGCATACTTCTCGGGAACGAAGGTGAAGTGGCTGCTCGACCACGTGGACGGCGCCCGCGAGCGGGCCGAAAACGGTGAGCTTGCCTTCGGTACGGTGGACAGCTGGCTGGTCTGGAAGATGACGAACGGCCAGCAGCACATCACCGACGCCACGAATGCGTCCCGCACTCTCCTCTACAACATCCACGAGGGGGACTGGGACGACGAGCTGCTCGACCTTCTGGACGTGCCTCGCGCGCTGCTGCCGGAGGTAAAAGACAGTAGCACGGTGTACGGCGAGACACAGGTCGACGCCTTCGGCTCTAGAATCCCCATCGCCGGCATTGCAGGCGACCAGCAGGCGGCCCTCTTCGGCCAGATGTGCACGAGCCCGGGCCTCGGCAAAAACACCTACGGCACCGGCGCTTTCATGCTGCAAAACACCGGCACCGAAGCGGTTCGCTCCGAGAACGACTTGATTACGACGATCGCCTACCGAATCGACGGCACCACGCACTACGCCCTCGAAGGGTCGATCTTCATTGCCGGGGCGGTGGTGCAATGGTTGCGGGACGAGCTCAAGATTATTCGGAAGTCGGAAGAGGTCGAACGACTCGCCCGAACGGTCGACGACAACGGCGGCGCCTACCTCGTCCCTGCCTTCGTGGGCCTGGGCGCCCCACACTGGGACCAGTACGCCCGCGGCATCATAGCGGGCATCACGCGCGGCGTCACGCAGGGGCACATCGCCCGCGCCGCCATCGAGAGCATGGCGTACCAGGTGGCGGACGTGATCGACGCGATGGAGGCGGACTCCGGCATCGAGACGCGGGAGCTGCGAGCCGACGGCGGCGCCGCCGCCAACAACCTGCTGCTCCAATTCCAGTCCGACATTCTGAACATCCCGGTGGTCCGGCCCGAAACGCTCGAAACGACGGCACTCGGGGCCGCCTATCTCGCAGGGCTGGCGGTCGACTTCTGGGAGAGCCAGGACGAAATCCGTGACCAGTGGCACCTCGACCGCAAGTTTACGCCCGACATGGACGCCGACCGCGTAGCTGAGCTGCGGGCCGGGTGGGCCAAGGCCCTCGACCGGGCGAAGGCCTGGGAAGACCCCGACGAACAGCCATCCGCTGCTGAAACAGGGGAGGCCACCGCAGCTTCATAATCACGATTCCTTCCCCCCCTTTCGCCCTTCTCCTCTCCCCCTTCGTGCCAAAGCATGAAACGACAACGTCAAATCGACGCCCTCGACCGCCGATCGGACCCCTGGGACTTCATCATCATCGGCGGAGGAGCCACCGGCCTCGGCACTGCGATTGAAGCGGCGGCCCGCGGCTACGATCCGCTCCTCCTCGAAATGCACGACTTTGCGAAGGCCACCTCCAGCCGCTCCACGAAGCTGGTGCACGGCGGCGTGCGGTACCTGGAGCAGGGGAACGTGTCCCTCGTCCTCGAAGCCCTCAAGGAACGGGGCCTGCTCCAAAAAAACGCCCCGCACCTCGTGCACAACCTGCCGTTCGTGGTCCCCAACTACGACTGGTGGGAGGGACCGTACTACGGCATCGGCCTCAAGCTCTACGACGTGCTGGCCGGTCGGCAAAACTTTGGACGGTCCAAGAACCTCAACCGCAAGGAGACCCTGAAGCACCTGCCGACGATCGAGCCGGAGGGCCTGCGGGGCGGCGTCATCTATTACGACGGCCAGTTCGACGACGCTCGGCTGGCCGTCAACATGGCACAGACGGCCGTCGAGCAGGGAGGCGTCGCCATCAACTACATGAAGGTGACGGACCTCACGAAGTCGCATGGGGTCGTCGACGGCGTGCAGGCGCAGTGTCAGGAAACGGGAACGGAATACCACATCGAGGGGCGGGCCGTCATCAACGCCACCGGCATCTTCACGGACACGATCCGCGAGATGGACGACCCGGACGCCCCCTCCACCCTCCGCCCCAGCCAGGGCGTACACATCGTGCTCGACCGCTCCTTCCTCCCCGGCGACAGCGCGATCATGGTGCCCAAAACGGACGACGGGCGCATCCTCTTTGCCATCCCTTGGCACGACCGCCTCGTGGTGGGCACCACCGACACGCCGGTCGACGAGGTCTCCCTCGAACCGACGCCGACACAGGACGAGCTGGACTTCCTTCTGGAGCACGCCCAGCGCTACCTCGTGAACGATCCCGGCCCGGAGGACGTCCTGAGCACGTTTGCGGGCATTCGCCCGCTGGTCGCTCCCCCGAGTAGCAGCGGGGAGGAAACGTCGGAGATCTCCCGCGAGCACCAGCTCCACATCTCCAACAGCGGGCTCGTCACCATCTCCGGCGGCAAGTGGACCACGTACCGCAAGATGGCCCAGGACACGATCGACCAGGCCGCAACGCTCGCCGACCTGGACGAGCGCTCGTCTGTGACGCGCGACCTCCACATCCACGGCTGGCACGAGCACGCCGATCAGTTCGGCGACCTGGAGATGTACGGGTCGGACGCGGTGGAGATCAAAGAGCTGATGTCCGACGACCCGTCCCTGGAGTCGCCGCTGGACGACCGGCTGCCCATCCGCGGGGCGCAGGTAGTGTGGGCGGCGCGCCACGAAATGGCCCGAACGGTCGAGGACGTGCTCTCGCGCCGCACACGCTCCCTCCTCCTCAATGCACAGGCCTCCATCGACGTGGCGCCGCAGGTGGCCGAGCTGATGGCTGAGGAGATGGGCCGCGACCAGCAGTGGGTCGAGGAGCAGGTCGAGGCCTACACGGAAGTGGCCAAAGGCTACTTGATGGATCCCTCTGCCGTCTCCTCTTCCAGCAGTTGACGACGACGCCCTCGCATGCTCCCGATCGGTACGTGCTCGGAATGGGCATCTCGTGCTTTTGCGTCCTGCTGCAGCGCCGGTAACGCCCCCCGAACAGCTACGGCACCGGCACCCACACGGTCGTCCCCAGCACACCCGCAAAGTAGAGCAGGGCAATCATGAAGGTCCCCAAGACAATCGCCGCCGCCGGCGGGTCCCAGTGCGTATCGCCGTGCGCGTAGAACACCCGCTGAATACACTCCCCAAACAACGCACAGAGCATCCCAAAGACACCCCCAACGAGAAGGCCGACCTCGTTCGATAGGCCCGCGAGAATAGCGCTCTCTACCTCCGGACCGCTCGCCACCACCGCCAGGGCGGCAGTGCTCGCCGTCAGCGTGATGTGGTGCGTCACCGGAATCTTCTCGACGCCCAGGTTGAGGAAAAACAGGCTCGCCGCACTAATGCCGAACGCGAGAAATGGACTTCCGGTCTCGAGGGCCGTGTAGGCCCCGAGGAGACCGGCGACGAGTCCGAGAAAAGCAACGCCGCCCCATTTGTACTGATGCGGAAGCCAGGGCTCGACCACGAACCGACGAGACTGGTCTCCTGATCGCTTCTCCTCCCGCTCGAACGGCGACATGTCGAAGATCCCGTTCCCCCCGACGGTCCCGATCATGGGAAAGCCGAGCGCGAGCCGGTGAAACACGGCCGACAGGACCACGCCCATCGCGATGGGATCCCACGGCAACCCAACCCCCCCGGAGATCTGCCGGATGATCGCGCCGAGAATTCCAAACAGGCCGCCCACCACGAGCACGTCGACCTTCGTGCCGTGAGCGTAGGTGATGTCCTTCGCCATGTGGAAGGGGTGCCCCGTGTCCATGTAGCCCTGCTTCGCCGCGTACGCCGCCGCTGCCGCTCCTCCGGCAAACGAAATGTGCGGCCCAAACACCGGCCCAAACGCCACCGATCCGGTGATGGCTATGCTCGCGTCGGCCGCCGCCATGCCGGTCCCGGCCGCCAGCGTCTCACCAATGAGATTGGCCGCCTCCCCCGCGATGACCATAAAGCCTGTAAAAGCGAATGCGGGCAGGGCCCCGACGGCCGCGCCGAAGGCGCCCCCTGCAAACGCCGCGAGGAGAAGATACAGCCATTGTACGTCCAGTAGTGCGTCCATAGGTGTGCTTTTAATGCGGTAGTCGAGGTCAGGAGAATGATGCCCCCGGCGCCCTGTCAAGAAGGATCCTCCACTGCCTGCTCACACAACCGAATGCTCTCCTGCGAGGAAGGCCTCCGCGCGGCGGACCATTTGCTCGCTCCCAATGAAAAGCGGGGTTCGCTGGTGAAGGGTATCCGGGGTCTTCTTCAGAATGCGCATTTGACCGTCCGTCGCTCGCCCCCCGGCCTGCTCGGCGATGAAGGCCATGGGATTGGCTTCATACATGAGCCGGAGCTTTCCCTCCGGGTTGCCCTGCGTAGCGGGGTACATGTAAATGCCGCCCTTCAGCAGGTTGCGGTGAAAATCGGATACGAAAGAGCCGATGTATCGAGTTTTCGCCGGTCGTCCCGTCTCCGGGTCGTGCTCTTGTAGCCAATCGAGGTAGTTGCACAGCCCATCTTCAAAGGAGTGGTAATACCCCGCATTGATCGAGAAGATACGTCCACGCTCCGGGGTCGTCAACTGCGGATGGGAAAGCAGGAACTCCCCAATCGTCGGATCGAGCGTAAAGCCGTTCACGCCATTGCCGGTCGTGTAGACAAGCATCGTAGACGAGCCGTACACCACGTAGCCGGCGGCCACCTGCTGCGTGCCCGGCTGCAGAGCAGCGTCGAGGGGAGGCTCCGTCCGGTCGTAGCCGTCAGGGAGGCGGTAAATGCTAAAAATCGTGCCGACGGAGACGCAGACATCGATGTTGGAGGATCCATCGAGTGGATCCAGTAGCACGATGTACTGGCCTTCGTCCGTGCTCGTGTTGAGGGGAATGGCCTCCGCGTGCTCCTCGGACCCGATGAGACAACACTCTCCCCCCAGTCGAAGCGCCCGCACGAACTCTCGGTGGGCGAGTGCATCCATCTTTTGCTGCACTTCCCCCTGCACGTTGACCGCCCCGGTACTGCCGGCCACCCCAATGAGTCCCGCCTGCCGCATGTCCCGGTTGACGATCTTGGCCGCCAGCCCAATGTCGCGAAGGAGACGGGAAAACGCCCCTGTTGAATGGGGAAATCGATCCTGTTGCTCGATGATGAACTGTTCGAGGGTCTTAAAGTCATCCTCCCCTGACTCCGGCGAAGACGACCGAGCAGCGGAAAGGTCTGGCGGACTCATAGAGAACCGATGGTCGTGATCGAGAGAGAAGAGGATCCTGCAATATAAAAATCTTGGAACCGCTTCCAAACACCGATCTCTACTTTGCCGGAAAATTCGCCGCCGTCCGTCACTCGTCGAGCAAAAGCCGGCTGGCAAGAGAAAGCCGTTCGACCGTGGAACGGGTACGGGGGGCGTGCACGGCGGCCTCGTCAAGGTCCTCTATGAGCCGTCGAAGGGCGACCGGTGTGTCCACGTCGTACCACTGAGGGAGAACCGTAATCTCGGCGTTGGTCGTTTCGACGCGGGCCAGCGTGTCGGCAAACACCTCCTCGTGGCTGTAGGTCATCCCCTCAAAGAGCTGGGGGTAGAAGGCGTTCATGCCCAGCAGATAGAAGCCCCCGTCCTCGCTCGGGCCAACGGTGATTGAACCGGGCTCCTCCAGTGCCTCGAACGACTGCTGGAGAAATGCGAGAGGCAGCGTGGGATGGTCCGTACCGACGACCGTCGCGCGGTCGTATCCACTGGCCAAGACCTCCTCAAGGGCTCGTTGCATGCGCGGGCCGAGGCCGTCGCCCGTCTGCTCGTGAACGGAGATCTGCTCGGGAATCCCGTCGAGGCCGTCGTCCGGGAGCGGGGGGGCAAGGTACAGCCGGACGTCAACCGACAGCTCGGAGTAGAGGTCGAGGGCGTCGTGCAAAAAGGCGTCGTAGAGCTGGGCGGCCTCTTCCGGGGTCAGGACGGGCGTGAGGCGGGTTTTGACCTCTCCCGGTCGGGGGACTTTTGCAAAAACCAGAAGGACGTCGTCCATAGAAGAAAAGGGAATGGCAGAGCGGAATCGGCAGACACCCTGAAAGATCCTCTCCTACTCTCGCATGCGATCAAGCGTGTCGTGCAGCGTGTCGAGAGCGTAGTCGACGTCCTCCTCGGTCGTGTCGGCCCCAAGGGAGAAGCGCACGGCGGCGGAGGCCGTCTCGCGCTCCAGCCCAATCGCCGTGAGGACGTGGCTTGGCTCCAGCGCGCCGCTCGTGCAGGCCGAGCCCGCCGAGACGAGAACCCCGCTCATGTCGAGATTGAGGATGAGCATTTCACCGTCGAGAGGCTCCTCGCCGACGGGGGGAAACGCGACGTTGACGACGTGAGGCGCTACCGGAGCGTCATCGACGGGCGTGTTGAGCACGTACGGGCCCGGCACGGCGTCGTCGAGTCCATCCACGAGACGCCGTTGCAAGCGGGACAGCCGCTCGGCCCGTTCGTCGGCATCATCCACCGCGCGCTCAAGTGCCTCTGCAAGCCCCACCACCCCAGGGACATTTTCGGTGCCTCCGCGGCGCTCCCGTTCCTGCGACCCGCCCTCCACCAGCGGCCCGAGGTCCACACCGCCCCGGACGAAAAGGGCGCCGACGCCCTTCGGCCCGTAAAACTTGTGTGCCGAGAGCGAAAGGAGATCAACACCCAGTTCGTCTACGTCAACCGACAACAGTCCCGCCGTCTGCACCGCATCACAGTGCAAAAGGACGTCGTTCGCGTTACAAACCTCCGCGATGGCAGGAATGTCGGTGCGCACGCCGATCTCGTTGTTGGCGTGCATGAGCGAGACGAGCGCCGTGTGCTCGTCGATCGCCGCGTCGACCTGTTCCGGCGGGACCGCCCCGTGTGCATCAGGAGATAGAATCGTGACCGGATGGCCCTCCTCCTGAAGCCGCTCCGCAGGCTGGAGAACGGCCTCGTGCTCGGCAGCAGACGTGACGAGACCCGCGAGCGCCCCATCCTCAGACGCCGCTGCCAGAACGCCTTTTACTGCTAGATTGTCTGCTTCCGTCCCCCCGCTCGTAAACACGATCTCGCTCGGCTGTGCGCCGATACACTCCGCCACGCGTTCCCGCGCCTCCTCCAGCGTCACCCGCGCCTGCCGGCCGTACTGATGGACCGACGAGGCATTGCCGTAGTGCTCCGTGAGGTGCGGCCTCATGGCCTCCAGCACGTCCGGGGCCAGCGGCGTCGTAGCGGCATGGTCGAGATAAACGCGTTGCATGGAAATCGGTGGAAGTAGACCTAAAACAACATCGAAACCCGAGCAACAGGATCCCTCCATTCTGCCTCAACTGACCGCGGACCGCGGTCGGCCGTCCACTGTCGATTGTGGCAAGAGGAACGATCATCCGTATACCTAAGGATATTCTCTCGTACGTCCCTCCTTTCAACCTGATTCCTTCTCTCCCTCCCGGTGATGATGTCCGATTTGAAGGTGGGAGACGAACAATGCCCCCGGTTGCGCATTCATTTCGAGACCAATTTTGGCGATCTGATCGCGGTCTCTTCTCCGTTCCTCTCACCGGTTTCCCCTCCCCACATGGATAAGCTCGTCGTACACGGCGGTTCGCCACTCGAAGGTCCTCTCACAGTCGGCGGCTCGAAAAACACTGCCCTCCCGCTGATGGCGGCGACCCTCCTTGCCGACGGTCCTTCTCGCATTACCAACGTCCCCAATTTGCGGGACGTGCGCACCTTTTCGAACGTGATTCGCGTGGCGGGACCAGACGTCACCTTCGACGCCGATGCAAACACGCTGACCATTGACGCCTCGACGGTGAACCATCCCGTGGCGCCGTACGAGCTCGTGAAAAAAATGCGGGCCTCGTTCTACATGCTCGGGGCCCTCATCGGGCGCTGCGGCGAAGCAAAGGTGTCGCTCCCCGGCGGCTGTGCGTGGGGACCGCGTCCGGTGGATCTCCACATTGAGGGCATGAAGGCCTTCGGAGCCGACATTGAGCTGGAGGAAGGGTACGTCATTGCCTCCGCTCCCGGAGGACGACTCGACGGCGGCTCCTTCCGGCTGGAGCCCTCCAGCGTCGGGGCAACGATCAATCTCTTGCTCGGCGCCGTCACGGCGAAGGGCTCGTCCCGGATCGAAAACGCAGCGCAGGAGCCGGACGTGGTGGCCTTCGGCAAGGCCCTTCAGAACATGGGCGCGCAGATCGACGGTCTGGGGACGAACACCATCGAGATTCAGGGGGTGGATGCCCTCAATCCCACCTCGTTCCGCAACACGCCGGACCGGATCGAGCTCGGGACGTTCATGTTGATGGCCGCTACGGCCGGAGCCCCGGGCCAGCCGGTCGAGGTGCGCCGGGGGACCCACGAGCACCTCGGAGACGAGTTCAAGGAGAAATTTGCGCAGACGGGCGTGAATGTGGAGTACGAGGACGAGGTCGTGACCGTAACGCGCCCGGACACCCTTCAGCCCGTTTCCATCGAGACGGCCCCCTACCCGGGCTTTCCCACCGACCTGCAGGCGCAGTGGACCGTCCTCCTGGGCCTGGCGGACGGCACGGCGACGGTCACGGATACCATCTACGACGATCGCTTCAAACACGTGCCGGAGCTGCAGCGCCTCGGCATGGAAATTTCGGTGGACGGCAACACAGCAACGGTGCACGGCGGCCAGCCGATCAAGGGCGCACAGGTCATGAGCACGGACCTCCGGGCGAGCGTCTCGCTCGTGATGGCCGGAATGATCGCAGAGGGGACCACCCACGTCCTCCGCGTCTACCACCTCGATCGAGGATACGAACACCTCGAACACAAGCTCCAGAATGCAGGCATCGACATTCACCGCGAGGAATACGACGAGTTTGAGGACCCGGCCACCGAACCGGTGACGTAAGGGGCTGGACCATTGCATCGGAATTCTGACTGCTCGTTTCCGTTCTCCGCAGGCCTCCCGCGCTCCCCCGCGCTCTCTTTTGAGCCTTTTGACCAAAGCCGGAGAATACAGGCAAAAGAGCCGCCGTTCTCCGGCTTCGTGCTTCAACAGACGATTGCCCTGCACTCGCCCGGTCGTAGGTTGCAGTTTTGATTCACGGAGTGCATATTCGTGAACAGTTGCCGTACTCGGGACACTCGGGGATCCTCCCCCGTTGCCACGGGGCGGTCGGCCGTCTGCCGCCTGCCCTCGCCCCCGAAAAGATGCACCGGCGTTCCCCAACGTCTCCTTCCTTCGATCAAGTTTTTCATTTTTGAAAGCGCTCCCGCCGTATGTCCTCCTCTCGTCGCGACTTCTTTAAATCGCTCGCCGCCGTTTCTGCCGCCGCCGGCCTTGCCCCCTCCGCATTTGCCTCGGACGCCCATCGTCTGCCCGCGGCCGATCCTCCCTCGGTGCCGCCGAACGACCGCATTCAGTTCGCGACCATCGGCACGGGCATCATCGGGTTCATCAACACGGAGACGGCCCACAATCTACCCGGGGCCGAACTCGTGGCGGCGGCCGACTGCTACGACTCTCGGCTTGCCCGCGTCAATGAGGTCTTTGGCGACGACATTGCCACGACGCGGGACTATCGCGAAATTCTCGACCGATCGGACGTGGACGCGGTCGTGATCTGCACGCCGGACCACTGGCACGCCGAGATTGCACAGGCGGCGATGGAGGCCGGAAAGGCCGTCTACTGCGAGAAACCGATGGCGCATAGCCTCGAAGAAGGGGCGGCGATGGTAGAGACCCAACGAGATACGGGGCAGCTCCTCCAGGTGGGAAGCCAGTTTGCGAGTTCCATTGTCGTCGACAAGGTGCGCCAGCTCGTCAATTCCGGCGCCATCGGGGACCTCAACATGGTGGAGGCCCGCTATAACCGAAATTCTGCCCTCGGGGCGTGGAAGTACTCCATCCCACCGAACGTCTCGGAAGAGAACATCGACTGGGACCGATTTCTGGGCGACGCGCCCGACCGGGAATTTGACCCGACGCGCTTTTTCCGCTGGCGCAACTACTGGGACTACGGCACCGGACTCGCGGGGGACCTCTTCGTCCACTTGCTGACGATCACGCACCACGTCACGAACTCGATGGGGCCCACGAGTATCTCTTCCACCGGCGGCCTCCGCTTCTGGACGGACGGGCGCGAGGTGCCCGACGTGCAAACGGCGCTGTTCGAGTACCCGGAAACCGAAAACCACCCCGAGTTTACCCTCTCGCTTCAATCCAACTTGGCCGACGGGAGCGGCGGCGGTACGCTGCTCCGCTTCGTTGGAAGCGACGGCGCCATCACACTGGAGGGCAACACGGTGACACTCTCTCAGACCCGTCGCTCGACGCCCTCGGTGGATCAGCTCGTGGAGGGCTACAACTCGGTCCGCACCTTCTCAGAAGAGGTACGGGAGGAATTTCGAAAATCATACTCGCCGGAGGAGGACGATCCGACCGCCGAGGACATGTCGACGGAGAGCACGTTTGAGGCGCCGGACGGCTACAGCTCCCGCCGCGACCACTTCATGAACTTCTTCGCCGCGATGCGCTCCGGGGATTCCGTCGTGGAAGATGTCACGTTCGGGCACCGGGCCGCCGCCCCAGCGCTCCTCTGTAACCGGAGCTACCGCAACGGCCAGCGCTACGAGTGGAACCCCGAAGCGATGGAGCTGGTGTCCTGAAGTTCTCCGTTGGTCGCGGTTCCAGAGGTGGAAACCGCCGTGGAGTACGAAGTGAGATCGTTTGCCTTCTGAAAAGGTCTATATCCTCTTTGTAGCGCCGTTGGAGTCCAACGGCGCTACAAAGGCAAACTCAGGCAACGTAAATCCATCGACACTCCCAAAGCGGTTGGGAGACATCCTCATTGACAATCCAATCTTGTCCAACTTACGGCGCAGTCTGAAACTACTTCCTCATTCCATTCAGGGCGCCAGAATTTTGGGGGCGTGTCCGTGTGCGTCGGCAATTTTGTCGGAGAGCTGGTGGAGCTCTCGTTCGAACGTGCCGGGACGCCCCGTAACGAGCACGGCCCCGGACCGCCCCGTCATGCAGGCCCCGTAGAGCCCGTCGTGGGTCCGGCTTTCGGCCTCCGCAACGATCCGATCGACGGCGTCCCCCGTACCCTTCCACCGATCGCGCTGGGACGCATGCGACATCAGAAGGAGGGCCCCGATCATCTGCCAGTCGGATCGGCGCATGGCCGCCACGTGCTTCTGCACGCGCCGGTTCTCGGTTACGAGGTGCCGCACGACCGGGCGAAGGGCCTCCGGGAGGACCTCCGTTGCCTCATCAAGGTCTCGGTGCTCGAGCTCACGGAACGAAGCCAAGGCGTCAAAGCCATTCTCTCGGAGGCGGCGAAGGGCCTCTCGGGCTTGGGCCTGGCGCTGCCGATGGAAGTCGGGGGGGCGAGATTCCGACACTTGGGAATCAAGAATCGCCCACCGAAGCGCCGTGCGGGCCTCCGTCTCTACCGGGAGATGCTCGCGTGTGGCCGTGTCCACCAGTGTGAACGCAGGCTCGGGCCCGCCAAACGTCGCGAGCAAATACCCGGTGCTGTAGGGCACGTCCAAGGCCGCTCCGATCTCTCCCGCCAGCAGGGGCATCAAGTCGTCGCGCAGGCTCTGCACGCTGTTTAGATCGATGGCCGTCGATACGTCGAGAGCCCGGACCACTCGCACAACGGCCACGGCGAGCGCCGCCAGGTAACCGTCTCGGCACGTGCCCGGCATGGTGCTTACAACCGCCAATTCCACTTGTCGATCGGCAAGAAGCTCCTGTAGGATGCGCCGGACGGCCACGAGCCACACGGGAGGCGAGTCCGAATCGTCCGTCCACGTCTGGTCTGCCCCCGCAAAGGTGATCCGGGTCGTGTTCGCATACCGGGCTGCCACCGCCACCCCCTGTTGCAGTGGCAAAAACAGCCCGAAGCCGTCAGAGTAGTGCGTCTGGTCGGCCTGGACGCCTACGGTCCCGCAGGCAAAAGCGGTCGAGACGGTCGCCTCCGCTCTCCCCATTCGTTCTGTTAACAGCGTGCGCGCCCGTCCCTCAAGCGTATCCGCCCCCGGCGCCTCATAGGCCTCAAACTGCTGAGGATCGCCGACGAACGCATTGTCGGACACAAACGGGGGCAAGTCTGCCGCAGTCGGTGACAAATCGGACGACATGGGCTGAGACGGTTGCGTCGGGAAGACTCACAATCAATGCGACCTCTTCTTCAGATCGTCAACGGCTCATTCCTGTCCAAGCCGTTCTCCTTCCGAAAGGTCATACCCATTCAGAAAATCGACGGCGTCGAGTTGCTGCCGCCCCGGCTGCTGGATCGTTACGACCTCGACAGCCTCTTCCCCACACGCCACGAGGAGCCGCTGTCCGGCCTCGATCACTTCTCCAGGGATCCCACTCCCCTCCGCCCGCCGGGTCTCGTAGATCTTGAGGCGCGTGTCCCCGTGCATCGTCCAGGCGCCGGGATATGGAGAAAGCCCTCGAACGTGGTTGTGCACGTCCTCCCCCGACCGGCCCCACGGAATCTCGCAGTCCTCGTCGTGGATCTTCGGGGCAGGCGTCGCTTTGCTATCATCTTGCGGCTGCGGATCGACCGTGCCCGCCTCAATCTGCTGCACCGTCTCAACCACGGCCTCGCCCCCGAGCTCCTTCATGCGGTCGTGAACGGATCCGGCCGTTTCGTTCGGCCCGATGGTCATCGACTTCTGCAGTATGATGTCGCCCGTGTCCACCGACGGTTCCAGAAAGAACGTCGTCACACCGGTCTCCGTTTCTCCCTGCATGATGGCGTGGTTAATCGGCGCCGCCCCACGATACTTTGGCAACAACGACCCGTGCAGGTTGAATGCCCCCTCCGACGCAGTGGTAAAGACCTTGGGCGGGAGAATTTTGTACGCAACCACCGCAATGACATCCGGCTCTACGTCAGCGACCGCCTCGGCAAACGCATCGTCGGTTACGTCCTCGGGCTGAAGAATGCGGTCAATCCCGGCCTCCTGCGCTGCCGCTTTCACCGGCGTCGGCGTCACCTCTTGCCCTCGCCCCCGCGGACGATCCGGCCCCGTAGCGACGGCGACCGGCGCATGCCCTGACTCAATGAGCTGTGTGAGCGACGGCACGGCAAATTCCGGCGTGCCCATGAAAACGATATTCATGTTCGAATTGCGATTTTCGAGTGGCGAATTTGACAGAGACGCGTTTCCCGAGGCTCATCACTTCGAGACAAAGCCCCGACTTCATCACGAAGTACTGCCCCCTACAACTCACAACTCCTTTCCCCCCCGCCTATCACTACACGTGCAACCGGCCCCGACGCCCATTCAGGCAACGCCCTTAAACAAGCCCTCCACGAACCCCTTGCGGTCGAACACCTGCAGGTCCTCAATGTCCTCCCCCACGCCGATGTACTTCACCGGCACCTGGAACTGGTGCGACACCCCAATCACGACTCCGCCCTTGGCCGTCCCGTCGAGCTTCGTGAGGGCGAGCCCCGTCACGTCTACACTCTCGGTAAACTCTTCGGCCTGTCGAAGCGCATTCTGGCCGGTCGACGCATCGAGCACCAGTAGCACCTCGTGGGGCGCACTTTCGGTCCGCTTCTGCATGACCCGCTTCATCTTCGCCAGCTCGTCCATCAACCCGCCCTTCGTGTGAAGGCGCCCCGCGGTGTCGATGAGGACGACGTCCGTATCACGGGCCTGCGCCGCTTCAATGGTGTCGTACGCTACCGCGGCCGGGTCGGAGCCGTGCTGCTGCTTGATGATCGGCACGTCGGCCCGGTCGGCCCAGATCTCCAGCTGCTCAATGGCGGCTGCCCGAAAGGTGTCCGCCGCCCCCACCATCACGCTCTTGCCCGCCTGCTTGTACTTGTACGCCATCTTGCCGATGGTCGTGGTTTTGCCCACGCCGTTCACGCCCACCACCATGATGACGTGTGGCTTGTTCGGCAAGGGAGCATCAAAATCGGCCGGACGCTCGTCCTCATCCTCCAGCATCAGCTTCGCAATCTCGTCGCGGATGAGGAGGTTCAGTTCCTCCGTGGACACGTACTGATCTTCCGCGACCCGGGCCTCGACGTGATCGATGATGTCGAGCGTCGTGTCCACCCCCACGTCGCTGGTAACGAGGATCTCTTCCAGCTCGTCCAACAGCTCCGCGTCGACGGTGTCCTTGCCGCGCACCATGCGGTCGATCTTGCCAAAAAAGCTCGTCCGGGTTTTCTCCAACCCTTCGTCCAGCTTCTCCTGCTCTTCGTCGTCGTTCTGATTGGTGAAACGGTCGAGAATGCCCATAATGGAGAGACGTAGAGGCGAATGTGACAAATGAGAGGGATTGGCCCAACGTCAGCTGAGGGCCAACAGGCAGGGGGCCGTCACCGGGGCCGAGGTTCCCGACGACTCCGACGCCTGATCGTCCGACGCCGCGTCTGGGGAATTTTGCTGCGGCGGCGGGGCCCGGCGAATGGCATTGAGGTACCGCACCAGGTAGACCCCAAAGGAGAACACGAAGAGCCCAGTGGCCATCCAGAGGCAGACGTTGAAGACCGGGAGGTCGGCTTTCAGAATGACGCTCAGAACGGTGAGGGCGAGCCAAAGGCTGGCAGCCTTCCCCGCCCAGGCACTCATGAGCACCTTGCCGGATCGGTTTGCAATCCACGCGCCCCCAGCAAGAATGAGAAGGTCCCGCCCCACGATAACACCGAAGAACCAGAAGGGCAGCTCGGGTGCCCCTACCACTTCGGGCCGAAACGTGAGCACCGACACCGTGAGAACGGCGGCCACTTTGTCCGCTACCGGATCAATCACCTTGCCCCACTCGGACACAGTGCCCGTCCACCGGGCCACCCGCCCGTCAAACCAGTCGGTCATAATCGCTGCGACGGTGAGGCCCAAGACCCAGTCCAGCGGCCCATTCTGCCACAAGAGGACGGCAATCGGAAACACCAGCACGAGCCGCAACAGACTGAGAGCATTCGCAGGGGTCCAGAATCGTCCGAGATCCGGCCAAGCAGATGAGGAAGACGTGGACATACCGATCCGTGCAAGCGTGAACGTTTCCCAGAAGAGCAGAGACCCCGTGGGCTGTCGGGAACGCAGCGGTGCATCGTGCCGTGCCGAACCGCGTGGGGAGTGGTGGGACAAATTGTCAGTTCACCAATGTAGTAGACAATTCGGTCTGCCTCCACTATCCTGTGCAGCGGCATCCGAAATCCACGCGGATTTTGTTCGTGATTCCTCCTGTGAGGCCGCCTATTTGCATATTTCTCGTGTTTCCTTGTTTCTCTACGTCCCTGCGACGGCTCCTGGTGTAATGCTCGTTCTCTTCGGCGGTGCACTCGCCGTCCTTTTGCTGTACGCTCTGGTTCTGGTGTGGGGATGGCGGCGCGCCCAACGACAGGCGCCTCCCTCGAACGGCGATCATCTTCCTCCCATTACGGTGGTCGTGGCGGCCCGAAATGAAGCCGACGAGCTCCCCGCCCTTCTAACCGCCCTGTCTCAGCAGTCCCATCCGTCCTACGAGGTGGTTATTGTCGACGACGATTCGACCGACGCCACCGCGACCCTGGCGGCAGACTGGGCCGCCGGTCGTTCGTACGCTCGGGTGGTGGTCGTCGACGATCCGTCGCCCCCTCGAAAGAAGCACGCCCTCACGCAGGGCATCGCCGCTGCGGAGCACCCCCTCCTTGCCTTCACCGACGCCGACTGCACTCCCCCCCCGGACTGGCTTTCGGGCCTTGCGGCGGCCCACGCGGCCACGGACGACGACAGCGTACTCGTGGGGTACAGTCCCCTGCGGGGAAGCGGACTCCTGGGCTGGTTCTCCCGCTACGAGACGCTGGTCCACGCCCTCTACACCGTCGCCGCCATCGGGTGGGACCGCCCCTACATGGCCGTCGGTCGCAATCTCAGTTATCCCCGCTCGGTCTTCGACGCCGTGGATGGATTTTCGCACGACGGAGGCGGCCAAGAATCAATGAGTGGCGACGACGACCTGTTCGTGCAGGCCGTGCACCGACAGAATTGTGCGACCGTACGCCCCCTGCTCGACAAAAAAACGTTCGTTCCCACTGACGCACCGGAGTCGTGGCGGGTGTGGTGGCGGGCGCGGCGACGGCACGTCTCCGCCGGACGCTACTATCCGTGGACGGTGGGCGTGCACCTGACGCTGCTTCACGTGAGCCTCGTGCTGCTCTGGATCGCCCCTCTCGTTCTCGGAAAATTGGGCGCCGGACTGCTCGCCACGGGGCTGCTGGCCCGCCATGCCCCCCTCGGTCCCGCCGCGGAAACGTTCGACGAACTGGATCTGCTCGCCGTCTTTCCGGCGTGGGAGTTTGGATATGCGCTGTACCAGGCAACGGTGGTTCCGCTAGGGTTTTTCCGCCCCCCCAAGCAGTGGTGATCGTGGCCGAAGCGCCTCTTTACCATTCCACGCTCCTCCCCACCGTGAACTCTACTGAACGAGAAAGGCATACTCGAGTCCAACGGTCAGTCCGTCGATGCGAAGCCCCTCCAGATCGCCCTCGGAAGAAAGAAAGGTGAGAGCCCGATGGTATCGCACGTCGAGGGCAATCGCATTCTCGCCGTCAACAGTGTATTCGATTGCAGCCCCTACGAGGAGACCGTACGTCGTTTTCCTCATTTG
>JAHENZ010000054.1 GCA_018609755.1 Salinivenus sp. | reverse complement strand
CCCGAGCAGATTCCGCACAGGAGAGACAGACGGAAATACCGATCCGTGAGAACGTACCTAAACGACTTTTTTCAGCCTGTTGAGAACCGTGCGCAGCTAAAATCGAAACCAAACTTCAGAAACTTATTCACGGATCGGTGGCGTCCCGATCTCTGCAATTTCTCGCGTTTCAGTTGTGCAGGCCCACTACTCTCCCAGAATTGGCCGCCGAATGCGGAGGCGGGCGATGAGGGCAGTTGTCCACGGTCGTCAGTCGCCGATTCGGACACCGGCACGTAGGCTGAAATTTGAGGTAAATAAGCACCGTTTCTGAGTCACGTCTTTTCAGAGTCTTGCGTTCACCATGAACAGATTGTTCGACGCTCTTCGCCCCGTCATCCGATTCGTCGTGCGGCGGGCTGGGTGGGTTCTGCTGGCCGCTCTGCTCTTGTCGACAGCCGGCGTTTATCAGGCGCAGAACCTGACGATTGACACCGACTTTGCCAATTTGTTGCCGGACGACGATCCGAGCGTGCAGGCCTTAGAGCGGCTGCGGCAGACGGTGGGCGGGGAAAGCGAAGTAGCAGTTGGCATTGTGAGCCCCTCTTTTGAGGCCAACAAGAAATTTGCCGAGGCGCTGATTCCGAAGGCGTTGAAGATGACGCGTGAGGGGGCGGGCGAGCCGTACTTGACCCGTGCGGAATTTCAGCGAGAGGTTGGGTTTCTAAAGGACAATGCTCTCTACTTTGCGAGCGATCAGGAGCTGCGAGAGGTCGAGCAGTTTCTGGATCAGCAGATTGAAGACGCCAAGCGCGAGGCCAATCCGTTCTTTGTAGACATTGAGGAGGGTGAGGAAGGGGAAGAGGACGGCGGGGCGGATGGCGAAGAGTTGGAGCAGATGTACGATCGGCTCGTGGGGAAAGAGTACCCCATCTCAGAGGATAGCACCACGATGGTAGTGCGGTTCTATCCCTCCGGGTCGCGGACGGACGTTGGGTTTATCGAGAACCTGTACGGGGATCTCCGGTCGCTGGTCGACAGCATGGGCCCGCAATCCTACCACCCGGAGATGGAGG
The DNA here is from genome assembly GCA_018609755.1 of Salinivenus sp. Lineage (GTDB taxonomy): Bacteria > Bacteroidota > Rhodothermia > Rhodothermales > Salinibacteraceae > Salinibacter. The sequence goes on along the minus strand of JAHENZ010000054.1, from coordinate 4,806 downwards.
TCACGCTCGCGGGGCGGCTCCTGCGCCAGCAGGCCGAGGTGGATGCCATCACGAACGATGTGCTCGGGTCGTTCGCCAGCGGGGTAGGCACAGTCATTCTGGTGGTGGTGCTGTACTTCCTCTACAAGTCGTACCGTACGCGGACGGGCGGTCGGTGGGACGGTCGTGTGTTTTTGGCAGAGGTGGCCCGGTCGCCCATTCTGGCCCTCGTCATCGCGACGCCGCTGTTCATGAGCTTAGCCTGGACGGGCGGGGTGGCGTCCCTCGCGTTTGGGGATCTGAACCTCATGACGTCGACGTTGGGGCTCATCCTCTTTGGGCTGGGTATCGACTTCGGGATTCACTTCTATGCCCGCTACACGGAAGAGCGGGCCACGGGCCTCTCGGTCGCCGACGCGGCGGAAACGACGTTCGCGAGCACCGGGCAGGCCATTGCGACGGGCGCCTTTACGACGGCCGCTGCACTCTACGTGCTCATGATCGCCGAATTTAAAGGGTTCAGTGAGTTTGGAGCCATTGCCGGGACGGGCGTCCTCTTTGCACTCGTCGCCATGACGATCGTGATGCCGGCGCTGCTGTCGGTGCTGGAGCGGACGGGGCTTCTCAACCTTGCGGCTCGTTCTCCGGCGTCGGCCGTCGGGGGCGAAGGACGCCGGTTCGGGGCGGCCCGGCCCGTCGTGATTGGGAGTGCCGTGGCGGTCTTGGGGGCGTTGGCGATGCTTCCGCAGGTTTCGTTCCAGTACGACTTTGGGAAGCTGGAGCCCGACTACGAGGCGTATGAGGACCGCAACGCGATCATCGAACGGGCGGAAAGTAGAGGGGACGACAACCGCCGCAACCCGGCGTACGTGGTGGTCGACAGTGCGAAGAATGTGCCGGAGGTGGTGAAGGCCGTGAAGGAAAAGGCCCGGGATTCGACCTCGACCGTTCTGGCGGTGGAGAGCTTGCAGGAGCGCTTTCCGCTGGCGGACACGGCGCGGCAGAACAAGCTGGATCGGATTGGGGAGATTCGCACACTTGTGACCGAAAACAAGTATCTGCGGAATCAGGATTCCGAAAACATGGAGCGCCTGCGCCGCGCCGCTCAGACGCGCGAGCCGATTGATCTGGAGCAGGTGCCGGAGTTCCTGCGGAAGCAGTTTACGACGAAGGACGGCGAGCTCGGGACTTTCGTCATGATCTACCCGGAGGGAAGCCTCTCCGACGGTCGGCGGTCCATCGCCTTCTCGAATGAGATTGGCACCATCACGACGGCCGACGGGCAGACGTATCACGCCGCCTCAACACCCCTGGTGGCGGCCAACATGCTTCAGCTGGTCCAGGACGAGGCCCCCTGGATGGTGCTGGCGACCTTCCTCATGGTGGCGCTGCTCATGCTCATGAACTTCCGCAGCTTCCGCTGGGCGGGGCTTGCGCTGGTGCCGCTGGTGGTGGGCGTGCTGTGGATGCTCCTGCTGATGGTGATCTTCGGGGTGAAGCTGAGTTTCTACAACATGGTGGTGCTGCCGGCCATTCTGGGGATTGGGAACGACGCAGGAGTGCACATGGTGCACCGGTATCGGGAGGAGGGGCGCCGGTCGCTGTGGACGGTGCTGCGGTCGACGGGCGAGCACGTTATGATGGGGACGGTCACGACGGCGATCGGCTTCGGAGGACTGCTACTGAGTTTCCATCCGGGGCTCAACTCGATCGGAACGCTCGCGGCCATCGGACTCGGGACGACATTGGCGGCGGCGATCGTCTTTCTGCCGGCGCTGCTGCAGTGGATGGAGGATCGGGACTCTGTGCCGGCGGACGTGGGAGGAGAGGAGGATCGAGAGTCGAGCGGGGAGGGGTGAAGGGCGAGAGGCGAGAAGCGAGAGGGGAGAAGGCGGGACAGAACCCGTCCCGGGGGCGGCGAGCTCTATCTTTTCAGTTGTGCACGCCCACCAGTGACGGCCTCGCCCCTCTGCACCAGAACGCAGACGTACTTCGTTGGAGCGAAAATCGCGTGCCTCATCAGTTGCGGACGATATGTGTGATACAGCGGAGCATCTCCCGCGAGCACCGAGAGGGGGATTGAATGCCTCAAGCGAAAGTTAGAGTCGATGGGACGGCGAAATGTCCCAAAATCGCCCCTTCAGATTGCGTGCTGTCGCCCAATCTCGGGATGCGGCGAAGGATGGGTCGTGTAGGGCGATTAATTCGACTGAGGGCAATCTCGTACGTCTGGCGGCGGACAGGGGTAGCTGTTCGGCGATTTCGGGTATTTGTCCGGTAGTTCCGGAGAAAAATGCAGTGGGGGAAGTCCCGACCTTCTGTTCCGGACTTGCCCCACGGGCAGACCGCAACGCAGATGCAACGATTGGCCGCGCCTGTGAGTCTTCCTTCTGTTGTGTACGTTTAGGGTCGCACTACTCCCAGTTCTTCTGACACGAGCATTTTTGCACGACCGATGACGCCGTACGAGTTTCTGCGCCGATACGACGACAACAAGTACAACCGCGACAACCGGATGGTGAACGGGCAGTTTTTCCCGTCCGCCAAGCTGGAGGTAGAAGAGGGGGACACCGTCGGGGTGGTGATGCTGAACCTCGGTGGGCCGGATTCGGAGGAGGCCGTGAAGCCGTTCCTCTACAACCTGTTTATGGATCCGGCGATCATCGACTTCTCGGAGGTCGTCTACTTTTCGGCGCGGGGCACGCTGCGGCACTGGTTTTCCAGCATCATCTCGTACTTTCGGTCGAAGTCGGTTGCGGAGGACTACAAGGAAATCAGCGACGACGGCGGCTCACCCATCAATCCGCTCACCCGCGAGCAGGCCACCAATCTGGAGCAGCAACTCAACGAGCAGTACGCGTCGCAGTCGGGCGTCGACTTTAAGACGTACATGGCCATGCGGTACTGGGAGCCGTTCAGCGAGCAGGCCGCCGAGCAGATGCAGGACGATGGCGTGGACAAGGTGGTACTTCTACCGCTTTACCCGCAGTATTCGAAGACGACGACCGGGGCCTCCCTCGTGTACTGGTACGAACTGGAGCAAGCAGGCGAGATTCCGGAGTGGCCCACGTCCTTCGTCTTCGAGTACGCCACGCACCCGAAATACATTGAGGCTCTGAGCGATCGCATCGACGAGGGCCTGGCGCGCTTTCCCGACGAGGTCCGGGATGACGTGCACATCCTCTTCAGTGCGCACGGCACGCCCCTTACCGAGATGAAGGATCGGCGGGACCCGTACTGCTGCCTCGTCCACTCCACGGTGAAACACCTGATGGAGCACCGCGGGCACGACTACGAGTTCAGCACCGCGTTCCAGAGCAAGGTCGGACCCTCCGAATGGCTGACTCCCGCCACGGACGACCGGGTGGAGAAGCTCGCGGAGGAAGGGGAAGACGTACTCGTGGTGCCGGTTGCGTTCGTCACCGATCACATCGAGACGAGCTACGAGTTGGCCATCGAGATTCCGGAAGAGCTTGAGGAGGAAGGCGCCCCGATTCCGGAGCACTACGAGGTCATGCCCGGGCTCAACAGTCACCCCAAATTTATCGAGGCCCTGGCGGACGTGACGGCGGCCCAGCTGGAGCTCCCGAATACGGACACGACGGCGCCGTGGAGCGCTCGTCCCTGCTATGACAGCCGCAACCGCGACATTCGCTGCCACCAGTGCGAGCGCATCGCCGAGGCGACGGACTGGACCGAGGAGAAGGCGTCGGAGTCCCGAGAGCCCGCTGCGGCGTAAACCGTCTGGGCATGGGCGTGTAGCGCGTAGGCATTGAGAGCATGGGGGTAGAGAGCGTGGGGGAGGGAGAGTAGAGGGGGAACCCATTCGGGTGGATGCTGTGGAGGACGATGATTTCAATCTGGCAGACGCTCATTCTGCTTTTTCCCTCCATGTGTGATGCCCAAAATTCCTCGCACGTTCGCTCACGGATGCGAGGCGGTCTGCTCGCTCTAGCGCTTCTCGCCCTGGGTGGGAGTCTGACCCAGGCTGCGGCTCAGAACGAGGCGCACGGGCCGACGCCAGTCGTTCTTGACACCGACATCGGCAGTGACATCGACGACACCTGGGCGCTTGCGCATCTGCTGCGCAGTCCGGAGCTCGATCTCCAACTGGTGCTCACGGCAACGGGTAACACGCGCTACCGGGGCCGCCTGGCGGCGAAATTTCTAGAAACGGCCGGTCGCACGGAGGTGCCCGTCGCCCTCGGCCCGTCTGGCGAATCTGCTAATGAATACCAGAAGCCTTGGGTTAAAAACTATCGCCTGGACGACTATTCCGGTCCGGTACACGAGGATGGCATTTCGGCCTTCATTGAGCTTGTGCGCGAGGCCGACGGTCCCATCACCCTCATTGCCATCGGTCCCCTGCCCAATGTGGAGGCGGCACTCCGTCGCGCGCCCGACATCGCGTCCAAGATTCACTTCGTCGGCATGCAGGGGAGCATCGACCGGGGCTACGGCGCCGGCTCCGACCCGGCGGCCGAGTATAACGTGAAGGACAACGTCGAGGCCTTCCGCACGGCCCTGCAGGCAGACTGGCGCAGTTTTAAGATTACCCCGCTGGACACTGCCGATCCGGTGGCGCTCGGGGGAGCGCACTACCAGCGGTTGAAGCAATCGGACGATTCGATGCTTACGGCCCTCTTTGAAAACTATCGCATCTGGGCCGATCGCGTGACCTGGACGGAGGTCGATTATTTCGACGAACGCTCCTCTACGCTCTTCGACGTGGTGGCCGTCTACATGGCCTACAGCCGTGAGCACCTTGACTTTAGGACGATTCCGATTTCCGTCACCGACGATGGATTCACTCGCCGCGACGAGGAT
>JAHENZ010000053.1 GCA_018609755.1 Salinivenus sp. | reverse complement strand
GCTTGCAATTCCGATGAGAAGCATCAGGTTCGCGGCAGTAGCTACGGTGAAGGCGGTTTCCACGAAGAGGAGGGGACAAGTCGCAACTAGCATGACCCAAAATCCGATGGTGAACGAGCGCCGGCGGTTCTTCTGAATGCGTTCGTCGTTCATCTGCTGTTCTTCCCGATCGGACATCTCTCGTTTTAGCAGGAGCATTCGACCGAGATGGTAGAACCAGATGGCCCAGCCAAGAAGGGCGAGGATGGTGGGGATGGGAGAGGCGGTGCTGAACGAGGGCGCGAATGCTTCCAGAACCCGACTGCCTTGCCAGACGGCGAATCCGACGAGGAACCACAACAGAGAGATAATTCTTCTCCGTTCGAACTCCAATATGCGCTTGGTGGAAGACATATCTTTTTTGATTTTTTGGTCATTTTTGTACCACAGTGTCCCATACTTGACCCAAAGCACGGTGTTTCGCTTTTCCGGTTCATGACGGAGAGTTTCGGAGATTTGAGTCCCGAAGCGGCTGGTCGAGGGGAATTTCACGTTCCGTCATACCGCTGAACCAGGCGTCGGAAGAGGCGCCGGTAACCCAAACGAGGCGATCGTGGAGGGGATATCAGATTGCTGTGGTGGGAGATGAGAGACGGCACCAGGGAATTGGCACCCGCAGCTCTTGAATTCCTTGATGGGGGCACATGCGTGAGAGAGCGTCTTCTGAATCACCCGGTAGCAGGGGCAATACCAATAGAGAGTCGACATTGCGACGGCACTTGAGGCTGGCTCATGAGTGAGGAGACGGTTGTTTCGGAGGGCGAGGCCGCCGACGTTGCGCAGCGAACTGGAGAATTGGAGCGAACGCTGGGGCTGACGCAGGCTCTCGCTATCGGCACGGGGACGATGGTAGGCGCCGGCATTTTCGTGTTTCCGGGGCTTGCCGCGGGGGAGGCCGGGCCGGCGGCGATGCTCTCGTTCGGCATCGGGGCTATCATCGCTCTTCTCGTGGCCCTGCCCACCTCCGAGCTGGCGACGGCCATGCCGGAAAGCGGGGGCGGCTACTACTTCGTCTCCCGCAGTCTCGGTACCCTCTTCGGCTGCATGGTGGGCATCGGGCAGTGGCTTGGGCTCGTCTTTGCTTCGGCCTTTTACCTGATCGGGTTTGGGCACTACCTGGCGGACCTCGTTCGGGAGGTTGGACTCGGGATTTCCGTGCCCGTGGGAAGCATTGCACTGGGCACCGCCGTTTTGCTCACCGGCGTCAGCATTACGGGAACTGAAAATACGGGTGACCTCCAGAACTGGATCGTCGGCGTTCTCCTCGTGATTCTCACCGGCTTTCTGGGGCACGGCGGACTGGACGTTCTCGGGATTCTGGGTCGCGAGCGCGTGCCGAAGACCTTCTTTCCGTACGGTACGATGCCGGTGTTTACGACCGCAGCACTCGTGTTTACGTCCTACCTTGGCTTCGTGCAAATTGCGACGGTAGCGGGTGAGATCAAACAACCGTCGCACACCCTGCCGCGTTCGATGATCGGGAGTGTTCTCCTCGTCGCGGTGCTCTACGTCCTGACGATTTTCGTGGGGACGAGCCTGTTGGGCAGCGAGCGGCTGGCCGAGTTGGGCGAAACAGCCGTCGTAAGCGTGGGGCGCTCCCTCTTCGGGACCTTTGGGGCGGCGGCCATTTTGGGTGGGGGGCTCTTGGCTACCCTTTCCAGTGCAAATGCCTCTATTCTCAGTGCCTCCCGTTCTATCTACGCTTTGAGCCGCGACGATCTGGTGCCCAAGACCGTGCAGCGCCTGAACGAGCGCTACCGCACGCCCCACGTGGCGTTGGTGCTCGCAGGAGGGCCGATTGTGGGACTCATCCTCTACGGGCGGGTCGAGGTGCTGGCCGAAGTGGCCTCGCTGCTACACCTTGTCATGTACGGTCTCATCTGTGTGGCCCTGCTGGTGTTGCGGCATCAAGACCCAAACGACTATCAGCCCAGTTTTCGGTGCCCGGGTCACCCGGTGGTGCCAGGGTTGGGGGGGCTGGCGAGTTTCGGCCTCATTGGGTTTATGAATCCACTCTCCATCGGCCTCGGCGGGGGCGTGCTCGCGGTCGCCGTGGGCTGGTATTTCTACTACGCACGGTCCGTTACGCTCTCCGAGATTGCAGATTCGTGAGTACGTGTCTTCAGCCAGTCCAGACGCTGAGCACTCATTCGATTGGGAAAAAGACGATCATTAGAACTTACCCCTATGCACAGAGGATCGTCATGACCCGTTCTGACACTGTACTCTCGTCCATCCTGGTAGACGTGGAGCTGCCGGATCCGGTGTCACTTTCGCCCACCCTTGTGGACTTCCTGGCCTCGGTCCGTATTGTGCTGGTGGGCTGGTACGCCGTGCCGGAGCAGACCTCTCCCGAGCAGGCTCGCGATCAGTTCGGAGAGAAAGCCACGGCGGCCCTTGACTCAGTTGCTCGATCGTTCGAAGAGGCAGGGGCCGAGGTGACGAAACGGGTGGTGTTCACCGGCAATCGGCTCGACTCGATCAGTCGGATCAGCACGGAGGAGGACTGTGACGCGGTCCTCATTCCAGCAGAGACAGAGCAGTTGCGTCGCATCCTCGTGCCGCTCCGTGGCCTGCCCAATGCCCGCCGCATGGCGTCGCTGGTGGCCGACCTCGTACAGGCCGACACGAGCGCGATAACGCTTCTGCACGTGGTGGACGGAGATCGGGATGCATCTCTTTCTCGGGAGCACGTGTTGGAGCCCGCCGCAGAGCTTATGAGAGAGCACGGTGTCAAGGCCGACATCCTGCGACTTGAAACGGTGCAGGCCGACGATCCCGGCGAACGGATTGTCGAGTGGGCGGCCGATGCCGACATTGTCGTGCTGGGGGAGTCGGAGCCGTCTGTGCGCGAGATTCTGTTTGGGACCGTACAGCAGCAGATCGTGGAGGGGGTTGATGTGCCCGGGATCCTGGTGCGGCACGAGAGGGAGGGAGAGGAGACCGCTGAGCGGGCATTCCATTCGGAATGAGGCCCCTGAAGATTGGTGCCGCTGTTGTAGGGGGGAGAGAAAACGCAAACAGCCGGGCGGTCCATGTTCGGACCGGCCCGGCCGTTTGCAATTTCCCCGATGCGAAGATGGCAATGTGTCCCCTACGCAGGAGCACGTCCCGTTTCTCGATCACGACCAATCCAAACCCAATCGGCTGAATCGAGAACCGCGATAGCACCACCCTCGCATCGGTTTCACCCCCTTCGGTGAAAGAGGTAAGGTCCCCCAGAGAGGTCTTTCTCCTGATCGGGACAGCCGATGGGGGCGTTTCGAATCAGTTACAGTGTACAGTTCCCGTCTTGAACGTTTGGTGGACTATTCGCGCATCGGGAGCGGGCACTTTGACACCTTTCCCGGTGCGCCATTCAGCGAGGTGCCTGTAGGCAGGGCCATAAATAAAAAAGCGTGAGGGGGATCGATTCCATGATCCCCCCTCACGCTTCACACGTCAAGATTCGTCCCGATTGTGCTACGCCGCCTGCAACTGCGGCCCGGCCGCCGCAATCTCAGGGGGCGCCATGTCTTCGTACTGCTCGAAGTGGTCGTTGAAGAGACCCACGAGCTTCTCAGCCTTCTCGTCGTAGGCCTCTGGGTCGTCCCACGTCTCGCGCGGCATTAGGATGTCGCTCGGCACGCCGGGGCATTCGGTCGGCACGTCGAGTCCAAAGACGGGCTCCGTTTCCTTCGGCGTCTCTAGCAGCGAGCCGTCGTGAATGGCGTCGATCATCGCGCGGGTGTACTTGAGCGGGACCCGTGTGCCGGTGCCGTACGGCCCGCCGGTGATGCCGGTGTTGACGAGCCAGACCTCGGCGTCGTGCTCGCGAATTTTCTCCGCCAACATCTCGGCGTACTTGGCCGGGGGCCAGACCAGGAAGGCCGCGCCGAAGCAGGCGCTGAACGTGGCCTGCGGCTCGTCGACACCCATCTCCGTGCCGGCCACCTTTGCCGTGTACCCGCTGATGAAGTGATACATCGCCTGCTCAGGGGTGAGCTTGCTCACCGGCGGCATGATGCCGAAGGCGTCGTACGTCAGGAAAATGATGTTGTCCGGGTGGTCCCCCATTGCCGGAATTTTGGCGTTCTCAATGTACTCCAGCGGATAGGACGCCCGCGTATTCACCGTAATGGACGTGTCGTCGTAGTCGACTTTGCGCGTCTCCTCGTCGTACACAACATTTTCGAGGATGGTGCCGTAGCGGATGGCATCGTAAATTTCTGGCTCTTCCTCTTCGGACAGGCCAATCGCTTTCGCGTAGCAGCCCCCCTCAATGTTGAAGACGCCATCGTCGCTCCAGCAGTGCTCGTCGTCCCCGATGAGCTTGCGGTTCGGGTCGGCCGAGAGGGTGGTCTTGCCGGTGCCGCTGAGGCCGAAGAAGAGAGAGACGTCACCGTCGTCCCCTTCGTTGGCCGAGCAGTGCATCGACAGCACGTTACGCTTGGGCATCAGGTAGTGCAGGACCGTAAAGACACCCTTTTTCATTTCTCCGGCGTACTGCGTTCCGAGAATCACCATTTCCTGATCCTCGAACGAGAGGTCAACGCTGGTCTTCGAGTTCATGTACTCGGTGAGCCGGTTGGCCGGAAACTCTCCGGAGTTGTAGATCACGAAGTCCGGCTCCCCGAAATTTTCCAGCTCCTCCTGCGTGGGCCGGATCAGCATGTTGTGCATGAAGAGGGCGTGGTACGGCCGGGTCGCGATGATGCGCACCTTGAGTCGGTGCTCCGGGTCCCAGCCCGCGAACCCGTCCGTCACATAAATGCGGTCACAAGTGTTGAGGTAGTCCTGCGCGCGTTCCCGGTTGATCTGGAACGTGTGCTCGTCAATTTCCATGTTGATGGGACCCCACCAGATGTCGTCTTCACTCTCCGGATTGCGCACGATGCGCTTGTCCGCAGGGCTACGGCCCGTCTTTTCTCCGGAGCGGATGGTGAGGGCGCCGCTGTCGGCGATGGCCGCCGTGGGGTCGCGGAGAATGGCTTCTTCGTACAGGTGGGCGGGATTGGCGTTGCGAAGAACGGTGTCGACGTTAATTCCGTACTGCGAAAGGTCTAGAGTGGACATAAGGTCAGAGGGCTATATGTACGGTGCTCGAGAATGGAACTACAATATATGGACGGCGATCCGGGAATGTGTAAGCCATTCCGGGCAGGGGCGTAGGGAAATGAAACTGTAGCATGTCGGGCAATCCCCGACACGAGGGGGGCGACTGTAATACATATTTTCGAAGTCACTGTTTGAACTGATCTGTGCTTTCAGATGGACGATCCTGCGCGGGCCGCGGCCGACCTCAACACCGTTTCCGCGTTCCTTGCGGCGCCAGACCTCCGCGAACTGTCGTCCACTGCCGTCGAAAAACAGCTCAGGGTCCCGTCTGCCGACCTGCTTGTCCTTCTGGGCAATAGCGTGTTGCACACGGTGAGGACCGTTGCCAGGGGGATGAAGAGCGGCGTGGCAGACCGGCTGCTGATCGCTGGTGGCAACGGCCACTCGACCGATCATTTACGGCGGGCCGTCCGTGGGTTTTGGCCGTACAAAGACCTTGTTGTGGACGAACGAGCAGAGGCCGAAATTCTGCGCGACGTTTTGGTCCACGCGCACGGCCTGGACGAGCTGGATATTCTTGTTGAGCCGGACTCGACCAACTGTGGCGCCAACGCCGAGAATGCATACGCACTCCTTCAGGAACGACGACTCACACCGGAGCACGTGATTTTGGTGCAGGATCCCACGATGCAGCGGCGGACCCGGGCCTCCTTCCGGCGCGTGTGGGGCGAGGAGACGTCCGTCCACTTCCTCAACTGCCCAACGTTCGTTCCCCAGGTTCGTGCCGAGAATGGGTCACTCGCCTTCGAGACCCCGGACCGGGCCGGGCTATGGTCGATGGAGCGCTTCGTGTCACTGGTAATGGGGGAAATCCCGCGTCTGCGGAATGACGAACGCGGCTATGGCCCGAAGGGACGAGGCTACATCGTCGCGGTCGAAATCCCTCCGGCAGTAGCGGCCGCTTACCAACGGCTCGTCGATACATTTGAGGATTACGTGCGGCCACCGGGGTAGAAACGTGCGTTGGAATCGTGGGCGTGTGGAGGCCTGAATGAGGGGGGAGTCTACGAAGTATTTGATGTCCCCACCGGAAGCTCTATTCCAGTACGAAGAAAGTGTCCGCAGCGCCGTTAGAGCGTAAGGTTGCGAAATTATCCGCCGGACGAGGGGGGCTGTGTAGCGTCGTTGGACTCCAACGACGCTACACAGAAGATATTGACCTTTGCAGGAGACGAAAAATCCAGTCCTACGGTGTGTCGCTCCTGCGGTTAAACTCGCAAAGTCACAGTCCAACGGCGCCACTGGTGCCGTGTCGCACAACGCTTTAGGGGAATATTTACTCCGGAGAGTGCACGGCTCCTCCGATCTCTGACGTCTGTTCCCGGACCTGCTAGGATGCCACGTAGCGGTCGAACTTCAACGCCTTCATATCTGCACACATCCGCATTTCCAACCCCAGGCCCAACACAGAAAAGGGCCGCCCCCAATGACAGGGACGACCCTTTTCAGCACCCACCAAACGACTCGTAGAGTAGTGGAATGTGAGCGATTCAGCCTACGCGACCGGCTCGGGTTCTTCTTCCTTCTTCGCGTCGGCCCGCTCGTGGGTGTGCTTCGCCTCGCCGTTGGGCATGCTGCCGAACTCCGGGTAGGCGTCCACGTCGTGCTCCAGCTTGTCGAGGCCAAGCTGCTCCTTCTCACCGTTGATGCGGATGCCGCCCACGGCCTTGTCGGCAAGCGAGAAGACCACGTAGCTTACGGGGAACGTCCAGAGGAACGCCGCCGCGATACCGATGGCCTGCACACCGACCTGCGAGGCACTGAAGCCGCTAGAGTCGAAGAGACCAGCGGCAAGCGTGCCCCACGCGCCGCACACGCCGTGCACCGCGATGGCGCCGACCGGGTCGTCCACGTACTTCTCAATGAAGCGCGTCGCATAGACGATGAGGAGCCCCGCCACCGCACCAGTGAGGATCGCGAACGGCCCCGTGAGGTTCGCGCAGCCGGCCGTGATACCGACCAGTCCGCCGAGTACGCCGTTCAGCGTCATCGAGGCGTCCGGGGTGCCGGTGTCCATCCAGGTGATGGCCATGGCAGTAGCCGCGCCCGCACCAGCGGCGAGGAACGTATTCATCGCGATCATAGCGATAGAGGTAGATCCGGCCGTCGTCGAGCCGGCGTTGAAGCCGAACCAGCCGAGCCACAGAATGAAGACGCCCAGCGCCGCAAGGGGGAGGCTGTGCCCGGGAATGGCGCGCGGTGTGCCGTCTTCTGCGTACTTGCCTACGCGCGGTCCCACCACTAAGGCTCCGGCGAGGGCCGCCCATCCCCCAACGCTGTGGACGACGGTGGACCCGGCAAAGTCGATGAAACCGAGAGCCTCAAGCCAGCCACTGCCGTTGAAGAGACCGCCCCAGGCCCACGCGCCGAAAACCGGATAGATCAGACCCGTGATGAGGACCGAAAAGATTAGGTATCCGCTAAACTGAATTCGCTCAGCCACGGCTCCGGACACGATGGTCGCCGCCGTTGCCGCAAAGACCGCCTGGAAGAAATAGAAGGCATAGACCCAGGTTTGCGGCTGGTCGCCCGTACCGGTAAGGAAGAATCCGTCGGTGCCGATGAGCCCGTTCCAGCTGGTGCCGAACATGATCCCGAAGCCGATGGTGTAGAACACCAACGCCCCGGCGGAAGCATCCATCACGTTCTTCATGATGATGTTGACCGCATTTTTCGCTCGGGAAAAGCCCGCCTCCAGCAGGGCGAACCCGGCCTGCATGAAGAAAACCAGAGCGGCAGCGAGGATCGTCCAGACGTAATCCAGGTTGGTTTGAACGCTTTCCGCCGCTTGAGGGACATTGGCACTCGGGTCGGCGCCCAGGACTGCGGGGGCGATTCCTAACCCGACCAGCATCAGGAAAACGGCGCGGAGAGACGTAGACATAAGCGAGGGATCGAATTCGTGTTGGGAATCGTCGAGTGAGTGCTGACGGTCATTCCGTCCAGCACGCTCACTACTTTAGGTGATCCCCCATTCTATGTCAAATAATCCCGTTTCGGAAGCGCTTTTGAGCGAATAGTTCTTGTTTTTGGGGATGAGAACAAAAATAATCGTGTTGGAAGAGCTTCCATTCACCCCCGAAACGAAAACCTCTTCGCTCATTTTGGTCGATTCCCCCCGAAATGGGTCAGGCAGTGGTTGTAATTGTCTTGACCTTGGGGTGAAAAGAGCGTGAATGGGGGTGTTCGACGCAAAAAATTCCAGTCTGGGCGAATGGAAAAGCCCCCGTCAACGCAAGATCAACAATAGCATGGAGGAGGATAGAAGGAAGAAAGGAGAGGGAGAGACTCTCGGCTCCCGTACACCGAGGATGTCACTAGTGGAATTTACTTCAGCCGTTTCATTTGCAGGCAGCGCTTGAGCCACTGCTTTTTTCGCCGCAAAAGTTTGAGGCTCATGTCCGACTGCGGTTTTCGGAAACGCTCTTTGGCCTTCGCGTGAACGTCGCGCACGTGCACGTCCATGCCCCGGTCCTGGAGCGTGCGGGCCAGCCGATTGGCGAGCGTCGCGCACTCCTGCCGCAGTTCTTCCTCTTGGGCCGACACGTCGAGCGAATCGGGGCTGGGACGCTCGAAGGGCTGGCGCTGAACGCGGAGATTGGACTTTGTGCCATTGTTTTCCAGCTCAAGCCGATGCGTTTCGATGTCGCTTTCGTCCACGCCCGTGAGCGCCCACTCGGATCGGTCGCTGTCCTCGGTGGCCTTCTCGGGGGGCGTCTCGTCGTTTTGCTTCTGGCGTCGAAGGCCCTCCTTCACCTCCCGCGTCATCCAGTCCAGCGTTTCGGAGAGGCCGAGGTCGCCGGACGTAAAGACGTCGCACACATTCGCCTCCTCGTCCCACGGGTCGTAGTAGCGCATCCCACGAAAAATTTGCTGCAGCGTCTTGGAGCGGGCACTTACGAGGTCCAGCTTTGCGATGACGCTGATCGTCTTGATGTCGGTTCCCTCGCCGATCATGTCGACCTGCACCATGATGTCCACGTCGCCCTCCCGGTAGGCGTCGAGGCGCTTCTCCCGCTCCTCGCGCGGCACGTCCTGCCCGATGCGGGTGGTCGAGAGCCACGAGTAGCGACGCTCGATAAAGTCGAGCACGTCGGCCGCATGGCGGTTGCTCATGCAGGTGACGAGCATCTGGTGATTGCGCACGTCGTCTCCGGCGGAGAAATTTCCGGCCCGCTTTTCCTGCAATCGCCCGATGGCGGGGCTCAGCAAGGTGTCGAGGTACACGTCGTGGAAGCGGAGGCTCTTGCGGGCGAAGAACTGGTCAAGGTGGCTGGTGTCGCGACCCACCTCGTCTTGCAGTTCGGCGAGCGTAAACTCGACTTCCTCGCCGGTGTCTTCCTCAACCATCGTAATCGTGTAGTCGACCACGTGGGCTTCAATCCGCTTCAGGATCTCGCCCTCGGCGTGGGCGTCGCTGAGGCTCACCTCGTGGAGCGCCTTGTACTGCAGCTGCTCGTGCCCGCTGGGGGTGGTCTCGACCTCGTGGGGGACCCCGAAGAGGGGCTTGCCGTCGCTGCGGAGCGGCGTGCCGGAGAGGCCGATCAGCGACTCGTACGGCAGCCGTCCGACCGCGTCCGACCACGCGCTCTGCTCGGGCAGGTGGTGAATCTCGTCGAGTACGAAGAGAGGAGCGCCGCCCTGGCAGTAGCGCTGCAGGTTCCGGTTTCCGGACTCGCCGCAGGTATACTGGTACGTCGCGATGACGATGGGAATGGGGTTCTTCAGGAAGACGCGACTGGAGTCGGCGACGGAGAACTGCATGGGAGGTGCCCCGATCCAGCGCAGCATCCGAGCCATTTCCTCTTGGTCCGCGTACTGGTCGCGCAGGTTGCCACGGGGGACGAATACCACGAGGCGGTCGGCGACGCCCATGGCACGAGCCACGGCGAACGAGGCGAGGGCCGTGAGGGTCTTCCCGTAGCCGGGCACAAAGACGCCGAGGTGGTCGGTCCGGTCCTCCTGGTACGCTTTTGCCAGCTTTATGAGAAACGCCCGCTGGCCGCGGCGAAACGAAAAATCATAGGCAGGATCGAGACCAGGGAGATCGGCGGCGGATACGGGCATGCTGTTTCGTTTATGCGTGTGGGCGTGTGGGAGAGAATAGACGAAATCAAAGCTCTACCCCCGAAAGTACTGCACAGCGTACAACTTGTGCAGAATCATAGGGTTACGACATCCGGCGTTCCCACACGAAGATGCTGCAATACGACACTTCGGAACGTACGGATCGGCGCGGGGAGGCGAAAGGCCCCAACGGCAATCTCACATTCGGAGTATGGGCGAGGGGAGCGTGGGGGAGTGGGCGAATGGGAGAGTTGGGGTACTCGGCGTGAGAGCAGGAAGGCCGAGAATCGGGGAGGAACTTCTGCAATAGTAATCTCACCCCAAATTCCGAACGCCTCATTCTGAATTCCCTATTCCAAACTCCGCATTCCAAATTCCACATTCGCTAATAGTGCCACGGCACATCTGACCAGTCCGGGTCACGCCCTTCCAGAAACGCGTCCCGTCCTTCTTGTGCCTCGTCGGTCATGTACGCCAGCCGCGTGGCCTCGCCGGCAAAGACCTGCTGGCCCACCATCCCGTCGTCCACCGCGTTAAAGGCGTACTTGAGCATCCGGATGGCGGTTGGGCTCTTGCCGTTGATCGTCTCGGCCCAGTCGAGCGCCGTGGATTCGAGCTCGTCGTGGGGCACCGCCTCGTTCGCCATGCCCATGTCCACGGCCTCCTCTGCAGAGTAGGTCTTGCCGAGGAAGAAGATTTCCCGGGCTTTCTTTTGTCCCACCTGACGGGCGAGAAGGGCGGAGCCGAAGCCCCCGTCGAAACTCGCCACGTCGGGATCGGTCTGCTTGAACTTCGCATGCTTGCGGCTAGCGAGCGTCAGGTCGCAAATCACGTGCAGGCTGTGCCCGCCGCCCACGGCCCAGCCCGGCACCACGGCAATGACGACCTTCGGCATGAAGCGAATCAGACGCTGCACCTCCAGGATGTGCAGGCGGCCGGGGCGCGACTCGTCCGCCTCGCCCTCTTCGTCCTCGTACTGGTAGCCGTCCGCGCCCCGAATGCGCTGGTCGCCGCCCGACGAGAACGCCCACTTTCCGTGCTTCTCTGACGGCCCGTTTCCAGTCAAGAGCACACAGCCAACGTCCGAACTCTGTCGGGCGTGGTCGAGGGCCTGGTAGAGCTCGTCCACCGTGGGGGGGCGAAACGCATTGAGCACCTCCGGTCGGTCGAAGGCAATGCGCACCGTGCCGTGATCGTGGGCGCGGTGATAGGTGATGTCCTCAAAGTCGAAATCGTCGACCGGCGTCCAGGCGTCAGGCTGGTAAAGCTCAGAAACCATCGCGGGGGGAACTGTGACGAAGGAAAATGGGCGACAGGCAGAACAGAGGGCGGAGCGTTGAGTCAGACGTTACTTTTTAAGCTGTTCCTACGACTCAGTATCTGGAAGCACTCCTGAAAAAACTGCCGTGACATCATGGGTCTACGATTCCTCCAGACGAGCGTTCGGTGGATTTCGGTATTGAGTTTCCTGCTATTCGGAGGCGGGCGTGCGGCCGTCGCACAGATCGATTTGCTTGGAGCCTCGATTGCCCCGACTCCCCAAATCGAGGATGCCCCGTCCCGTTTTGCGTCCCCAATTCCCTCAGGGTCGGAAGTCGAGGGCTTTGGGCAGTCCCTCGATCCCTACCGATCGCTCGAACGATTCGTCGCACCTGCGGATCGGGGAGTGTCCCTCGGCGTTCCCGTTCAGACTCGCCCGAAGCCACACGTGACCCTCAGTCGGAGTGGATCGCTCTTTTGGGGTGCGGTCGGACTGTTCGTGCACTCCTATTGCGACACACGGACCGATGAGTTTTCGCCTATGACCGATCGCCTACACGAGTATCGGACCTTCGACGACGCACGGTGCGACCAGTGTGATCGGATTGGAAAACGGGCGTTGGGGGCCGTGATCGGCGGACTGCTTTCGGTCGGTTCGTCACGCTGATGATTCCGGGCGTGCGGCCTCATCCACTGCTTCGATTCAGCGGGACGCAGAGGCAGCCGTGCCGGAGAACCATCGCCGCAACACGGCCTCTGCGGGCTTGTCCTGGGGCGTGAACGCCGTCGGGCGGTGATTGCCCTCCGGATGCCACTTCCAAATGATGGCCCCTTGAAACCACGAAGTCTCCTGCATTGTGGAGAGGAAGGCGCGATAGCAGCGGGCCTGAAGGGTTGAGTCCGCGGGCACGTCGGCGTCGTCTTGTTCCGGCCACCGCCACGGGGCCTCAGCTGCACTGGGGGCGCTGCGGTAGCCGATCTCCGTAAACAATACCGGTTTTCCCGTCTTCCGATGAAGTTCGGACAGCGTTTGGCGATGCGCGCGCCACCGGGCCTGCAGGGTGTCGAGGGGGGGATTGGCGGTCTTGGAGAGGGGGAAGTAGGCCTGCACCCCGACGTAGTCGAGGGCGTCCCAGAATTCAATCTGTTGGTATTCCTTGTGCCAGTTGGCCGCGTAGGTCAGTTGGCCGTCGTAGACGGTGCGCACCGTGTCGGCCAGGGCGCGCCAGTAGGCCGGGCGGGAGGTGGCTGTGCTCGTGAGTTCGGTGCCCAGCACCAGCACATCGGCATCAATCTCCTGGGCGAGCCGGGCGTAGTGCATCAAGAAGTGCCGGTAGCTTTTCTCCCACTGGGACCACTGTGCTTCCGTCTCAAACTCGATTTTGCTCCGATTGCCGCCTTCATCGTAGCCCCCAATCCAGAGGTGCGGTTTCAGGATCACGTCCATGCCCAGCGTGTCGGCCTGCCGGGCCAGCGCCCGAATGCCCCGGTGCGATTCGCTGTACCAGCCGTCGGACGTGTCGACTCGCACGTTCGGGTCGTTCGTGCGCTCCTGCCAGCCGAACGAGACGAGCGTGAGGTGTGTGACGCCGAGGGCACTCAAGTGGGCGAGCAATTTCGGCTCCGGACGATCGCGGGCGTCGAGCGTCACGGAGCGGATGTCGAACACGGGGGCGTCCGGCGCTGTGTCGGGGACCGCAGCTGAGGGTTGGGAGGTGGGGTCTGCGGAGTCCGTATCGGCACAGCCCAGGAGGCCGACCACGGTGAGCACGGCGCCGAGGAGGAGGGGCGTGCGGGCCATAGACGGGTTCTCGTAGATGAGACGACGACTTCCGCTAAACTCTCCGGAGGCGTCCGTGTTGCTTTGTGCAGCGGACCATCGTGGGGCAGCCCCTCGTTCACCCGACGTTCTCGGACAAACGTTACAATGCCATGCCGACCACGACCACGCGGCACCAGGAGCAGTGGAACGAGATTGTGGACGACCCGGTGCTCCGTGATCTTCCTTACAAAGTCGAAACCAATGCACAGGGACAGATTCTCTTGAGTCCGCATACAGCCCGTCATTCCGAGCTTCAAGAACGTGTTCAAGAGCTTCTTCGGGACCATGCCCCGAAGGGCCGACAGCCTCCGGAATATCCGGTTGCGACGTCCGAGGGAGTAAAGCAGGTTGACGTTGCCTGGATGAGCCAAGATCGGCTACGCAACATGCGGAAGACCGGCGACCCGCCGACGCTCGCGCCGGAGATTTGCGTCGAAGTATTAAGCGAATCGAACACGGTCGAGGAAATGGCGGAGAAACGTGCCCTCTATCGAGACATCGGGGCCGAGGAGGTGTGGATTGTCGAGGAGGATGGACACATCCGGTTCTTTGCGGACGAGGAAATTGAATCTTCGAAGATTGCTCCGGAGATGCCCGATCACGTGTAGTCCATAAGGGCTTGCAGCGGACACTCTCGTAGTACGACTTTCCGAGCAAAGACCAACGCATGTCCACGTACGACGTAGCGATCATCGGTGGGGGCATCGTCGGCCTCGCCACGGCCTATCGCCTCACCGAGCAGTATCCCGATCTGTCTCTCACTGTATTGGAGAAGGAGGACCAGCTGGCGGCTCATCAGACCAGCCACAACTCCGGCGTCATTCATTCGGGCGTCTTCTACGAGCCCGGCTCCCTGAAAGCCGAAAACTGTCGGGAGGGCAAGCGGGCGCTCGTCGAGTTTTGCGAGCGGGAAGGCGTCGATTACGAGATGTGCGGGAAGGTCGTGGTGGCCGCAGAAGAGGACGAACTCCCGGAGCTCGATCGCATCCAGGAGAAAGGCGTCGCCAATCGGGTCGAGTGCACGCGGATTGGACCGGGGCGGCTCAATGAACTGGAGCCGCACGTGCGGGGTGAGGAGGCGCTGCACGTGCCGGAGGCGGGCATTGTGGACTACCACGGCGTCGCACAGGCCCTGGCCGACCGGATCCGTGGGCATGGCCACACGGTGCAGACCGGCGCAGCGGTGCGCGATCTTCACCCCGAGTCGACCGAGGTCGTCATCGAAAGCACGGCGGGGACGATCCGCGCGCGGCACGTCGTCAACTGCGCGGGCCTCTACGCCGACAAGGTGGCGGAGATGAGCGGG
>JAHENZ010000052.1 GCA_018609755.1 Salinivenus sp. | reverse complement strand
CGGGACAATCAATCCGGGAGGTGCAGAGACCCGGGCGGAGGTTGTCTACTACCAGAGTGGAAATCCGTCTTCTGCGGATACGGTGGAGGCGGCCGTGGGACTGGTTGGAACTGAAGACACGACGGTTACGACTCAGCTTACGGGACTCGAACTCGGGACCGAGTATGCCTATCGAGTGCGCGGGACCAACGAGGTGGAAACGAGAGAGAGTAAGGAGCAGACGTTTCAGACTCTCCGGGTGTCGTTGGCCGTCCCGGACACGGTGGAAGCGGGAATTGGATCGGTCGGGAGCGCGAGTCGAGCAGCAGAGGTCACAGTAGAGAATACTGGAGAGACGCGATTGACCGGCCTGTCGGCCTCGATTGAGGGGGCGGACAGCTCCGATTATGCGTTGCAGTCAGAGAGCGCCCTCGAAGATTCTCTGGAGATTGAGGAGCGCCAGTCGCTGCAGATTCAGTTTGAGCCGTCCGCCACGGGCCTACGGGAGGCGCGACTGGTGGTAACGTCGTCGGAGGGAGCCGCCGACACCGCCGCGGTGCGAGGCTGGGGCGCCGCCCTCACGGTCGATGCCGCACCGCCGGCGCGCGGAGCGTCCGCCAACATCGTATTCACTCTGGAAGGAGGCATCGACGCGATTCTTGGCGAAGACACGGAGGAGGCGTCCACCCTGTACGCCCGGAAAGGCGGAACGAGAACCTACCGCGCCCTCCCTCTTTCGGAGACCGGACAGGATCCCGTTCAATTCCAAGGTCAGGTTCCGGATACACTCGTGACCCCGCGCGGCATCGACTACTTTGCCGTCGTGGTAGTGGAGGGGCCGACGGGTCGTAGAGATACCCTGACGGTCCCGGGAGGCGGAGTGCGCCGCGCACGGCAGGCGCCGCGTCATCTTCCGGTGCAGTTCGAGATGCTTAGTCCACCCTCGCAAACGAATTTCCGAGCGGAGGCCTACCGCATGGTCTCGGTGCCGGCGATCCCCAATGACGGAATCAAAGCGGCGCTTGAGGCCCGCTATGGGGCCTACGACCGAGGCGAATGGCGAGTGCTGCGATGGGACGCCGGCGAGGAAACCTACCGAGAGTTTCCGGCGATCGACTCCCTTCAGGTGGGAGAGGGGTTTTGGTTGATTACGGCAGAGGGAACCCCACCACGCGTTGAAGGTGGGCAGACGCCGAACGCCGACGAGGCACGCGAATTGACGCTGGAGCCGGGCTGGAACCAGGTGGGCAGCCCGTTTGGGTACCCGGTGCCGTGGGACTCGGTACAGGCGGCGTCGAATCTGAGCGGAGAGGGGATCGACGGACCGATTGCGTACCGAGACAGCGCCTACCGTCCGGGACAGTCTCGGCTGACGCCCTGGGAGGCATACTTCGTCTTCAACGCGCAGTCTGAGCGGGATACGTTGGTGGTACCGCCGGTTGGCGCTGGAGGCGCTGCGGCGAGCACCGGTCAGAAAAAACGCCTCGCCGGTGGGGGACAGTCGTCTACGTCTACCGCTAGCCAGTCGGAGGCCTCGAATCAGCCGACTGCTCAGCGAAAGACCTCCAGGTCGGGGCTCCGAGACGCTCCGGACGAGGCGGCTTCCAGACGGCCCTCTTCCGGACGCGCACCCGCTTCGAGCGGGACCTCCCCCTCGTCTGCGTCCAGCAAGGTAGCTGCGGAATCTGCCTCGGCGGCGGAGAGCTCCTATACACTCCGCGTCAACGTTCGACCGGTCGCCGATGCGAACGAGCGGCGTCCTTCGTCAGTCACGCTTGGGTTACGCTCCGCGGCAAAATCCGGACGCGACCGGTTCGATCGAGCACAAGCCCCGCCGATCGGGCAGGCCCTGCGACTCGGCGCTCTTCAGGAGACCGGCGGCCGGTCGGTGCCTCATGCCGAAAGTTTCAAGCCCTCTGAAGGAGAAGGGCGAGTTTGGCGCCTTCGGCTCACCAACCGACGAGAGAAGCGGACCACCGTTCGGCTCGGGCTGGAGGAGACTAGGACTCTGCCCCCGAACCAGCAGCTGTACATACTGGACCTGGAAGCCGAACGGCGGCGGGCACCGGGTGCCCAGTTCGAGCTCGGAGCGGGAGCAACCCGAATTCTGAAGGTAATCGTGGGAACTGAAAACTACGCCGAGGCGGAAAGTGAGGGACTTGACCTCGATACCTTCACGGATGCGCTTCGGGGCAACTACCCGAATCCGTTCGAGGAGACAACGACGATCGCCTACACGCTGAAATCCAGGCGGGAGTCGGTGACCGTCTCCATCTACGACGTGCTGGGACGAAAGATCAACACCTTGACGGAGGGAGCCAACCGATCGGCTGGGCTTCACCAGGTACAGTGGGATGGAACGAACCGGCAGGGGCGCCCGGTCGGAAGTGGGGTCTACTTCTACCGAGTCGAGGCAGAGGGCTTCCAGAAGACGCGGAAAATGGTGCTCGTCCGGTAAATTTCTACGGTATCTGCCTTTGTGGAATTCGATAGAGTCCACGCGCTCTCTTACTTTTGGGAAAAAGACGCCAACAGAGCGTCGTTTGGAGAGCATTTTCTCGTCATCTCCTGAAAATTGACAGATGGGTTCGTGATGAACGACTCGCTCTCTCTTCTGCTGTCTGACGGCCGGTGGCGTCCCCTCCTTCTGGGTATTGCTACTTTTCTATTCGCAACCGGACTGGTTGCCTCGTTGATGGGGACTCGGACCGCTCACGCGCAGTCGGAGGGGCTGTCCCTCCGGAGTGTCCAACGACCGGTCGCCGTATCTGTCGATCCGACGTATCAGGTGTACGAGACTGAGGGGGGGCAGCGGCTCACAGAGCTCAGCACGCGCCTTTCGGCGTCCGTGCCGGTGACTTCACGACTCACGGTTCGAGCGTCGGGAGATTATGCCCGGATGGACGGGACTGGGCTTACGCAGGTTGGAGGATTGACTGACATGTCGGGGCTAGTCTCCTACGCGCAACCGGTTGGGGACGGAAGCGTGGTTTTTTCCGTTCGGGCCAACGCCCCCACCGGGAAGCAGGAGCTCTCGGACACGGAATTGGAGACGACTCGGTTTATCAGCCAGAATTACTACGACTTCCGAGTGTCGAGCTTCAGCCGGGGATTCTCACTGGCCCCGCAGGTGACCTGGGCGGTTCCCTTAAGTGACCGGTTCGCGATCGGTATTGGAGGCGGCTACCAGTACCACCAAGGCTTTCGGCCCCAGGCTTCACTGGATGAGGACTATGTGCCGGGAGACGGTATTGGAGCCAACGGAGGATTCGACTACAAGATTACAGAGGGTTCGGCGCTGGGCGTGGACGTTGCGTACCGGTGGTACCAGACGGATCAGGTGGGACAAACGCCGCGGTTCGACTCTGGAAGCCGACTGGCAGGAACCATTCGGTATCTGTTGCGCTCAGGATTTACGAGCGTTCGGGCTGTGGTTCGATACACGAATTGGGAAAAGAGTGAGTTTGGCTTTCGACGGCAGAGCTCGACTCTTGGGCAGGTGCTACCGCGCCACGGGTTGGTCCTCACGTCTTATGAAACCCGACTTGCCGAAGGGGTTCGCCTTCAGCTTCGAGCGTCTGGGCATTGGTACGGTGAAACCATTCAGGAAAGTCCCATGGGAGATCGGAAAATCCTTGGACGAGCTCACGTATCTCCCTCCTTCGAAGTTGGGGATGGTCTCATCCTGGAGCCCCATGGAACGGCATCGTTTGGGAGTTACCTGAGTTATGGAGGAGGACTGCGCATTACGGGGACGTTCTAATTTCTGGCCAGTGGAGGAGAGTTGTCCGACGTATGAGGTCGGGGCCGAACCGGTTGCGGAACGTAGGGCGCTTTGGCCTCGTCTTCTGTGTCCACCACCTCTTGCGGATGGGAAGTGGAGCGCCTACGGTTTCTTCAGTTTCCGTAACTCCGTGCCGGACGCGTCTTTTTAGCAACTCGCGGGAAATCATTGGGGGGAGAGATGCTTCCCGTCGAAGGAGAAAGAAGCGCTCCCGCTAGTGCTGCGTCACGTTCTCCGTGACGGATTGAGCGCTGGTCATGGAACCGTAACGTCGTAGCGACAGCAGATTTTGGAGACAGAGCACAATTCGATACTCGACATCTTCAGCTTGACTGAGCACTAGTAGAGACAGATTCAGGATCTGGATTTGGAGTGCACCCGACTGCTACAAGACGACGAGAAATGAATAGCGGATCTCAGTACTTTATCAACCGTTCGTAGCATACAGTTAAGGTTTGGAGGAGATCCTGTTGGATTTGACGTAAAGATCTTGAAGATCTTGGGTTGCCGGTGCCTCTGTCGTATGTTCAAGTGTGGCGAAATCGAAACCGGTCCCGAGTTTGAAGAGGGACCCGGAGATTCCCACCTCGTCCATGCATCGTTGGGGCCGGCTCCCGTCGGTCCGGTCACTCACTGCTGACCGCTGCATCTGTATGCCGCAAATATTTCCCAAGAAGGCTAACGTTCTCCCCCTGCTGTCGCTCGTGGGGTCGCTCGTCGGGGGTGTGGTGCTTATCGGGCTGGTTTGGTACTACTTCTCTCCGGAGTTTACGACCGTAGGGTACAAGCCCGAGCAGCCGGTGCCGTACAGTCATGAGCTCCACGCCGGCCAGCTCGGCATCGACTGTCAGTACTGCCACACCAACGTCGAGAATTCGAAGCACGCCAACGTGCCGCCGACCCAGACCTGCATGAACTGCCATAATCAGATTCGGACCAACTCGCCGGATTTGCTGAAGGTGCGACAGAGCTGGGCCAACGACGAGTCGATTCAGTGGACGAAGGTGCACCACCTGCCCGATTACGCCCACTTCAGTCACGCCTCACACGTGAACAAGGGGGTTGGCTGCGAAACCTGCCACGGACGCATCGACAAAATGGAAGTCGTGTACCAGGAGGAGCCCCTCTCGATGGGCTGGTGTCTGGAGTGCCATCGCCAGCCGGAGCTTTACCTCCGGCCCAACGACGAGATCACGACGATGGGGTACACCCAGCCCGCGAACTTTGTTGAGCGCAACCTGGAGCGGATTCGCGATGAGGGCATTCAGCCGCCGAGCAACTGCTCCGCCTGCCACTACTAATTTACCGTCGAATGCCGAACGGCTCCCGTCGAGTGGAGGCTGTTTGGGACGGGAACTACCGCCTTCGTCTTTCGACACTCGCAAGTCGAGACTGTAATGATAGAACTTGACGTACTGAATTCCGATGACGCCCAGGATGCGGGTAGCGACGACTCGGGCCCTACATTTTGGCGACATTCGTCTGAACTCGACGGCGACTCGTCGTCGGAAGAGGACGACCTCATGGAGTTCAGTCCAGGAGACAGTGAGCCGCCGAGCGGGGCGTCCCGTCGTCAGTTTCTGCAGCTCATGGGGGCGGCCATGGCCATGGCGGGACTCTCGGGGTGCCGCCGGCCCGAGCAAAAGATTTTGCCGTATGCCCGCAAGCCGGAGGAGGTCACTCCCGGCATCCCGCAGTACTATGCAACGGGAATGCCTTTCCGGGACGTTCTTCGGCCCGTGCTCGTCGAAAGTCACGAAGGGCGCCCGACGAAGGTAGAGGGCAACGGCGACCACCCGGTCGGCCAGTCCGGAACGAGCGGGTTCGAGCAGGCGTCCGTACTGAATCTTTACGACCCCGACCGGTCGCGTTCTGTGCGGCGGGAGGGGAGTGAAGTGCCCTGGAGTGAATTTGTGAGTTTCTGTCGGGGGTTGGAGAAGCAGGCGGCCCAGCGAAATGTCGCCGTACTGATGGAGGAGAATCCCTCCCCGACCGTGCAGGCGATGCGTCAGCGTATGGCGGACCGGTTTCCGAACCTGCAGTGGGTCACGTACTCCGCCACCGGCGACGATCCCGTGCGCCTCGGCATGCAGCAGGCCTTCGGACGGCCCCTGCGGCCCCGATACAACCTGGGAGAAGCAGAGGTCATTCTGAGCCTCGACTCCGACTTTTTGGACGGGCGTCACCGCGACTATCTCCACAACACGCAGTCCTTTGCGGAGGGGCGGCGGTTGGAAGACGCGGACGACGACATGAGTCGTCTGTACACGGTGGAGAGTCAGTTCTCCACGACCGGCGGGTCGGCGGACCACCGCTTGCGGATGCAGGCGCGGCGCATCAAAACGTTCGCCGCGGCGGTCGCAGCGGAGCTCGGTGTGGGGGCGGCCCCGGACGCAAACTGGAGCGAGAAGGAGCAGGTGTACGTTCGCGAAATTGCCCGCGACCTGCAGGAGGCCGGGCCTCAAGGCGTCGTGCTGGCCGGCGAGTCGCAGCCGCCCGAGGTGCACGCCCTCGCAATGGCGATCAATCAGCAGCTTGGGGGCATCGGAACGACAGTCACGCTGTTCGACACGGGCAGCAGCCAGTCGTCCTCGCAGGAGGAGGCCCTGACGGACCTCGTCGATGCGATGGAGGGAGACGAGATCGACTCCCTCTTCATGATCGGCGTGAATCCAGTCTACGACGCGCCGGCGGAGCTTGGCTTTGAAGAGGCCATGGCGAACGTGCAGGATACGGTCCACTGCGGACTGCTTCGGAACGAGACCGCCCAGGCGAGCCGGTGGCACGTGCCCCGCACCCACTATCTGGAGCGTTGGGGCGACGGGCGGGCCTACGACGGCACGCTCTCGGTCATTCAGCCGCTCGTCCGTCCGCTTTACGACGAGGCGCATTCCGAGATTGAGGTGCTCAACCTTCTGGCCACCGGGGTGGACGCGACGGGGTACGACCTCGTCCGTGAGCAGTGGCGGCAGCGCCTCTCCGGCAACTTTGAGGAGCGCTGGCGCCAGGTGCTCCACGACGGATATCTGGAAGACACGCAGTACAGTACGGCGTCGGTGGGGCAGGCGAGCGTGCCCAGCGTGTCGGGGGCGAGTGCTGACGGCGGCTTGGAGGTCGTCTTCCGGCCCGATCCGAAGCTGCTGGACGGCCGCTTCTCCAACAACGCCTGGATGCAGGAGCTTCCAGATCCTGTGACGAAGATCGTCTGGGACAACGTGGCGGTGATGAGCCCGGCCACGGCCGAAGAGCTGGGCCTTGAGGTGACCCGAAGCGAAGATAATTTCTATGCCGACCGGGTGGAGCTATCGGTGAACGGCGAAACGGTGCAGCTGCCGGTCTGGATTCAGCCCGGACACCCGGATGGCTCAATTGGGGTGAATCTCGGGTACGGCCGACAAATTTCCACGACCCGCGAAGGATACGACACCCCCTTCTGGGACGTGACCGACGATCAGGACGTTTATAATTACGCGCCGATTGCCGGGGGCATCGATTCGGACGGCAATCCGGTGGACGTGGTGGGGAGCAACGTGGCGCCGCTCCGGCCGACGGGGGATCGTGTGGCCGACGGGGCGGAGGTGACGAAGGTAGGCAGCGACTACCTGATTGCGACGACCCAGGAAGAAGGGTCGATGCAGGGGCGCCCGATCGTACGCTGGGCGACGCTCGACGAGTTTCAGGAAGACCCGTATTTCGTCGACGACGAACAGCCGCCGGTACCGGAGCTCGGGCATGGGGACGACGGGCACTCCGGGGATGGTCACGCCGGGGGCGAAACCGTCCACAGCGAAGAGGGCTATGGGCTTACGGCGGGGACGGGGACGGACGCGCACACGGTGTCCGACGTACCGGAGAACCCGCAGACGGGGGACCGTTCCCACGCAGACACGACTAGTCGCGGAGGCACGGCCTCCGCAGATACGTCCACTCATGGAGATGGTCATGGAGGGGACGGCGCCCATGGGGAGGAGGGGGACCAGGCAGAAGGGGCGGAAAACGTTGAGGGATACCAGGACTATCCGATGATTTGGGAAGAGGACCATCCGAAGGACCAGCCGGCCTCGAAGGACAATCCCTACTACCAGAATCAGTGGGGAATGACGATCGACCTGAATACCTGTACCGGCTGCAATGCCTGCGTTGTGGCGTGTACGAGTGAGAACAATGTACAGGTGGTGGGGAAGGAGGAGGTCAGCAATGGGCGGCACATGTACTGGATTCGAAACGACCGGTACTACGTCACGGAAGAAGACGGGGACCCAGAGGATCCGGAGATGCTGATGCAGCCGGTGATGTGCCAGCACTGCGAGAACGCGCCGTGCGAATCGGTGTGTCCGGTGGCGGCCACGGTTCACTCGCCCGACGGCACGAACCAGATGATCTACAACCGCTGCATCGGGACGCGGTATTGCGCGAACAACTGCCCGTACAAGGTGCGTCGCTTCAACTTCTTTAACTGGACGAAGACGCTGCCGACCGAGGTGCAGATGGCGCAGAACCCGGACGTGAGTGTTCGGTCGCGCGGGGTGATGGAGAAGTGCTCCTGGTGCGTTCAGCGCATCCGGCAGAGCCAGAAGCAGGCCGACAATGAAGATCGCGACCTGCACCCGAATGAGGTCGAGACGGCCTGTCAGCAGGCGTGCCCGACCGACGCCATTACCTTCGGCGATCTTAACAACCCGGAGAGCGACGTGGTG
>JAHENZ010000051.1 GCA_018609755.1 Salinivenus sp. | reverse complement strand
GCCAGCCATGCTTGTAAAAATAGAGGCCAGGCCCAAACTGCACGACGGACGTGAGGGCAAAGAGGATGTAGTACAGCGTCTGCGTAGACACCTGCTCCGTGATCCACGCTTCCATCGCCGGCACGTGCATGAATCCCATCTCTAGCACGAAGACCGGGACTGTAAAGACGAGGGCCCAGAGAAAGCGACTCTTCATGGACTGCTTTTCTTCCTCGCGGGCCTGGCGCTCCACGGCCGAGCGGTCCCCTCCTCCTTCGGTGTCTACCACGTCGTACCCGGCATCGCGAATCGTCGTCGTGAAGTCGGCGGGCTCCACCGTGCCGGGGACGTAGCGCACCGTGGCGCGGTCCGTGGCCAAATTCACGTTCGCGTCCAGTACCCCGTCCAGGTCCGCTAAAGCATCCTCTACGCGAGACACGCACGACGCGCAGCTCATCCCCTGCACCGTGAGGATGGTCTCGGCCGTGCGCACCTCGTAGCCACTATCCTCTACGGCCTCGACCAGAGCCGACACGCGAACCCCAGATTCCCCAACCGCCACTTCCGCCCGCTCGGTGGCAAAATTCACGGAGGCTCCCGTAACCCCCTCGACGCGACCCAACGCCCCTTCTACGCTCTTCGCGCAGGACGCACAGGACATTCCTTCCACGGGCAAGACCACCCGCGTCGCCCCCGCCACCGACACTTCGGATTCATCGTTCTCCACGTCCGCCGGCGGAGCTGGGCACGCCTCATCGTCAGCAGGTGCCCCATCGCCGGACACGGATGACTGCTGTGGTGCGGATTCGGTCTGTGCTGACAAATCGCTCATGGACGTCTGGTCGTTTTAGTAAACGAAATACAGCTCTCTCCCACGGATAACGCCACCATCACGCCCAACGGATAACACTCAACGCAAAACGCTCCCCCTCATAACTCCTTCTTCAGCAGTCCCATAATTTCGTCGTAGCTTTCCTGAGCCGCCTCCTCATCCCCAGAGCGGATCGCATCGGTCACGCACGTCTCCAGGTGATTGCGGGCAATCTCGCGACCTACGGACTTCAGGGCCTTCTGCACAGAGTGAATCTGGTCGAGAATGTCGCCACAGTAGCGGTCCTCCTCCACCATCCGCTGGAGCCCCCGCACCTGACCTTCAATGCGGCGGAGACGGGCCTGCAGCTTATCTTGATCTGCGTCACGAACGGGCATCAGCACGTGGTGATCTTGGGAAATTCGTGATACGGGTGTCCGCTAGTGGTCAGTCAAGCTGGAGGTGTCAGGTACTGAATTGGACACGTCGACCCGAATGCTGCTTCAGTGGCCTGAATACAAGCCCTCAATCAACGCTCGACTCGACATGGAAAACTTGACGCACCACTAGGACACAAGCTCGTACCCGGCGTCGTCGAGCGCCGTTTCGATCTGGGCGTCGTCCACGGTCGCGGAGTCAACCGATATATTCGCCGTTCCAATCTCTACAGCCTTAACCGTAATCCCGTCGAGGTCGTTCAACGCCTCGCGCACCGCATCCACGCAGTGCTCACAATGCATGCCGTCGATGGTGAGGGTCCGTGAACTCATAACTAGTGTCGGGGATATTCATTCGCATGAACAGGGGTACCCCCTACCCCTACCATCATCGTATGTTTCATTTCGTTCGCGTGGACCGTTGGCAACGCCCCTACAGGACCGGGGAGCCCTTGCCTTGTCGCACCGAACACGTGATTGGTTCGGTCAGATGCCGCCCCCAGTACGACGGAGCCAACTCGTCAAATGAGGACCGAGCGATAATCCGATCGGCTGGGCGTCAGCCCCCCGGGAGTCCAGCCGGCTGAACTTCACTTCCCCACCCCCATAGGAGTCCGTCCACAAGCTGTCTGTGTCTCCCGACTTCCCATGCGTGCAAGTCTCTTCATCATCCTCCTCTGTCTTTGCGCCACGTCCGCCCCTGCGCAGACGCTCTGGTCGCGGCCCTACCAGCCGAATCAAATCGCCCTGGAAGTGCTCGTGCCGGACGCGGCCGACGATGCGGCGCCCCTCACCGGCGCCTCGTTTTTGACGTGGACGACCTCACTCAGCGACAATGTAGAGCTGGCGACGGAGCTCCCCTTCGCCCGCTATGGCGTCCAGAACAGCGGGGGGCGCTCCTCCACAGCGGTAGGGAATCCATTCATTGGTTTTGGTGTCAGCAGCACCACCATTCCGTTCCTCTTTCAGTTTGGACTGCGCATTCCCACGGCGCCGGAAAACAGCGCGGCGCTCATTGGGGGAGCCGCCGACGCGGGCCGTATTCCCGCATTCGGGCCCGATGAGTTATCGTTCACCGGGCTGGTGAACGGGCGAGCGGACATTGGACGATTCTCCACGGTGCGTCTCCGAACGGGTCTCGGCTACGCGTCCTACACCTCGTCATCAAGGACCCGGGACTGGCGAATGCACTACGACGTTCAGTTCTGGCGAGAAACGAACCGGTTGATCACCGGACTGAGCGTTACCGGTCGAGCTCTTCTTACCTCGCCCGGCACGACGCAGCACCACGCGGTCGTGTCGCTCATGACGAATTGGAGTAGAGTGCAGCCCGGTATTATCGTCGGCACGTCCCTGAACGACCTCGTGCAAAACAGCGACTTCGTGCCGTTCGGGGGCCTTACACTCTCAGTGACCTACCTGCGCCCCTGACCTCTCGAAAAGAGAAAGCGAAACTGTAGCGTGCCCCCCTACTTCGAGAAGAAAAGCATCTTTCCCAGCGCTTCTGACGCGTAATGCGTGATACGTGAGACGCCCCTCGATCCCGAATTCACGCCTCTTCTTCCTCCTCGTCAATCACGATTTCCTTGCGGAGCCGGGCCACCGGAATACCGAGATGCTTCCGGTACTTTGAGACGGTTCGCCGGGCAATTTTGAAGCCCTTCTCCTCCAGCGCATCAGCCAACTCCTGATCGGACATGGGGTCGGTCTTGTCCTCGTTGTTCACAATCCGCTGTAGCTTGGCCTTCACTTCCTTGTTGGACACCTCCTCCCCATCCACCGTCTCCAATCCTTCGGAAAAGAAGTACTTGAGCTCGTAGACACCCCACTCCGTCTGCACGTACTTGCCATTGACGACGCGGCTCACGGTGGAAATGTCCATGTCGATAATCTCGGCCACGTCCTTCAGAATCATCGGTTTTAGGTGCCCCTCCCCGTACCGAAAAAAGTCTTTCTGCAACTGCACGATGGCATCCATCACCAGCGACATAGTGTGGCGGCGCTGATTGATAGAGTTGATGAACCAGCGGGCCGAGTCGAATTTGGACTTCAGGAACTGGCGCGTTTCTTCGTCGATGTCGCCATTGTCGTCGGACTTCTTCTGTGCCTTGAGCTTCTCCAGCATCTTGCGGTAATGGCGCGAGATGTGCAGGTCGGGCGCATTGCGGCCATTGAGGGTAATCACAAACTCACCGTCGACGTACCGTACGGTAAAGTCGGGTGTGATGTAATTCGTCTCCTCCGAAAACTCCCCCTCACCGGGCTTTGGATCCAGGCGCTGCCGAATGAGGTCAAACGCAGACTTGAGCTCTTTGTCGTCCACGTCGAGGCGCTTCTTGAGCTTGTCGAAGTGCTTCATCGTGAATGCCTCGTAGTGCTCCTCCAACATCTCGATGGCGGTCTGCCGCCCCTCCACGCCCTCCGACATTCGGTAGAGCTGGAGCAACAGGCATTCCTGCAGATCCCGCGCGCCAATGCCGGCCGGATCCAGCGACTGCACTTGCGTGAGCACCTCCTCGACGTCCTCCTCGGTCACCTCGACGCCCTGGTTGAAGAGAATGTCGTCGATGATCGAATCAAGCTCCCGGCGCAAGTATCCATCCTCGTCGATGGAGCCGATAATCTGATCGGCAATCACCTGGTCGGTCTCGTCCAGGTTCAGAAAGGAAATCTGGTCTTGCAGCTGCTCGGCCAGCGTCTGATCGGCGGGCATCGGCCGATCGCGATCCTCTTCCTCCCCGCTGTAGCCGGGATTGTTGTACCCGTACATGTCGTCAGTATTGTTGAGGAGGTCTTCGACGTCAAACTCCTCGTCGTCCTCATCCGTGTCGAGCTCATTTTCCATCTCCTCAGCAGTGGCGTCGAGCTCTTCTTCCTCGCGCTGTTCCTCCTCGTCAAGTCCCTCTTCCAGCAGCGGGTTCTCCTCCAGCTCGTCTTTGATGCGCTGATCCAGATCCAGCGTGTTGAGCTGCAGCAGCTTGATGTACTGGATCTGCTGCGGGGAAAGCTTCTGCTGAAGTTCCTGTTCTTGTTTGAGCTCAAGCATAGAATCGGCCGTGAGTTGATGCGTCAGAACGGACGGAACATCGCCCGACGTCCCGCAGAATGCGGCAGCCGGAGGATGCACGGAACGGACGAGATTCGAGAAACTAGTCTTATCGGGCAAAATTCATTCCGCAACCTATTGGGATGTACGGGTCCACCAATCGAAAGTTTTTGAAGAAGAGCACCCTCACACCTCCCATCTCGACCCGCACACAGTCTACACACGTGAAACCCATCCCCCCGTCCCCGCTTGAATCTACAGGTCCTTCTTGCGCTCTCCTCCTATGCCTCGCCTCCGTCTGTACTACCCATGAGTGACGCCCGCTCCGACGCCCTGAAGCCCGAGGCCTCCCGCTCCGAAACCGACGTCGAAAAGCTGCTGCGGCCGCAGTCGCTCGATGAGTTTATCGGGCAAGAAAAAATCAAGGAGAACCTGAACGTCTTCATGACGGCGGCCCTCCAGCGCGGCGAAACGCTCGACCACGTTCTGCTCTCCGGCCCGCCGGGACTCGGCAAAACCACGCTCGCGCACATCATCGCCAACGAGATGGGCGCGCGCATTCGCACCTCCAGCGGCCCCGTCCTCGAAAAACCCGCCGACATCGCGGGCGTGCTCACGAATCTGGAAGAAGGCGACCTGCTCTTCATCGACGAGATTCACCGCCTCAGCCCGGTTGTGGAGGAGTATCTCTACTCGGCGATGGAGGACTACCGCATCGACATCGTGATCGACCAGGGGCCCAACGCCCGTACGGTGCAGATCGACCTGCCGCCGTTCACGCTCGTGGGCGCTACGACGCGAAAGGGCCTCCTCACGGCGCCCCTCCGCGCTCGGTTCGGCATCGACTTCCGGTACGACTACTACTCGGCAGAGCTCCTGCAGCAGATCACCCAGCGGTCGGCCCGGATCCTCGACGTAGACGCGACTGGCGAGGGGGCCTTCGAGATTGCCCGCCGGAGCCGCGGCACGCCCCGCGTGGCGAACCGCCTCCTCCGCCGCACGCGCGACTTCGCGGAGGTGGAGGGCGACGGGGAAATCACGAAAGCAATTGCCGACCGGGCCCTCAACGCGCTGGACGTGGACGAGGCCGGCCTCGACGACATGGACACGCGCATCCTCCTCACGCTCATAGACAATTTCGACGGGGGACCGACGGGGCTCAAAAACCTGGCCGTGTCGGTGGGCGAAGAGGCCGGGACGCTCGAAGAGGTGTACGAACCGTACCTCATCCAAGAGGGCTTTATGGAGCGCACGCCGCGCGGTCGCGTCGCCCTGCAGCGCGCCTACGACCACTTCGATCGTTCCTCCGGCTCTAGCACTGACCTCTTCAACCAGGACGGCTCCCGTTCGGCCGCCAGCAGTGACGACTCCTGACGCTTCGGGTCTAAAAACAGATCGGAGCGCTTGTCGCCCCCTCCCGCAGCCCTCTTCTCCCATGCCCTATTCTCCCGCTCTCCCAATCCCCCACGCTCCCGGGTGAAGTCCCGGTTACCCCTTTCAGCCCCAGGAACCGAAGATCGCACCGCACCTATCAGCTATCGGCGTTCGATCCCGCTCCGTCCGTTCCGGACAGCCCACGCACCACGGGAATCGTCCAACGCCACACCCCTCAACTCAAAACTCTCAATACCCACCCCACATGCCGTACGTCGTTACCGAGCCCTGCATCAACTGCAAGTACACCGACTGCGTCGAGGTCTGCCCCGTCGATTGCTTCTACGAGGGCCCCAACTTCCTGGCCATCCAACCCGACGAGTGCATCGACTGCAACGCGTGTGTCCCGGTCTGCCCCGTGGAGGCCATCTACCCGGACGACCAGCTGCCGGAGGAGTATGAGCACTACATCCAGTGGAACGAGTACCTGGCCAATCAGTGGCGGGAGCTCGGGTACAACATCACCGAAACGTCGGGTCCGCTCGAAAACGCGGAGGAATGGGAGGATGCCGACAAGTCCGAGCAGGACATTCTGACGTGGGACGTGTAGACACTGGCGAGTACGGAGTGACGACTTGCGAATGTGGAATCCGACTCCCTCTACAATCGCTTCCTTTCACTCGCACACCCGTAAGAACGCCAAACTCAGTCTCCGAAGCCCCCAGGGGAAGACCGTCCGCCCGCCTTCCGTGCATCTGTAAGATGTCGAAACGAAACTGAAAATTGGGTTGTTTTAGGTAGAGGCTAGAATACACACACTCTACTGCCTCCTCCCATGCCTCTACTCGTTTCTAGGCACTCCGGCAGCGCACGGATCTGCTCTCGCGTCTCGTCCCTCCTCGCGCTCGTCCTTCTGCTCATCGTCGGCGTTCCCTCCGTGGCATTGGCGCAGGGCGGCTCCGCCCTCCCCGAAACCGCCTCGACCGACTCCGCGATGGCGACCCTCGAGCAGGGCGTCGAGGCCGTCAAGCAAAAGCGCTACGACGCCGCCTACGCCCGCCTCGCCCCCCTGACGACCCTGCAAGACTCGGTCTACCACCCGACCCACGGAAGCCCTGCCTGGTGGCTGGGCCGCGCGTTCTACGAGCAAGGGCGCACCCGGCAGGCCCGGATCGTGTGGGCCGACGGGGTGCGCCGTGCACGGAACGCCTCCCACACCGCCGTGGGGGCCGCAGACGCCCTGATCCGTACGATGCAGGACGAGTCCAATCCCGTTCTCGCCCTCCTCGGCTTCGACCACATCCTGGACGCCCTGGACCAGTCGGTGGCCGACGCCGAGACGGACGTGCTCCGGCGCCACGCCGCCCAGTTGGCCCTCATCACGCCCGATTCCATCGCCCAGCCACTGACGGCGCTGGCCAACGGCCGCCGCTCCCCGTCGGAGACCGCTATCGGCCCAACCCTCCGGGACTGGTTCCGCCGGCAGGATCCAATTCTGGCGACGGAGGAAAACGAGCGGTTGCGCGAGCACGTGGTACGGGTCCACACCGCCCGCGATCGGTACGGCTGGACCGAACGCACCAGCGGGCTCGACGACCGGGGAGAAACCTACGTCCGCCTCGGCCCGCCCCCGCGCACGGAGGCTGTAACGCTCCAGGGGACCCCCGACCGGGAGGTTAGGCATTCACTCACGACGGTAAGTAAATCGGACGGGCATTCATTCACGATGTCAAGTAAACCGGACGTCAGTCGAGGCCTCCTCATCAGCGATAATGAGGTGTGGGTCTACTCCGGTGTGTTACCCTCGACGCACTTCCTGTTCGTCAAACAGCGGAAACCCGAAGATCCGTATTTGATCAGTCGTGCGCAGGAGCTTCTTGACCCGTCTCTCCAGGTTCCCCCTCCCGTCTCAACTCGTGGTAGATCTGATGAGTGGAGGGACTATGTCAAGGTTCGCCTCTCGATTTACGGACAGCTCATGCGGTTTGACGCGGAATACGCACGTCGGTACAACAGGTACACTACTTATCTCGACACGTTTGACGCCCGTCCGTCCTCAGACCTTCGGCCTGACCTGTTCGTACAACAAGAGATGGCATACAACGAGAACGCCAGCGACTGGCTGGTGGAAGACCGCAAGGAGAAAACCCCCAAGCAGCAGACCCAGGCCCAGGCGGACGTTCCCTCTCTGCCCGTCGCCGTGCAAACGGCCCGCTTCCTGAACGAGGACGGCACCACCCGTACCGAAATTTACTGGAGCGCCCCGACCGACTCCCTCGTCCCCTCCGACGACTGGATCCGCACGGCCCT
>JAHENZ010000050.1 GCA_018609755.1 Salinivenus sp. | reverse complement strand
CATCGCTCGCTGTGGGCCCGTAGCCGGGAGCGTAGGCGATAAACCACACCTCGGATTCGTTAGAGGGATTCACGTCGAGGACCGTGCGGAAGAAGTCGCCGCTGCACGCGCCGCCGCCCGGCCACCCTGAGGGCGTGATCTCGGTCCAGTTCCGGCCGTCGGACGAGCGGAAGATGCCACATTGCTCTCCACCGCCCCCCAGTGTCGCGTAAACGACGCCCGTCGAGGTCACGGCCACGTCCGTATAGGCCGACGCCTGGCTCGGATTTGTGGGGCTCCCCGTGAGGACGGCGGTCCAGCTGTCGCCCCCATCTACGCTCCGAAGAATGTTGTTGTACGTGGCGGCATACACCTCGTCCTGTGCCGTATTCGACGGATCGATGCGGACGCGATATACGAAGTCAAAGGGCGACTCAAACTGCACCGGATTGCTGTCGGTACTGGGAAGCTTTCGCCAGCTGCGGCCGCCGTCCGTCGACTTGAAGATGCCGTTGCCTTTGTACAAGGCCCCTCCAATTCCGCTGGCCGAGTTGCCGATGGCCTCGCCCGTCCCGGCGTACCAGACGTCCCTCTTTCCTCCACTGGTGTCCTGCACCACGGTCGTCACGCTCGGACGCTGGCCCGGCTCAAACGTCCGTGCCCAGCTCTCCCCCCCGTCCGTCGTGCGCCACATGCCTCCCGACACGCCCGCCGCCAAAATCGTCTCCCCACTCGGGTCCGACGCGTCGTAGGCCACGGCTCGGGTGCGCCCCCCGACGTTCGACGGCCCCCGTCGCGACCACGTGCTCACCTTCCGCTGCGTTTTGGGCAGTTGCTTGGCAAAGTCCACTTCCCGCACCCGAATGTTGGGCGGAATGCGGTTGGACTGCGGGTTGCGGAGCCGCATCCAGCGGTAGCGACGCCGCGCATACGGGTCTTCTTCCGTTCCGACGCTCGCGTCGGGCGTCTCAAACTGCTGCCAGGGCTTCTCGGGCACGGGCTCCCCCTCCTGCATACTCGGCACGAGGTGCCAAAGCCCGACAGATAGAAGAAGAACAAACACGGAGAGACCAATGGCATAGCGGAGGCGCATGGACGAGCAGAAATGGGATTACTGAATACAACTGGTTCGTCGGCCGCGATAAAGCAAGAGCTGCCGTCGCCACACATTTGATTAAGAAAATCACCGGCGACTGTTTTCGAGGTGAATTCCTCCGCTCCCGTCATCATCGAAAAATAACAGCGGACACTCCACTACCGCGTCAGGACAATCTTGCGGGTCGTCTGAAATTGCTCTCCCTCCACACGAAGGAAGTAAACTCCACTCGACAGGCCCGTCCCTTCAATGGACAGCGTGTGCCGCTCCATCGGGGGGAGCGGCCCCTCGCGGAGGACACGCACACGTTGGCCCAGCACGTTGTAGAGGGTGACGCGAACCTCCTGTTTCTCTCGAACGGTGACGTTGATTGTGCCCTGTGACGACACGGGGTTCGGGGAAACGGACGACACGGTGTAGGCCTTTTGCATCCCGACCGTTATGGTCGTTTTCGGCCCCGGATGGGTCGTGCCGTCTACATCTACCTGCTGGAGACGAAACGTGTGCGTGCCGGGCGCCAGGTCCTTCATCGTATAGCGATACGTCTGGGGCTTTTCGGTCGTCCCATGTCCCTGCACAAATCCTGAACGAGCAAAGGACGATGCCTCCGGAGCTTTGTGCAAGATGCGAAAGCCCGAATTGTCCGTCTCGCTGGCTGTGCCCCACGCAAGAGTGACCTCTGACCCGCTGGTCGTGCCCGAAAAGGCTGCAATCTCGACGGGAAGCGTGGTCGAAATGCCACCGACGTGCGAGACTTCGGGGCGGATGACGAAGTCGGCGCTCAATCCACTCCACGACGAGCCGTCGTGCGTCCGGCTCCGACCACTGGCCGATCCCGTCGTTTCGTACGCGAAGTCGATCGTTTCGGCGGAATTGCTCGGATAAAGCACGAGGTGGTAGTCCGATCCGGCGAGAACATTGGCGTCCGTCGACGTGAGACTGACGGCGGTGGGCGAATACGATTTGAGCTGGCTCGTGTCCACCTGCGCGGTTTCGCCGATCTGCTTGTGCGGGGTGCCAGCCTCATCCGACCAAACTTCGACGTTCAGAGGACCCTCAAGTGTGTAGGCGGGGGCAGTGTGGAGCGTGATGAGGGCGCCCGTCACTACTCCATCGGTATTCGGTGTAAACTGGAGCGCAATCTTTTCGGCCCCGCTCCCCCCAACCGTGTGTGACTCCACATCTGTCCATGGATCCTCGTAGGACAAAATTTCTCGTTGGGAGCTCCCACTCAGCAGGTCGGTCATCGCCCTGAGCACGTCGAGTTTGCCGGCCCCGAAGGTTGTATTCGGCGTTGCTCCTACGAAGTCGTCCACCCGCGCATTGTCCGTAAGAAGCGTTCGGACCTCGGACGGCGTGAGGGTCGCATCTTCCTGAAGCAGGAGAGCCACAGCTCCGGCGACCGCCGGGGTGGACATGCTCGTTCCCTGGAGGAGGCGATGTTTGCCGCCGGGCATGATTCGACTTGAATAGGACATGTCCAGCGACAATGCCGAAATCACGCCTTGACCCGGCGCGGCAATATCCGGCTTCTGTGTCCCGTCCCGAAGCGGCCCCCGACTGCTGAAAGAGGAGATGTCGTCTCGCCCATCAAAGCTATCGGAGTAGGAATCCGAGGACCCATCATGGGTCGACCAGCGCCATCGATGCACGTACGAGCCCACGGTAAGGGCGCCGGCGGCGGTGCCGGGATACCCCACGCTGTATTGGCCGTTGCCATTGTCCAAGTCGCCCGGCATGTCATCAAAGTCAGCCGTCCATCCGTGGTAGGTCGTAGATGAGCTTCCGTTGTTGGTAATCGAGATATTCCACGTTCCCTCGGCCGGCTCCTGCCCTTCCGTCTCATCATACACCTGCACGTCAAAATATCGGTCGCCGTTGGGGTCCCCGATCCCGCTCTCGATATAGACCGCTCCCTCAGTCGAATCGCGGAATGAAGTGACCGTACCGGTTCCTGTTGCATTCAGCGTATCGCTGTAGGCCCCGTTGGGGGGAGTAACGACAATCTGTAGGTCGTTCGCCCCGTCAATCCAAAAGGTCGTCACGAAGTAATCATTGGACGTGCCTGAATCTGGGGTGTACGTCTCCACCGTCCAGGGCTCCGTGCTCGTATTTCCGCTCCCTACGGGGCTGGACGTGTGGATGGGCTGATTGCCTTCGTTCCCCGCAGCGGCAACGGCGATTCGTCCCGCCCCCGTAACGTTGTCGACGGCCCGCGCGAGGGTGCTCGTCCCATCATGCGGAGCATAATGCCCTCCCAGACTCATGTTGATGACGACGGGTTTCCCTTCGTCGGTGCCTACCTGATCGCAGTAACTCATCGCATCGATGATGTCCGCAACCCCGAAGGTGGTCTTCACCATTACGACGTCGGACTTCGGAGCCATTCCCCGATGCTCCTGCATGGACTGCGTGCCATCGAGTACCAGCTCATTGCCACTGCTCGCGGCCGTGCCGGTCACGTGGGTCCCGTGCCCGTGGACATCCTCCTCCGATACCTCTCCTGAATTGATTTCTGATTCCGTATATTCGGCCCCGTACGTGAAATCGCTCGGATGGCCCGTCCCTGTGCTGTCGTCGGTATCCGGCTGGTCCCAAATCGAGAGAATTCGCGTCGTGCCGTCCGCCTTATAGAAGTCGCCGTGGTCGTAGTCAATCCCCGTGTCGATGATGCAGGTAATCACGCCCTGCCCTTTGTAGTTGGTA
The DNA here is from genome assembly GCA_018609755.1 of Salinivenus sp. Lineage (GTDB taxonomy): Bacteria > Bacteroidota > Rhodothermia > Rhodothermales > Salinibacteraceae > Salinibacter. The sequence continues at coordinate 6,862 of JAHENZ010000050.1, read as the reverse complement.
TCGTTCACGGCGCCCTCGTTCAACGGGCGGGCGCCCACTTCCCGGGCCGCCTCATCGTTGTGCGGCTGAAGTTGCGTGCTGGCTTCGACGCGTGAGACCGCCACCGTTTGGGCCAGGGCACGAAGCTGCCCGTGGGTGACCCGCGCCGTCACGAAGCCGTCGGACGCCGAATTCGGCAGAATCCCCGCGCGCCGAAGCGCCGCCGGATCGTCGGTGTGAACGATGGTGCTGTAGCGAACGTCTCCCCCCGACGAGATCCTCGCGGCCGACAGCGACGGAAGGCGGATTCCTCCCTCGCCCCCTCCGGCCCTGGCCTGTGCCGCCCGATCCAGAAGGAGTTGAAACTCGCCGTCCAGTTTTCCCCGCTCAGACGGGGAGAGCGGCGCCTGTGCCTTCGACGGAGACCCAAGCCCGGGGGACAAGACGCCGACGAGCAGGATCAGTGAGAGAATACGGAATACAACTGTGTCGAAAGACATAGAATCGATTCATAGGTTCGGTGAGGCCTCGGTGGGATTCTCAATTCTTTGGACTGCCTCCAGACGGGCCGCGGTGCGAAGCTGTTCGAGGGAGAGTCGAGCGGTGACAATGTCTCCCTGTACGCTGTTGAGGGGCAGACCGGCGTCTCGTAACGCCTCGGGATTGTTCGAACGGAGGAGAACACTGTACACAGTCGTTCCGTCGTCTCGGGTGGACGTGCGGTACCGGTCCATTCCTCTCGCTTCTCCCCGGAGAAGCCGCTGCAGGGCCGGATCGAGCGTTTGCATCTGGGCCTCCGTAAGGGTTCGGGGACTACTCGTGCAGCCTCCCAGTCCTGTCGCAAAAACGAGAAGAAGTCCGAAACCGAGGGAGGCAGCCGTAGAAATCGACCTCATGGACGAGCGTCCGATGCACGTGGGAGGGACCGTCGAAGGGACTGTCCGCAAGAATCAAACCGCTTCGAAACTTTGCATCCCGTCGAGAGCCTTAAACACGGATACTCTCCGGATTGGGAGCGACGAACCCAAGATCCTGGCCGAAGTGATAGAGCCAGCCCGAACCTATACGCAGACGCCTGACCATGGAGCATAACCCATCTTCCCACATAGGTACGCCCGGCCTCCACTGGAGACCGGGCGCTGAACCCTCCACCATGTGACGTAAACCCTACTCGGTCTTCGAGGCAGGCTCTGAGGATGTCGACTTGAGCGTGCGGGTGACGGTGCGCGTGCCACGCGGGCCCGACTGCTCGGTCGTCGACTTCACGAGGTGATGCGGCGCCGTTTGCCGGACGTACATCGTGCCGGAGGCATTTCCACTCGCCGACATCATCTTCAGCACGTACGTGTCGAAGGTCCCGGCCTTCGTTTCCACCGTCTCCGTTCCGGTGACCTCAAACGTAAGGGTCTCCACCTTCTGTTGCTGCGCGTTGAAGACCCGGAGCGAGATAGACACGTCCGGTCCCATCGGCATGCTCGCGAGGGCTATTTGCGCATTGGCGCTTCCCGCAAGCGTCGGCTGCTCGAGGCGCTGGTTGATTTCGGTGGACTGCCCCCGCATCGTGATGCTGCCGGTGGCGGCGGTGTCGGAGTAGGTCACCGACATTGTGAGCGGGCCGCTCAAGTGATGCTCGTGGGGACGAAGCGTCGTGCCGTCCAGCACGAGCGAGTCCGTGACGGTGGCCCGGGGCGTTGTCGTCCGCGTGGTGACCGTCCAGGCCGTCTCGCCGTCCAGCGTCGTGGTGGCGATGGTACGCGCGGCCGACAGATCAATCGTCCGGCCCTGTGCCTCCATCGTCACGTCGTAATCGAAGGACCCGGGCTGAACCGTCGTCCCATCCACCCTGCTCAGGCCGTTCTCCGGCTCCTCGGCGGACGCGGTCTGCGTCGTGTCGGGCAGCGTGACGGCACTCACGTCCTGCCGCAGCGAGTCGAGGCGGGCCTGCACCTCGGGCGCCACGTCCGTCTGGTAGCGGCCGTCCAGGTGCTGCCCGAAGAACCGCTCCAGCTGCGCCGCCACGGCGAGACGGTTGTCCTCCTTCTGAAAGCCGTGTCCCTCCTCCGGCGCCACGAGGTACTGCGTGGGCACGTCATTCTCGCGGGCCGCCACCACGATCTGGTCGGACTCCTGCTTCTTTACGCGCGGATCATTGGCCCCCTGAATGACCAGCAGCGGATCGTCAATCTGCTCGGCGTGAAAGAAGGGCGACTGTTGTTTGAGCCGCTTCTTGTCCTGCGGGTCCTCCGGATCGCCCACGCGCTTGTTGAACATCTTCTTGATCGGCGCCCAGTATGGCGGAATCGAGTTCAGGAGCGTGAGCAGGTTGGACGGCCCGACGTACGAGGCCCCCGCCGCGTACACGTCCGGCGTAAAGGTAAGGCCGGCGAGCGTGGCGTAGCCGCCGTACGACCCGCCGAAGATGCCGACGCGCGTCGAATCGGCAATGCCCTGTTCGATGAGGTACTGCACCCCGTCCGTAATGTCGTGCTGCATGGCGCCGGTGCCCCATTCCATATTCCCGGCGTTCAAAAACTCCTTGCCGTAGCCGGTGGAGCCTCGGAAGTTGGGCTGGAGCACCGCGTAGCCCCGGTTGGCGAAGAACTGGGCGTACCCACTGTAGCCCCACGTGTCGCGCGACCACGGCCCCCCGTGCGGATAGATGACGACCGGAAGATTCTCGTGCTCCACGCCCTTCGGCAGCGTGAGGTAGGCCGGAATGGTACGTCCGTCGCGCGCCTGATACTCGATGGCCTTCATCTCGGCCAGGTGCTCGCTCGGGATCTCGGGGCGCGACTCGTACAGCTTTGTGAGCGACTGCGCCTCACGGTCGAAGAGGTACACCGACCCGGGATCCACGTCGCTCGATGCGGTGACGATGCGGTACTGTTCGTCCTCCGTAGAGCTCCCAAACGAAATCTCCCCCTCCAACTCATTCTTTAGGAACTGATAGTCGGCCTTGAAGTCCTCGTCCTTCGGGTAGACGCGTTTCCGCTCGTCGACGTAGACGGTCGCGAGCAACTCGTCGGTCGCGTCGCTGAAAATGGCCCCGCCGAAGTCGACCTCCCCCTCCGGATCGGAGGCCACGACCTCCATCTCCTGCGTTTGCGGATGGAAGAGAACGAGTCGCGACAGGTCCACATTTTCGCCCTTGTTGGTCTGCATGTAGACGCGCTCGCCGTCCTTGTGAAACCGGACCGGACTGCACGTTTCCTCGAAGCTACACTCGTAGACCGACACCAGCGTGTCCTCCTCCACGCGCAGCACCTCGGTGCCGCCGTCGGAGGTCTGCCGCGTGGCGAGACGGAGATTCCCCTCCAGGTCCGTTTCCCATCCGGCAATACTGCTCTCATTCTTGTAAACGAGCGTTCGATCGCCCGTCGCGAGGTCGAGGCGGTAGACATCGTGGTACTTCGGATTCCGGTCGTTGAGGCCCACCAGAATTTCGCCGGGCATCGACTCCGGAACGGCAATGATCTGCGCGCGGACATCTTCGTACGGCGTCAGATCCTCGGCGGGCGGCACGCCCAACTCGGTTTCTTTTTCCGCGTCGGGATCGACGGCGTAGATGTGGTAGTTTTCATCCCCGCCCTTGTCCTGGACGTAGAGGATCCGTTCGCTGTCCTGTGTCCAGAAGTAGCCGCTGACGGGCCGAGTGGTGTCGGCGGTCACCGGCTCGGCGGCGCTAAACGGCTCGCCCCGATCCTTTACCCACACGTTCATTTGGCCTTTGTACGGCTTGGTGAACGAGACGTGCTCCCCGTCGGGCGAAAGCTGGGCATTGGCGTACTCCGGATCACCAAAGAACGTCTGCCGATCGATGAGGGGCGGAAGCTCCCCCTCATACTCCACCGACGGCCCCTCCACCGTCTGGGCGGCAGCGGGAACGACGAGAAAACCAGTGAGGAGGAGTAGAAGTCCAGAACGCAGCAGCGATTTCATGGCAACGTGTCGCGTGATGAACAGATATACAAACGAATAAGGACGAGAAAAATCGACGTGGAATCTATTCGACCATACTTGGTGATGCCTCCACCGTTTTCACTTCAACGTAAAGTTGAAGGGGCGAAGGCGTCCTAAAAGCTCCCGAAGCGCAACGAGAGATCCCCGTACGGCCCCCGGAGGTCGGAATCGGATACGGTCGGCACATCGCTCCCCGACACGAGCAGGTACCCGCCCCCAATCCCCAGCCGGAAGAAGCTCGTGACGTTCAACTCGAGACGAGCGCCCGCCTCCGTGACGAAGAGGCCCGACCGGGCAAAGGCCCGGTCCTCTCGTTGATCGTATCCGTCTTGCACCAGCTGAACGGATCCGCCTCCCACGACGGCAGAGAGGCCGTAATGAATCAGTTCCGACGGCGCACCGATGTACTCCAGAAGCAGACCGCCGTAGCCCATTTGGATGTCGAGCGACCGACCGGTCACCGTCGTACTCGGCAGCGTCGTGAGGCCGCGTGCGGCCCCGCCAATCACGAGTTGTCGGTTCACGATCCAGCCGCCCTGCGCCCCAGTAATGACGGCCCACTCTCCGTGAACGGAGGTCAATGCGACGGTGGGGGCCCCGTAGCCGCCGCTGCTGTCCACACCGGTGAGCAACGTCTCATCCTTCGCTTCCTCCGACTCTTGCCCGTACACCGCTGGAGGGACGCCAAGTCCGACGACCAGCCCCAGCAATGCGAGCACACGGAGGGGAGAATGTAGGATCGACGACAACACAGACTGCAGCATGGAAGAGAGGTCAGGATTGACGATACGAACTCACCATCCCTACGACCACCCGACCCGCCTCTGTTACAGTCTCGTTCGACCACGAATCAAAATGCACAGAGCCTTTCCAAACGGGCACTGAACGGGGGAAGCGAGTGCAAGAATTGACTTCAGACAGAAGCCTCTACGGCCGCTATTCGGACGGCCGGTCGTCCTGAAGACGGGGCTGCTCTCTCCGTACGCACGGGGCACGGACGGACTACCAGAAGAGGCCGACAATTCCTGCAGTTAAGAGGAGAAGCAGGGCCGACTGCACGAAGAAATTTTTGTACCAGGGACGTTGGGCCGCTTCGGCAAACTCCTGTTCGACGTGAGAAAGGGTCCACGTGTATTCGTCAACCGTCGCGGGATCGGGAGCATCCCCGGCCAAACTCACGACCCCAATCACGACGGCGCTCACGGCAAACACGAGCGGCGGTACGTAGAGAAACTGAATGTCGACCCCAGGGATCTGCCAGTTGGCCAGGGCAAGCGCCACGGCCACCCCGTGCCCCACGATGAGGGCCGCCAGTGCCCCGTGCCGGTTGGCCCGGGCCCAAAAAACTCCGAAGACAAAACACGCGACGACCGGAGGGCTCAGATATGCGAGAACCGTCTGAAGGTACTGCCACAGGGACGGGAAATTGAGGATGAACGGCGCCCAGGCGGCGGCCAGCAGCATGAAGAAGCCGGTTGCACACCGCCCAATAATCACGAGGAGACGATTGCTGGCCCCAGGTCGGAGCTTCTTTACGAAGTCCATCGTTATGAGCGTGGACGCGGAGTTGAGAGTCGAATCCACGCTCGACATGATGGCGGCGACGAGCGCGGCGAGGACGATCCCTCGAACGCCCACAGGCAGCAGGTCAAACATCATCGTCGGGAGCACCTTGTCGGCCTGCGCCAGCGCCTCGGGACCGTAGAGGGCCCGCGCAAAGGTGCCCGGCAGGACCATGATGAAGAGGATTGGGAGCTTGAGGAGGCCGGCAAATAGGGCGCCGCGCCGCCCATGATTCAGGTTCTTAGCCGCCAGGATCCGCTGCACGATGAATTGGTTGGTCCCCCAGAAGTACACCCCCAGCAGAAACACGCCCGTCACCAGTCCGGGCCAGGGCAGCACCGGATCCCCAATGGGCTGGATGAGACTGAGCATGTCTGGGGGCGTTGCCTCCGTCACGGCCGCCCAGGACCCTACCCGATTGAAGGCCATGACACTCACCACGGAGGAGGCCCCAATCAGCAGCACCGCCTGGATGACGTCGGTGTATACCACCGCTTTGAGCCCGCCGGTGATCGTGTAGAGCCCAGAGAGCACCGCGAGGATGGCAACCGCCTGCCAGATCGGGAATCCCGGAAACAGAATCCGGATGACCAGTGCGCCCGCGTATAGCGCCCCGGCCGTGTCAATGAGAATGTTGCCGGTGATGGTGACGGCGGAAACGTAGTACCGCGACCGGGCGTCGAAGCGCCGCTCCAAAAACTCCGGCATCGTAAACACCTGGGACCGGAGGTAGAACGGCAGAAAGAAGAGGGCAAACAAAATAAGGACGACGACCGCCATCCACTCGTAGTTGTAGACCGCGATGCCGTAGGCGTAGGCATCGCCCGCCATGCCCACGAGGCTGCTCGTGGAGATGTTCGTGGCGAACAGTGAGAACCCAATCACGGCCCAGGGAAGGGACCGCCCGGCCAGAAAATAGTCGTCCGTCGACTCTTGCTGCCGGGACACGTAGAGGCCGATCCCGACGATGACGACCACGTACACCCCCACCATCAGACCGTCCAGCAGTGTGAGGTCGAACGAGGGCATAAACGATCTCGGCACTCCGTCGCAGCAGGATACGAGGGACCGAAGTCCGGTCTCTAGTGACCTTGCACAACGACTCTGACGGTTTCGAGCGTCGGTTCCCTGACGCCACAATCGTCCCCGTTTGCCGGCAGCGGTCGATCCCGATCAGATTCCGCCCAGGAAATACAGACGGAAATACCGATCCGTGAGAACGTACCTAAACGACTTTTTTCAGCCTGTTGAGAACCGTGCGCAGCTAAAATCGAAACCAAACTTCAGAAACTTATTCACGGATCGGTGGCGTCACGATCTCTGCGAGTTCTCGCGTTTCAGTTGTGCAAGCCCACTAGTG
>JAHENZ010000049.1 GCA_018609755.1 Salinivenus sp. | reverse complement strand
GAGATTTCCATGGTCTCGGAGCGGTTCCAAGGTCGACAGGACCCAAAGGTAAAGACGCAGTACGACGCTTGGGCCCGAGTGTACGACCTGTTCTGGACCCGCTACATGAATCAGACCCTTCCCGTCCTCCAGCAGGCGGCGAAGGTCGAAGCGGATGAACGAGTTCTGGATCTGGCATGTGGGACCGGCGAGCTCGCGCGTCGGATGGTAAACCGCCCGAATCCCCCTCACATTGTTGGCGTCGATCTCGCGCCGTCTATGCTCGACCGTGCGCGGGCCAAGCTCGGCCATCACCCGCACGTTCGATTCGAACAGGCGGATGCTCACGACCTCCCCTTTGCGGAGGATCGATTTGAGGTCGTCGTCTGTGCCAACACGTTTCACTACTTCACCCATCCGCGTCAGGTACTGCGGGAAGCGCGCCGAGTACTCGTGCCCGGCGGACGGCTGGTGATCCTTGATTGGTGCCGTGACTTTTGGACCTGTCGTCTCATGGACGTGGTGTTGTCGTACGTCGACCCGGCGTACGATGCGTGCTATACCCTTTCTGAGCTAGAGGGCCTGTTGAACGAAGCCTCGTTCGACGTGTCCGGCCCGTTTCGCTACCGGTTCGACCTCGTCTGGGGCATGATGGGGGCAACGGCGTTCCCCACTGACGCTTGATCGAGTCCTCTTTTCTCGCACGTGAATCTGCGGCCTTCGCGAACGCTCAGAGCTGACTCGTTGGGAGGTCCCACCACTCCATTTCCACGGAGCGGGCGGCACCCGTCCACTGCCTGACCCACCGGAAACGAAAGAACGGGGCTCGTTCGCGGCTGACTGATCAAAGAGACATGAGGGAATCCCTGGCATTGGGATGCGGGGCAACCGCGCACTTGTGAGCGTCGGCAGAGCATATCCTTGTTGCACACCACCATTCCAGCAAACGCCCCCAGGTTCTCGTGCAGCAACGTCCATCTCCGCCCCTTCGACCCTCGATCGCTAGAGCGCCATGATCCCCTACAAAATGCCCGGTGTAGATCACCGAAAAAGATATTCCCTCTATCTCGAAATTGGGCTCCTCATGTCCCTACTCATTGTGGGGCTGGCCTTCCAGTTTCGCTGGACGCCGAGCGATGAGATTCGGGTCGCTCTCGAGCGACAAGAAATTGTTCAGCTGGAAGAGATCAAGCAAACGGAGCAGGAGACGGACGTGCCCCTGCCTCCCCCGCCTGCCGTGCCCGTAGAAGTCCCCAACAATCAGGTCATTGAACAGGAGGCACTGAACTTTGACGCGTCTCTCGATCTGGACGTGGCCCTCGACGTTGGCCAGGCGCCTCTTCCGCCGCCGGAAGAGCCGAGCGAGGCACCGGAGGGAATAGAAGAAGAGATTTTTGTAGCGGTTGAGACCCGTCCGGACTGCGGCGGGATTGGGTCGCTGCAGGAGAATCTCGAATATCCGCGCATTGCGGAGCGGGCCGGGGTGCAGGGAACCGTCTACGTCCAGTTTGTGGTCAATGAAACCGGTGCTGTCACCAATCCAATCGTCTTGAAGAGCGACCACTCCATCTTCAACACGCCGGCCCTTCAGGCGGTGCAGCAACTCACGTGCACCCCAGGAAAGCAGCGCGGCACGCCCGTGAAGGTGCTCATGACCTTGCCGGTCCGCTTTCGGCTAGAGCAGTTTTAGTGGTCAGTCAAACCGAAGGTTTCAGGTACCGAATTGGACGCGTTGGGCTGAATACTGCTTTAATGGCCTGAGTACAACCCGTCGACCAACGCTCGACTCGACATGGAAAACTTGACGCACCACTTGCGCAGTCGAGCGGAAGGCGTCAGGTGTAGAAATGGGATCATGACGAACTAGAGCTCCCCCCTTGCTTGCTGCGATGCACGGGGGGGCACCGCGTGGGGGGAACGCTTACACTCGCGGTCAAACTTTCCCGGGATGGGTCCCTTCGGTTTTCTGGGGGTATCGAGACATCCATCTCAACGTCCTGCGCGTAGGAGATCCTGAAGAAGATGTAATGAGCTTTCGCACTCAATCCACACGTGCAAACCCACTGTACAGATGCCCGCTCATGTTCGCCGTCCCACTGATCATGCCCCCATAATCCCATGACCCCCATTCAGCGAATTGTCGACCAACGTTCGCGATACGTCGTCCGTTTTGAGGTGGGACTAGTGCTTGCCCTCCTGATGCTCGTATTAGCATTTCAGTTTCGCTGGACGCCGGAAGAGGAGTTCAACGTCCGGTTGGAGCGACAGGAAGTGGTGAACGTCGAAGAGGTGCAGCAGACGAGGCAAAAGGCGAAGACACCCGCTCCTCCGGCGCCCTCCGTGACGGTGGAAGTGCCCAACAATCGCGTGCTCGAACAGGAGCAGGTGAACTTTGACGCGTCCCTCGATCTGAATGATGCCCTCGACGTGGGACAGGACACGACGGGAGTTCCCCCCTCGAAAGGGTACACTGACCGTGGCCCCACAGAGGACCAAGAGGAGGACGAAGAAGAGATTTTCGTGGCCGTCGAGCAGAAGCCCGATTGCGGTGGGGTGAAATCGATCCAGAGACACCTCAACTACCCCAAGGTTGCGCGGGAGGCGGGGCTGCAGGGGACTGTTTTTGTGCAGTTTGTCGTGACGGACGACGGTAATGTTTCAGAGCCGACCGTTACGAAAGGCGTGCACCCCATGTTGAACGAGGCGGCTGTGGAGGCCGTCCAGAAACTTGACTGTACACCGGGCCGCCAGCGCGACGAACCCGTAAACGTTCAGATGACCCTGCCAGTGCGCTTTCAACTCCAGGGAAATTAATCCCGGTGGGGGGCGGATGGTTGTACGCCGATCCTTCCAGGCCCCAAGGGCGGGCGGGGCTTGGAGGAGAGGGGGAATTACGTTTCATGAATCATGGGGTCGGTTGGGCAACCTTCTCATCCAGCCAGTCGGCAATCACGTCGATGGCCTCAGGGTCGAAGGTCTCCTCAATCCGGCCGTACTCCGACGGCGCGCCCGTGTCGGCGGTCTGGAACAGGTGATTGAGGCCGTCGAGCGTGCGAACCGTCACGTTGGGATTCTGGGAAGCGTTCAATGCCTCCGCAATCGCCGTCTGGTTTGTATCAGGGGCGACCTGTTGGTCCTTGGCCCCGGCTAGCGCCAGCACCGGAAGGTCGATCTTCCGAAGAGGCTCACGCGGATCGTGAGAGATGTAGAACCGAAGCCAGGGATCCATCAGGCGGTTAATTTCGCGGTTGATCATCTCGTCTCCGCTGATGCCCCGAGTTTGAATCATCACCTTCTGTAGCTGACTGGCGATCGTGGCCGAGTCGGCGTCCTGCTTCAGGATCTCGAAAATGCGCTCCTGGGTGCCGCGCTGGAGCGCCCGGATGCGGCGGCTGGCACCCCGACTGCGAATGCGGCGGTCCAGTTGATCGGCAAGAATGGCGTCGCCCGGCACTCCGGGGGCGGCCAGCAGGACGATGAAAGAGACGGGGGCATCCATCGTAGCGACCATCGGGGCAATGAGGCCCCCTTCGCTATGACCGAGGATGCCGACGTTGCCGGAGGAAACCTCGGGCCGCTGGGCCAGGGTTTCCACCGCCGCCGCTACGTCGGTAGCGAAGTCGGCGCTCGTGGCGCCGGCCTGCGTGCCTCCCGAGGAGCCTGTGCCCCGCTCGTCGAACCGGAGGACGGCGTACCCGCGGCGCGTAAGGGCATCGGCAAGAACGAGGAATGGCTTGTGTCCCATGATGGTGGCGTTGCGGTCGCTGGGGCCGGACCCGGCGACCAGCACTACGCCCGGCACTTGTGCCGTCGTGTCGGGACGCGTGAGGGTGCCCCGCAGGGTGATGCCTGCCTCGTCGTTGCGGAAGGAGACGGTTTCACTGTCGTACGGCAACGGCATGCTGGGCTCCTGCGGACGGCGCACTGTTGGGGCGTTGCCTGTGCGGTTCAGTGTGAGGGGCAGTCGTCGTCCGCCCTGAATCCACACCCCTTCGAGGGCGTCCGAGCTGTCGCTGTAGACCCCCGCGTACGCCCCAGCAATGGAGGGGACCTTGAGCCGCAACGTATCATTGCGAACGAGAACCGCCCCGATGGGAATGTCCGAGGCGCCCTGGTCGGGGCTGTCCATGCTTCCTACGAGATTGCCGTCTCCGTCCGTTTGAAGTCGGAAGACCACTCGCAGCTCGGTTCCGGCCACGTTCAGCGTGCCGACCCAGTCACCCGCAAACAGCGTAGAGTCCGACGCCGAGGGCGTCTCCGCCTGCACGGCGATGGAGCGCGAGGGGGAGAGGCTGAACATCAGCCCACCGGTCAGCACGGCGAGCAGCAGAAGGCGGCGGCACCAGAAAGAACGACAAGAAACAGAAGCCACAGGCGGCACGGGGAGTTTGGAGGCGTAGCGGGCTCGGTCGTAAGTACGTCTCGACAGTTCCCTTACGTCGCAACCTGGGGCGGGGTTTTACGGGCTCGGAATTAATCCGACAGCTCGTGCCGGTAGATGGGGCTGTGTTCTGCGATTTCGGTTTGCATCTGCTGCTGAAAGCGAGCAAACAATGGGGCGGGATTCACTGCGACGAGGTGGGATGCGCACTCGCAGTCGGAAGCCCCGAATCCCTCCAGCGGGACTGTGGAATCCGGGTGCCGGCGGAGATGGGCAGCCCAGACACATTCCCGTCGTTCCGCATCGTAGGTGTACCAGACGGCCGACAGCGTGGTAACGGCCCGCAGGTAGTCGACGTGCCAGTGGAGGGTGCCGTCCCCGCGTGCATGCCGTCGGACGCGCGCCGCGAGCCCCCCCGGTCCGAGAGCGCTTCCCACGTACACGTACGTTCCCGGGGATACACGCATGGTGCCCAACGCTCCAACCTCGATCGTCTGCTCCGTATCCGCACGGAGGAAGAGCGCGTACGTGCCGGGTGCATCGTTCACGTCAATAGGGGAAAGGGTTACTCTTCTGGGGGCGTGACGTACTCCATCGCGGCGGTGGTGAGGACAGTGCCGCGCGTCCCGGTCGTGTCGAGATCGAAGGGCTGGTCGGTCCCGTCCACGTGTACGCCCGGCAGTCCCCGGCGAGCATTCGTCGAGTCGATGCCGTGATTCATCTTCAGCAGCATGGCGGCCGTCGCCACGTCCGACGCCTCCGACGCCTCGACGGTTTGGATAAATCTGCGCTGTCCATCCCGCCAGGTTTCCAGGGCCGTCGCAACGGCCTGCAGGTGTTCTTCCTCGTCTCCTCCGGCGGCCTCTGCTGCGTCGAGGGCGGTCTCCAATTCGCTTCGGGCCTCGTTGCAGGTCTCTACGGCGGCGGTCAATTCCTCTACGGTGTCGTCGGTCACGATCTCAGAAATGGATGAAAGAGAAACTCGACCCCTCCATACGAGCGGACATCTGCAGGTTTCCGCGGAACCCCGAAGAAGGCTGAGGCTCGTGTTCTTGGATTCTCGGAACGCCCTCCGCTACATTTCTCTGTGCGTCGTCTGCCGTTTCACACCGTACAGCATGATGGTTCATTCCTCCGGGACGCTACAGGCCGTCTTGGCTCTGATCCTGCTACTCGTTGCTGGCTGCGGTTCGCCCGACCCGTCGTCAGAGCACGAGCACTGGCGAGCACGCGGAGGCGGCCCGTCGTCGATCCGCTACTCGTCCCTGACGCAGATTGACACGACGAACGTCGACCAGCTCGAACGGGCCTGGACGTACCACACCGGCGATGCGACGGACAACTCGCAGATTCAGGCAAATCCCATCGTCGTAAAGGGCACGCTGTACGGGACATCTCCGCAGTTGAAGGTGATTGCCGTGGATGCAGCGACCGGGGACGAGCAGTGGACGTTTGACCCGCTCTCCGACTCTCTAGACGTGAATCTGGGCCTGAATGCGAACCGCGGCGTCACCTATTGGAGCGACGGCGGTACGGGACGAATTCTGTTCACGGCGGGGTCGACCTTGTTCGCTCTCGACGCATCGGACGGCTCCCTGGTGGAGTCGTTCGGCACCGATGGGCGGGCCGATCTCAAACAGGGACTCGGCGGGCGTGCAGAGGACCTCTACGTGTCGGCCACCTCGCCCGGCGTCATCTACGAGGATCTGCTGATTATTGGCTCGCGAGTGTCCGAAGGGGCCGATGCGGCGCCGGGCGACATCCGGGCCTTCAACGTTCGCACGGGCGATCTCGAATGGACTTTCCACACGATCCCGCGGCCCGGGGAATTTGGCCATGACACCTGGGCGGACTCGACGGCCTGGCAGCGCGTCGGCGGGGTCAACAGTTGGGCGGGGATGTCGGTGGACCGGGAGCGGGGGATCGTCTTCGTGCCCACCGGCTCGGCGTCGCCCGACTTCTACGGCGGAAATCGGAAGGGGAAGAACCTGTTTGCCAACTCGCTCCTGGCCCTCGATGCGGCAACGGGGGAGCGCATCTGGCACTATCAAACCGTCCACCACGACCTCTGGGACCGGGATTTGCCCTCCCCGCCGAGCCTGGTCACGGTGGAGCACGACGGCAAGCTGGTCGATGCGGTGGCGCAGACCACGAAAACAGGATTTGTCTTCCTCTTCCACCGCGAGACGGGCGAGCCGCTTTTTCCGGTGAAGGAACGGCCGGTCCCGAGCGAAAGCCCGCTCCAGGGAGAGGAGCCGTGGCCCACCCAGCCGATGCCAACGACGCCCGAGCCCTTCGTGCGACAAAAGATGACCCCGGCGGACGTCAATCCTTACGTTTCGGACAGCGTCCAGGCCGTGCTCCGCTCCCAGCTCCAGAGCTTAAACCGCGATAACATGTTCGAGCCGCCGTCGTTGCAAGGTACGCTGATGTTTCCGGGATTCGACGGCGGGGCCGAATGGGGGGGCAGTGCCTTCAATCCGACCTCCGACGTCCTCTTCGTCAACAGCAACGAGGTGCCCTGGATTATGACCATGCTGCCTACCGGGACTGAGGACGATGAGGCCTCCGTGGCCGGCGGTCCCTTTGCGGTGGGACGGCAGGCCTACCGGACCCATTGCATGGCGTGCCACGGACCGGAGCGAACGGGCGGGGGCGATTTTCCGTCGCTGGTGAATGCCGACCAGCGGTACGATCCGCGGGAGATCAGGGACCTCATCCGCAACGGGCGGCGCATGATGCCGAGCTTCGACTATCTCTCGGCGGGGAAGGAGAAAGCGATTATCAACTTCCTGTTCCAGCGAGAGCACTACGGCCTCGACCCGGATACGATGCGGGTAGACGAGACACGTCCCAACGAGTCGCCCTACGTAATGGCCGGGTACGAGAAATTCCGCACGCCGGAGGGCTATCCGGCCGTGAGCCCGCCGTGGGGTACCTTGAATGCGATCAACCTCAATACCGGAGAGTCCCTCTGGCGAATTCCGTTGGGGACCTATCCGGAATTATCGGCACAGGGCATTCCGCCGACCGGCACCGAAAACTACGGCGGTCCGGTAGCCACAGCCGGCGGCGTCGTGTTCATTGCTGCTACGCTCGACCGGAAGATTCGCGCCGTTCACCAGCGGACGGGAGAGGTGTTGTGGAGTGCAGAGCTTCCGGCGGCGGGCTTCGCCACGCCTAGCATTTACGAGAGGAACGGTACGCAGTACCTGGTCATTGCGTGCGGGGGAGGAAAGCTCGGCACGGACTCTGGGGATGCGTACGTCGCGTTCGCACTTCCGAATGATTCGTGACCCCGCCGGAACTACTTGGTGGATTGATCGAGGGAGTGCTCCTCTGTTGAAGGGTCGATGCCGTGGGGGGCAGCCCGTTCCGTAGGGAGACAGACGGTCACGCAGGTGCCCTCTCCTGGCGCGGTGTCGACATCAATTGAACCGTTGACGTGCTCCAAAATTCGATTCACAATCGTGAGGCCGAGCCCATTGCCCTCGTGGGTGCGGTCGTATCCGCTGGACGCCTGAGCAAACTCGTCGAATAGGCGGGGAAGGACGTCGGGATCCATCCCGATGCCAGTGTCTTCCACCTCAATTTGTACGTGGTCGTCGGGATGTAACAGGCGGACTGTGACCGATCCTTCTTCCGTGAACTTCACAGCATTGCTCACAAGGTGGGTGAGGATTCGTTCAACGAGGTGCCGGTCCAACTCCGCCGTAACTGGGCCCTCCGGTTCGTACACGTCGAGCGTCAGGTCCTTCCGGGCGGCCTGGTCTCGAAAGCTGTCAACGACCGACGTGGCGACGTCTCCCAGGTTGAACAGCGTAGGGGTGGCCGAGACGTGGTTGCCCTCCAGCTCTGCGTAATCCATCACCGTGTTGAGGGTCTGGAGGAGACGCCGTCCCCCGCCCAGAATCCGATCCGCAAAATCGCTGGCGAGTTCTGGTTTGTCGCGGATGACTTCCGAGAAGCTGATGATGGAGGTGAGGGGCGTTCGAAACTCGTGGTTCATGTTCGACAGCAGTGCCGACTTGATCCGGGCCGCTTCTTCGGCCGCTTCCTTTGCCTCACGCAACTCCTCCCGACGCCGGATCCGCTCGGTCACGTCATCTTGGATTGAGACGTAATGCGTGACGGTGCCGGAATCGTCGCGTACCGGTGCGATGAAGATATCATTCCAGTACGGCTCTCCATCCTTTCGATAATTCCGGATGACAGTCCGGATGGGCTCATCGTTTTCAAGGGCCTGGCGGATCCGATCCAGCACCGCCCGGCTCGTGTCCGGGCCCTGCAGCATCCGTGGGCTCTGGCCCATCATCTCATCGATGTCATATCCGGTCACTTCCGTGACTGCTGGATTTGCGTACACCAGTCGGGGGCCGGGCTCGTCGATCGGGGCCGCTTCGGTGATCAGGACCGGAAGACGGCTGTGTTCAATTGCGGCCTCCAGGAGGCGGAGTTGGCGCTGCCGCTCTTTGCGGCGCGTAATGTCGGTGTAGATGGCATACGTTTCCGGCGGGCCGTCTTCCTGCTTTCGGGAGGCGACCTGGACGTCAAAATCACGTGGCCCGTCTCTTGTGAGGCGCTGCACTTCGGACTGCACCGAGCGCTGCTCGAGGGCTTGCTGTCCTAAATCCACGGCCTCGTCGACCTCGTCGTCGGGCACGATAATCTCGTGCAGGTCCTTGCCTCTCACCTCCTCTGCGTTGTATCCAAAGACCGACTCGAACGCGTCGTTGACGGTCCATACGATGAACTCGTTTTCCTTAGACACGCCGTGGACCACGGGGGTTGGGAGGTTCTGGAAGAGCGTGGCAAACCGGTCCCGCTCCTCCCGGAGGGCCTGCTCCTTCTCCTTTCGACTGGTGATGTCCTGAATTGCCCCGACGAGGCGTTCCGTCGGCCCAGTGTCCGGAAGCGCCTTCCCAATCGTGCGCACCCACCGTTGACGCCCATCGGCGGTTTGGAGTTGCAATTCCACGTCGTACTCCCCCCCCTCATCGAGAAGTCGACCGATGTGAGACCGAATGGTGCGGCGATCGTCCGGGACGTAGAAGTTGACCGCCTCCTCTACGGAAACCTCCTCATCTGGAGAAAGGCCGTGAATACGGTAGGTCTCCTCCGTCCAGTGCAGGATGTTGTCGTCCACCACGTATTGCCACCCGCCCACCTGTGCGGTCTGCTCTGCCTGTTCCAGCAGCGTGCGGTTCCGCAGCAACTCGGCCTGGGCCTGCTCTCGCTCGAAGGCCACGCTCGCCACGTGTGCGAGACGCCGAACCAGTTGCTGCTCATCGGACGAGGGGCGACGCGGCGTTCGGGAATACAGGGCAAATGTGCCGAGAACGGTTCCGTCCGTTCCCCGGATGGGGCAGGACCAGCACGATCGAAGTCCAGCCCGGTCGGCCGGGGCTCGGAAATCGGCCCATCGGTGGTCGGTCTGAATGTCTTCTGCCAAAACCTCCTCGTTTTTGAAGGCCGCCGTGCCACAGCTTCCGGCGCGCTGCCCGATCTCTACGCCGTCGATGGCGTCTACAAACGCTATTGGCAGGCTGGGGGCCGCTCGATGACGAAGCTGGTCGCCCTCCCGGGCCAGAATCGACACGAGTGCACCTGGAAGTTCCTGCTCCGCGAATCGGACGATGTGGTCTAGCACCGTCTCCAACGAGTCTCCTTCCGTCATGCGTCGGAAGAGAGCCGACTGAACCTTCTGCAGCCGCTCTGCCCGACGCTGACTCGTCACGTCGCGGATCCGGCATCGGACGATGGTGTGATCGTCGACCTCGACGGGCGTGGACGTGACCTGCGCCCAAAATCGAGTGTCGTTCTGTCCAACCAGCTCCGTGATCACTTCAAACTCTGACCCCTTCCGCAACTGGTCCATCATCTGGCGAGGGACCTCTTCGTGGTCGGGGGGAAGGAGGTTGGAAATGTGGAGGTCGTGCCAGTTGTACTGCTCGCGGCCAAAGAGAGAGGTGGCCCGAGCATTCGCGTCCGTGATGCGTCCATTGAGGTCGTGGACGAGAATCGCGTCGCCTGCCCCTTCGAACAGGCTCTTGTACTTCTCCTGGCTCCGCCGAAGGGCCGCTTCCGTCCGCTGGCGCTGGGCGTTTTCGCGGCGAAGCTCCAGTTCGTCGACGACCATAGACGCGAGGTCCGACAGGCGGTCCAGCACCTTCGTTGAGGGGGCACGAGGCTCGAAGTCCAGCACACAGAGCGTCCCGATGGAATACCCATCAGGTGTGATGAGGGGGGCACCGGCGTAGAAGGCAAGTCCAAAATTCTTCACGTACCGGTTCTCTCGAAACTGCTCGTCCGTGGCCAAGTCTTCGACGACCATCCGAGATTGAGTTGCAATCGTGTGGAGGCAGATCGACACGTCTAGACCCGTTTCGGTTTGATCCAGCCCCACTGTCGCTTTGGACCATTGTCGGTCCCGGTCAAGAAAGTTCACCATTGCGATGGGGGCCTCGAAGAGGTGGGCCGCTAGCGTCGCAATCCGATCAAAGGCCGGCTCCGGATCTGTATCCAGGATGTCGTAGCGGTGGAGCGCCTCCAGACGTCTCTTGTCTCTCGCAATAGACAAAATAGAATCCGAAGGGGGCATTGGAAGCCTGGAAGGCAAGAAAGAGAAACGGCGGCGACACCCGAGGTCCACTCACTCGGATGCTGCCAAACGGAAATTCTAGTGGGCTTGCACAACTGAAACGCGAGAAATCGCAGAGATCGTGACGCTGTTTCCGTCTGTATCTCCTGCGCGGAATGTGCTCGGGATCGACCGCTGCCAGCAAACGCTGACGATTGTGGCACCGGGTGATCGACGCTTGAAACCGCCAGAGTCGTTGTGCAAGATCACTGGTGGGCAACCCGGTCTGTTGGCATCCATTTCGCGGAGCGATTCAAGATCAAGACTCTGACATCTGTTCCAACAATTTGACGCCGTTACGCAAGAGTTGAATCGAGGAGCGACAGCCGGGGCGTACGCTCACGATTTACAGGTGGTAGCAAACACGCACAAGGGGGGCAATAAGAAAAAAGACCGTCCGGAGGTGGATCCAGACGGTCCCAGGATTGCGCTACTCAGGATGTCTGAAAAAACGTCTGTCCTGTCGGACGTTTTTGGAAGAGACCACCATCTATGAGAGCTCGAGCTTCTTGTCGATCTGGTCGATCTTCCGTCGTGCCAGTCCCAGGTTGCCCTGGCTCCGATCGATCACGACGTACATGAAAATGTCGTCGTGTTTCTCACACATCCGGAGGAGATGGTATTGGCCTTCCAGCGAGATCAGAATGTCTTCGATCTCGTCGTCAATCCCCAGATCGTGGATGATATTTTTCTTCGAACGGACGACCTCAGTGGTGCCGGCCCCGGCCAATTCCATGTCGAGATTGCGCCCACCGCCTGTGCCCAGGGTCATTCCGGACTCGTAGTCGACGATAGCGGCCCCAATGGCCCCGTCGATTTTCGTGAGTTCATCAATGGCCGCCTTCACATCGAGAGTGTCGGCGGTCGAATCGTTGCTTGACGTTTGATTTCTTGTTTGACTGCTTTGAGCCATAATAGATTGTTGGATGTAAAAGGGAATGTGGAGAGTGGAGTACCAATGACGGTCACCTTTCGGTGCCAGAGCACAGATCGCGAGCGTGAGGGAGAACTCGAGGAAATACAAGATGGTTCATCCCCGCTCGGGTCGTGTAGGCGCATCTACGTACAAAAATTGCGCCGCGAACGATAATACGAAGTCGGCTGCACGAGGTCCCGGATTGAGGCTGTACATTTCCGGAAACGAAGCGGCAAAATGTAACGGACCGGGAGAATTTGTGCCCGTGCGCCGGGCGGGCCTCGTAAGAGCTCGTCGGCGAGCCCCGTCGTTAGAGTGCGTCTATGAAGTCGGTTCGGTGGGGGTCGCTCCCTGATTATCCCGATAGGGAACTGCTAAAAATCACGAAGTTGAGGGAGGTACCCTATGAGATTGCTTCTTCCTGTTCGTAGAACCCCCGCTGGACGATCCAGCCCTGTGGAGTCATCTTCATAGACGGACTCTTAGGTCTTCGACGGTTCCATGGACGGCGAATCCGAGCGGTTGACCGAGAGGGTGTCGAAGCCCGTGCCCTGATAGAGGAGGGCGATGCCGCCGGTTAGGATATAGAAGACAAACTGGGCGGCGTGCGTGAGTACGGCGTACGTGAACGCCGATGCTTCCGGGACGCCATAGAGGTGGACGAGCGCTTCGGTCGTGATGTAATGATACGATCCAATGCCGCCGGGGGTGGGAACCAGCAGTCCGAGGGCTCCGATGGCCATGAGACACCAGGCGTCCACGAGCCCGATGCCGTGCGGGGCCGCGAGGTCGAGCATGCGGAACGGGATGTAGGCCATCAGCAGGTATCCGGTCCACATTCCGACGGTGGATAGGAGAATGGCCCCTCGACGAGGGGAAGAGAGAAGTGTACGCATGCCTTCCTTGAATGACAGAAGGGTTGGCTTCACGCGATCCGCCCAGAATTGAGCAAGGACCGACTCGTCCCGAGACAGGCTGTACTGTAGAAACAGGGCCGTGCCGCTCAGAAGGAGGAGGGTCCCGGCGAGGCCCCCGACCACCCATCCAAGGGGGAGGGAAGAGAGCGTCTGCCACGCCGGCCCCAAAAATTGCTCTCGAAGCACGGATAGGCGGTCAAACAAGAGGCCGATGGCACTTAGGAGCGCGAGGCCGAGCACCGCCGTGTCGAAGATGCGCTCCGACACGACCGTCCCGAAGAGGCTGCTGAACCGGTAGTCGGATCGGGCAGCCAGGTTCGCCGTACGGGCCACTTCGCCCATACGGGGGGCCACGTAATTGACCATGTACCCGATCATGATGGACGAGAATGAGGCCTCCAGGGTATTCGAGGTCGTCGGGTCCTTTCCATCAAGGGACGCGAAGTCGGGGGTTGTGGGGAGGGCATCGATGAGGATTTGCCACCGCCACGCCCGGAAGAGATTGCTGCCCAGCACGAGAACGACGAGCGGCACGAGCCACCGCCAGTCCGCCTTCCGGAATGCCGCCCACATCTCGTCGAGATCGACGCCGTAAAGGGCCAAGGCGAGGAGGCCCCCGGCGAGGACGAAGCTACCAACCTGTAGAAGACGGCGACGAGTGAACAGCGTCACGACAGTGAGCGTCGGTTAGAGAAGGAAAACGAAGATCTCAAGAGACGTTCGTCCCACCGGTCGAAATGCAATTTCCTTTTCGACTGGGGATGTGTTTCGGGCCGAGTGGGGCTACTGGCGGCGGAGGTCAATCACTTCGACGTTCGGGGGCGGGGAATAGGTGAAGGGATCGTTCTGTCGGAGCGCGTCGGGATTGACGGATATGTCCGTGAGGCGAAGATCCAGTGTCGATCCGTTTTGGTCTTCCGCCTGCATCCGCGTCACGAGTTGATCGGACTGGCGCACCCAGAGTGTTGCATTCCGGAACCGTGCCAACGAATCGGTCGCAGTGATCTCGAGTTTCCAGTGGGACGTGCCAAGCCGGGTTGCGGCCGATGAGGATTGTACCGAATACTGGTTTGCGGACGCCGTGAGGAACGTTTCCGGAGTCACAGTGGAGGCTCCTTGGTCCGAATCGTTTACGACGACCTGGCTATCGGCAGGGGTGTAGATCCACGTGGTACTGTCGTTGGTCACGACGGTCTGGTCGGGCGTTTGTACGCGGTACCGGTTGCCGGAGAGCAGGACCGATCCCTCCACGCGCGTCGTGTCTCCCGCAAATTCGGAGCTGATGGCCTGCGTGAAGGAGGCCTGCAGGCCCTCAAGGCCGCGGTAGGCCTGCTGAACGTCCGACAAGGTCGGCTGGGCCATGGTTGGGGGGACGAGTATGCTCAGCACAACGAGTACGGAAGAGACGAGCCGGGCCATCAGAGGGAGAGGGGCGGTTGAAAAGAACACTGGAACGAACGAATGAGGCCGCAGGAGTATGCTGCGGAAAAAGCGAAAGTTTGAACAATTAGACGTCAATCCACCGGTGTGTTCAGCGAGAAGGAGGCCCGTCGCTCATGTATGGCGCCTTCTGGCGTAAGCGTGCTCTCGTAGAGATGCACTGCGTCCGCCGTGAAGGACGGAAGCTCCTCCGGCTCCTGTTCGGAGAGAAATCGGTGTACCGTTTCCGCAGAGAGATCGTCGAGTCGGGCAAGTGTCACGTGGGGGCGATACTTGCGGGATTCAGGCTCCAGCCCCTGTTCCTCCAGCGCGTCCGTCACGGACTGGTAGACCGACAGGAGGCGTGCCCGTCGTTCCAGCCCGACGATGAGGACGCTGGGATTGCGGCGAGACGGGAGCACACTGAGACCGTACGGCACGCACTCGGCTGTTGGGGCCTCGATCGAGGCGAGGGCCGCCTCGTAGTCGGTTGCCTGGGCGGTGTCCACATCGCCAATAAACCGGAGCGTGACGTGAAATTGCTGGGGGTCGGTCCACTGGGCATCGAGCGCCGCCGGGGCCTGGAGGTCTGCGTACTGAGCGCGGATGTCATCGGGCAGGTCGAGGGCCGTGAAGAGACGCATTGAACAGGGCGGCAGTGTTCGTAAAATGTTCAGCGGAACCGAAACCGAGACTGAAGGTGAAGGTTCGATCTTTCGGGTTCACACACTCAGGGCAGGTGGAGTCATTGGTCATTCCTTAACCCCCTCGAGCATGCGACTACGGAAAGTGATTTCAGGCGGGCAGACCGGCGTGGATCGGGCGGCGTTGGACGCCGCACTCGACTTTGGGATTCCGGTGGGCGGGTGGTGCCCCCAGGGTCGGCGCGCCGAGGACGGCCCCATTCCGGAGCGCTATCCATTGACGGAAACGCCCTCCACGGCGTACGAGCAGCGCACGGCGTGGAACGTGCGCGACAGCGACGGCACACTCATCATCACGAGGGGCAGTCTGGAGGGGGGGACGGCGCTCACGTTGAAAGAAGCCCAGCGACAGGACCGGGCGGTTCTTCACGTCCGCACCACCGATCCGGTGCCCGTGGAGATGATTCGGGCGTGGGGCGAAGATCATGACGTTCGCCTCCTCAACGTGGCCGGGCCCCGGGCGAGCGAAGAGGAGAGCATCTACGAGGAGACGAAGTCCATTCTTACGTCCCTCTTCGAACGGCTTCAGAACGAGACCAGAGAGGGAACTTGAGGCCTCTCGGTCTCACGCTTCGCCATTCTCCTCCCAGTCGGATGCGCGACGACGGTGCCGCTGGCCGAACAGGTCCTCGCCGGTTTCTACCCGCTTGGCCGCTCGCCAGAAGAGCGTGCCAACGGCCACGATGGCCAGCAGCACGAAGCCGCCCAGGGCGGGCCAGAGCGGGGCCTCAAACCCAAACTGCGAGGCACGGGTCTCCGGGTGGTCCAGCCACGTGTCGACGACCCAGACCAGGAACGAAACGCCCAAAATGGCGAAGAGCACCGCCGCTCCTTTCAGGAGACGCGCCGGGGATGTGGGGGGAGGATTGGGGTCAGGCATAGCGTTCTTTCCAATCATTCGACGGCGGGCGGACCGGGAGCCCCTCGTCGCGCAGATACTGCTTAGCTTCTCCGACCGTGTACTCGCCGAAGTGAAAGATGGAGGCGGCGAGGACGGCGCTGGCCCCTCCCGTCTCCAGCCCGTCGCGCAGGTGATCGAGCGTGCCGGCGCCGCCGGAGGCAATGACTGGAATGCGCACCCGTTCGGTAATCGCCTGCAACAGCTCCACGTCGTATCCGGCCTTCGTCCCGTCCCGGTCCATAGAGGTCACGAGCAGTTCGCCCGCGCCCCGTTCAGCAGCCTCTTCCGCCCACGCCACAGCGTCTTTGCCCGTGGCCTTTCGGCCGCCGTGAACGAAGACCTCCCACTCCAGCGGGTCGTCGTTGACGCGCTTCGCGTCGATGGCCACGACGATGCACTGATTCCCAAACGCCTCGGCTCCCCTCGTGATGAGCTCGGGATCTTTGACGGCAGCCGAATTGATCGCGACCTTGTCGGCCCCGGCGTGGAGCATGGCGCGCATGTCCTCGACGGAGCGGAGCCCCCCGCCCACCGTGAGTGGAATGAAGACCTCGTCGGCCGTCTGGCGCACCACGTCGTGCATGATGTCGCGCCCTTCGTGCGTGGCCGTGATGTCGAGGAAGACGAGCTCGTCGGCACCGGCGGCGTCGTAGGTGCGGGCCTGCTCGACCGGGTCGCCCGCGTCGCGAATGTCGACGAAGTTGATGCCCTTGACGACACGACCTTCGTCTACGTCCAGGCAGGGAATGATGCGATTGGCGAGCATTGCGAATGAGGAATTCGGAGTGGGGAATGCGGAATGGAAGGGGGCTCTGCCTTCGTAGGTCGAGTCGTGTCAAGACTGTTGGCGGAGTTCGGCGGTGGAGAAGGTGTCGAGGTCCACGTCGTCCTTGTCGTGCCAGGCCCAGAACTGCTGGCAGGGAAAGCGATTTTCGTAGAGCGCCGTGCCCACAATTACCGAGTCGACGCCGTAGGACTGGAGGGTCTGGATGGAGAGGAGGTCGTCGTACCCACCGACCCCCCCCGAGGCTGTGATTTTGGCCTTCGACAGGTGGCTGCCCATCGTGCGGTAGGCCTCCACGTTCGGCCCGCTCATCGTCCCGTCCCGACTGATGTCGGTGTAGACGATGCGTCGGACGCCCCGCTCCTCCATGTCCATAGCGAACTCGACGGCGTCGAGGCCCGAGCCTTCCGTCCAGCCCTGCACGCGCACCTCGCCGTCTCGCGCATCGATGCCCACCACGATGCGGCTGGACGAGAACTTCTCAATCGCCTCTTCCACGAGATCGGGGTTGCGGACGGCCGCCGTGCCCAGAATCACGCGGTAGACGCCCATCTCCAGTGCCTCCTCGATCTGCTCCAGCGTCCGGATGCCGCCGCCCAGCTGGATCGGAATGTCGAGCGCGTCGCACATCTCGCGGATGACGGGCCGGTTGTTGTTCTCGTCGCCTCGGGCTGCATCCAAGTCCACAATGTGGAGGGTGCGGGCGTTCTGCACGCGCCACAGCTTGGCCATCTTCACCGGGTCCTCGAAGTAGACGGTCTCTTCCTCGTAATCGCCTTGGTGAAGCTGCACGCAGCGGCCGTCGCGGAGATCGATGGCGGGGATGACGAGAGCCATGTCGTTGAGTGCGGGCGTTTGGGCAAAGAGGGCAAGCTCTTCCGTTCTGGTGTCGCGGTTTCCGGGGTCAGTTGGAGGCTGCTATTTTCGGGCGGGGGAGGGTGGCAAAGTTTTCCAGCAGACGGAGGCCGACGGACTGCGACTTCTCCGGGTGGAACTGGACGCCGTGGACGTTCTCACGCTGGACGACGGCCGGGAAGTCGTGTCCGTAGTGGGCCGTTGCGAGCACGTCGTCCGCGTTTTCCGCCACGGGGTGGTAGGAGTGCACGAAGTAGACGTACGCTGGATCGTCGAGCCCAGACAGGAGCGGATGGGGGCGAGTCGGCTCGATGGCGTTCCACCCCATGTGAGGCACGACCAGATCCTCGGCCGTCCCGCCGTCGGCGTCATGAAAGTGCTCCACGGTACCCGGCAACACCCCGAGGCCTTCGTGGACCCCCTTTTCGTGGCCGGCGTCGAAGAGCATCTGCATGCCTACGCACACGCCCAGGAAGGGGGTCCCGGCCGCAATGGCGTCCAGGATTGGCCCTTCCAGGTCCCGGTCGCGCACCTCATGCATGCACGCAGCGAAGGCCCCCACGCCCGGCAGCACCAGTCGCTCCGCCTCTCGAATGGCCTGCGGATCGTCGGTTCGGAGCACGTCCGCCCCCACCCGCTGACAGGCCTTTTCGATGGAGCGGAGGTTTCCGATGCCGTAGTCGATGATGGTGAGCATAACAGTGTCGAATTTCGAGTTTCGAATGGCGAGTTGACAACGGTCAGTGCGCGAATTCCCAATTCGAAACTCGGCACTCGCAATTCGCTATTGCCCTCATTCTTCATTCAACTCCTTTGAGCGTTGGGTGGCCGTGCCCACGGCGTTGATGAGCATCGTGCGCAGGCCGTGCTCTTCCAGCGACGAGACGGCGGCAATGGCGGTTCCGCCCGGGGTCGTCACTTCGTCACGGAGAATGGCCGGGTGCTTTCCCGTTTCGAGGGCGAGCTTGGCTGCGCCGTACACCGTCTGTGCTGAGAGTTTGGCGGCTTCTTTCCGGGACAGTCCCTGCTTCACCCCCGCATCCGTCAGCGCTTCAATGAACATATAGACGTAGGCGGGGCCGCTCCCGGATAGACCCGTGACGGCGTCCATGTGTTCTTCTGGGACCGTCACGACCTGGCCCACGGCCTCGAAGATTTCGCGAGCCATTTCGACGTGCTCGTCGGACGCGTAGGTACCCGCGGTGATAGCGGTAGCACCTGCATCGACGAGGGCCGGCGTGTTCGGCATGGCACGAATCACGGGCTGATCCTGCCCGAAGCCGAGTTGCAGCCGCTCGGTGGTGATCCCGGCGAGGACGCTCATCACCAGCACGTCGCGTTCAATGTGATCGCGAATGTTGGTGACGACCTCGGCCCGGCTCTGGGGCTTGATGGTGAGAATGACGACGGTCGCCTCCTTCACCGCCTCCACATTGTCGGTCGTCGTGCGCAGGCCGGGAAACTCCTCCGCCATCTCGTCGAGGGCCGATTGGGTGCGACGCGTGGCGATGACGTGGTCGGGGGCGATGAGGTTGCTTTCGATCATGCCCCCAATGAGGGCGTGGCCAATGTTTCCGGCACCGATGACAGCAACCGTTTCGTCGGACAGCATAGAATGTTGGGCGTTATGCGTTCATGAGTGTTGAGCGTTCTCCGTTCGGCGGGAGGTGCGACAGGGGAAACCCGTCCGGTGCTCCCATTCGTCATTCTGCATTCGCTATTCGCCACTCCCTAGAGCGTTCCTTTGGTGGAGGCCACCTCGGCGTGGTCGGGGCTACGGTAGAGGGCGGCCTGCAGGGCCTGGGCGGTGGCCTTGAAGAGCGCCTCGATCTTGTGGTGGGCGTTGTGGCCGTGGAGGACCGTCTGGTGCAGGTTGCAGGCAGCGTGATGTGCGAAGGATTGCCACACGTGCGACACCATTTCTGTCGAGAGGTCTCCGACGGTCTCTCGCTCAAACGACGCGTCGAGCCGATGGTACGCCCGGCCGGAGAGGTCGATGACGGCTCGGGCGAGCGCATCGTCCATCGGCACGTAGGCGTGCCCGTAGCGGGCGATATGGGCCTTATCGCCTACAGCCTGCTTGAGCGCCTGCCCCAGCGAAATGGCCACGTCCTCCACCGTGTGGTGGTCGTCCACGTGCAAATCTCCGTTGCAGCGCACGGTGAGGTCGAGCCCGCCGTGCTTGGCAAAGAGGTCGAGCATGTGATCGAAGAAGTCGACGCCGGTGTCGATGTCGTATGAGCCGTCGCCGTCCAGGGTGAGATCTACAGCTACGTCCGTTTCGGCGGTGGTGCGCTCAACGGTGGCCGTGCGGGGGGCAAAGGAGGAATCAGCCATGTGCGATCGTTTTGGGTGCCTTCAACGGATGCGTTGGAGTTGGGGAAGAAGAGGGATGTCAGGAGTCACGAGGGCGTTTTCGCCACGGGAAGCCACGCTGGAAAGTGGAAGGCTCGTCCATTCGGTTCATTTTCACGAGGGGCTCACGGGTGGTGAACACGCAGATGCACACGCTGGTTTTTATACTTCGGTGCGGGTCAAGTGCCCGCGGAACCCCGTTCGAGTGCTCGTTTCCCACGAAGATTAACGAACGATCGTGCCAACGTACAGCGACGCTGATTTTGAAGACAGCCGCTTTGATTATGGCGAGCGCGTGCGCATCTTGCTCCGCCACCCCAAACTCGGGGGCGTGTATGGGGAGGCAGAGGGCACGTGTGCTGCTCGCGAGGAGAATGTGGAGTTTGAGGCGCGCGACGGCACCATGCGTACCAAGACGCTCGTGTGGCTCAAGAAGATTGAGGGCTACGAGAAGCCGCACGAGGACCTTCCGGACACGACGACGGAGGTGGAGGAAGCCTGGTTTGCAGAGGAGGCGCTTCGGAAGAAGGAGGGGGATCCGTTGGATGGGGTGAGCTTCAATTAATGCGTATTGCGTATTTCGTATTCCGTAAGGCCATGGACTGACAGCGAAATACGCAAAACGAAATACCGACGTTGACTTTCGATCCGACCGTCTAGCTAAGCACTTCTTTTCAAGATGGCAGACCCCTCCTCCTCCAAGCGTCTTCTCGTCACCTCGGCGCTCCCGTACGCCAACGGCCCCATTCACATTGGGCACCTGGCCGGGGCGTACCTGCCGGCCGACCTCTTCGTGCGCTACCAGCGGCTGAAGGGGCGCGACGTAGCCTACATCTGCGGCTCCGACGAAATGGGCGTGGCCGTGCTCATGCGGGCCATTCGCGAGGACCGGTCGCCCGAAGAGATTGTGGATACCTACCACGCCCAGATCAAGGAGTCCTTTGAGCGGTTCGGGATGAGCTTCGACTACTACGGCCGCACGACCAGCGAGCTCCACGAGGAGACCGCTCAGGACTTCTTCCGGGTGCTGGACGAGAAGGATGTCTTCAACCTCAAAACGGAAGAGCAGCTCTATGACCCGGAGGCGGAGATGTTTTTGGCGGACCGGTTCGTCATCGGCACCTGTCCCGTGTGCGGGTTCGACGAGGCTTATGGCGACCAGTGTGAGAAGTGCGGCTCCACGTTAAGTCCGACGGAACTGGAGAACCCGCGGAGTACCCTTACGGATGCGACGCCGGAACTGAAGGAGACGACCCACTGGTACCTCCCGCTGGAGGAGATGCAGCCGGCGCTGGAAGAGTGGATCGACACCCATCCGGAGTGGAAGAACAACGTGTTGGGGCAGATCCAGAGCTGGTTCGACGATGAGTTGAAGGACCGGGCCATCACGCGGGACGTGCCGTGGGGCGTGCCGGTGCCGGCCGACGTGGCCGGGCGGCACGGGCTCGACGCCGAAGGGAAAGTGATCTACGTCTGGTTCGATGCGCCCATCGGCTATATCTCATTTACGAAGGAATGGGCCCTTGAGCACAACGCGCCGACCAAGTGGAAGGCGTACTGGCAAGACGAGGACACTGAACTCGTCCACTTTATCGGGAAGGATAACATCGTCTTCCATTGCCTCACCTTCCCCGCCATGCTCATGGCCCACGACGACTTTACGCTGCCGGACAACGTTCCGGCCAACGAATTCCTGAACCTTGAGGGTCGGAAGCTTTCCACGAGCCGCGGGTGGGCGGTGTGGCTTCACGAGTACCTCGACGAGTTTGGCGACGAGCGGGGGCCGGACCTGCTCCGTTACGCCCTCGCTACGACATTGCCGGAGACCAAAGACGCCGACTTCAGCTGGGAGGACTTTCAGCGGCGCGTGAACGGCGAACTGGCGGACGTGCTGGGCAACTACGTGAACCGCACACTCACCTTTGCCCATCGATACTTCGACGGCGAGGTGCCCCCGTTGGACGATCCGTCCGACGCCGACGAGGCGATGCTCGACCGGATTGCAGAGACGCCGGCTGCTGTCGGGAACGCCTACGAGCAGTACCGCATGCGCGAGGCGGTCTACGAGACCATCGACCTCGCCCGAGAGGGCAACAAGTACTTCAATGACACCGAGCCCTGGCACACCCACGACACCGACCCGCAGGCCTGTGCGAACACCATCCACGTGAGCCTACAGGTGTGCGCGAGTCTGGCCGTTCTCATCGAACCGGTCATTCCGGATGCAGCGCAACGGCTGCAGGACATGCTGAATCTCACGAATGTCCGCTCCAGCACGCCGGGCGACGACCCGGAGGGAGCGATTGAATGGGACGATGCCGCGGAGCCGCTGCTGGGGGCAGGGCACACGCTGGGCGAGCCCGAAATTCTCTTCGAGAAGCTTGACGACGACATTATTGAGGCCCAGATCGAGAAACTCCGCGAGCGGGCCGCCGAACAGGACTCTGACTCAACTGACTCCGACATGGACTACGACGATCTCAAGGACAACATCTCGTTCGACGACTTCATGGAGCTCGACCTTCGCGTCGGCACGATTACCGCGGCGGATCCGGTGCCGGATGCGGATAAGCTCTTACGCCTGGACGTGGACCTCGGCTTCGAAGAGCGACAGATCCTGGCCGGCATTGCGGAGCAGATGGAGCCGGATGCGGTGGTAGATACGCAGGTGGTCGTGGTGGCCAATATGGCGCCGAAGGAGATGTTTGGCCTGCAGAGCGAGGGCATGGTCCTGATGGCGGAGGAACCGGACGGAACGTTCGTGCCGGTGACGGCGGATGCGGAGAATGGATCGGTTGTACGTTGAGCGTTGTGCACTGATGCGTTTGGCAGGGTTACGAGAACTCTCGTATTTCGGGCGCATCGGGATTCTTCGTAGAGGTGTGATATAGGCTCACGAAATGTTTTTGCCATCACGGGTCCTCCCACCATGGGCACACGGTCGGTTCTCTGGGTAGTCGTCATTGGGAGCTTCTTCTTGAGCAGCCCTGTGTTCGCTCAGACGCCTACGCCACCCGACGCTCCGGGCCGGGTCGAGAATCTGGATGCGTTCATTGAAAATCCGACTGTCTTTGCACAGAATCAGGAGCCGACCCATGCGCCGCGTACGATCCCGTATCCCTCCGTGGAAGCGGCGCGCAGGGCGAACGAGTTTGGGACAGAACTAGAGGACCGGTGGCGCCAGTCGCCCTACTTTCAACTGCTGAATGGGACCTGGGCATTTGCGTTCTACGAACGCCCCACTGCGGTCCCGGAGACGTATGAAACCGTCGAGTGGGAAACTATACGTGTCCCGACGTCCTGGCAAACGGCGGGCTACGACCAGCTCGTCTACAAGAATACGCCGCTGACCTGGACGGGAATTGAGCAGGCCACCGACACGCGTCCGCCCGAGGTGCCGAACGAGTACAACCCTGTCGGGGTCTACCGGCGCTCATTCACCGTCACGTCCGACTGGCAGAACCGTCGGAATTTTCTGCACTTCGAGGGCACCAAACAGGCGTACTTCGTCTGGGTCAACGGGACGTACGTGGGCTACGATCAGGGCAGTGCGACCCCTGCTGAATTCGACGTGACGGATCAGCTGCGGTACGGAGGGGAGAATCAGATTACGGTGCAGGTCTACCGTTTTTCGGACGGGGAGGCGCTGGAGACGCAGGACGCCGTGCGCTTTTCGGGCATCCACCGGAGCGTCTACCTCTTCTCCAAACCCTCGACCTACTTGCAAGACCTTGCGGTTCGGGCCACGCTCGATGACACGTACGAAACCGGCACGGTGACCGTCGACGCCACGGTTGTAAATGAGGGCAAGTCGGGGGAGTACGTAGTAACGGGCCAGCTCTTTGGCCCCGATGGCGAATCGGTTCAAACGTTTTCGCAGCCGGCCCGAGTGACGAGGGACTCCGCAACCGTCACGCTCGAAACGACGGTCGACGATCCGGCGCTCTGGTCGGCCGAGTCGCCAACCCTCTATGAACTCGGCCTCACAATTTCGCCGGAGGAGGGAACGCCTTTGGAGGCGATGGTAGAGTCGGTCGGATTTCGGGACTATGCCGTGACCGATGGACTCTTTCGGATAAACGGGGAGCCCGTGAACATCCACGGCATGAATCGCCCCGAGCATCATCACAAGCATGGGCGACACGTGCCGTTCGAGACCCTTCTGCGAGACGTGAAGATGATGAAGCGGCACAACATTGATGCCGTTCGGACGGCCCACTATCCGAATGATCCGTCGCTCTACGCTATTGCCGACGAGTACGGCCTCTACGTGCAGGACGAGGTGAATGTAGAGACGCACTGGGACGTGGAGCTAGTGAACAAGCAGCCGGAATACCACGCCCAGATGGTGGAACGTTTTCGTCGGATGATGCAGCGGGACCGCAACCGTCCCTCAATCTTTACGTGGTCCACGGGAAACGAGGCCGGATTCGGCCCGGCCCACGAGCAGATGGCGGCATATGCTCAGCGCCTGCCCGGATCGTATGTGCTCTACCATCAGGACAACGCGAACGCCACCGCGCCGTACTCGCCGATTGCGGGAGAGCGCTACCCATCGGTAGAGCGACTGCTGGCCATTCCAGACGGCACCGAGAAGCCACTCATCATGGGCGAGTATCGCCACGCGTTCGGCAACGGCACCGGCAGTCTCCACACGTTTTGGGAGGACATTCAACCCCCCGAGCCGAATCCGTCAGACAGCCTCCGGGCTCTTCAGGGCGGCTTTTTGTGGGACTGGGCCGACCAGACGGTTGAGCGACCGGATCAGCCGCCCTTTCTGCGGTCTGGCGTGACCGACGGTGTGGTAGACGGGGACCGGACGCCGTACCCGGAGCTGTCGGCGGTGAAGGAGGCACACGAGCCTCTGGCCGTCGACCCTGTGGATCGTACGGCGGGCCGGGTGAACGTCGGTAATCAGTTTGACTTCACGAATTTCTCCGCCTATGAGCTTCGATGGGAACTGTCGGCCGACGGCGAGTCTCTTCAGTCCGGAACGCTCGATCTGGCCCTCCCGCCGGGGGAGTGGACGGAGATCTCCGTGCCGTTCGACCAGCCCGAACTGGAGAGGGGCACGGACTACTGGCTCACCCTGACGCTCCATCAGGCATCAGAGACACCCTACGCGGACGCCGGATACCCCGTGGCTACCGAGCGGCTGAAGATCCCGTTCGACGTTCCCGCAGCCCCAATCGTTCAGTCCGTCGACCTTCCGGGTCTCAGTATCACCGAATCGGAAGGGGCGATTGTCGTCTCCGGAGACGATTTCGAGTACTCGTTTGACGAGAGGCGGGGTACGCTCGCTTCACTCGTATATCGGGGGACCGACGTACTCGCGGAAGGGCCCCGGCTCAATCTCTGGCGTGCGCCAACGCTCGTCGATAACAAAGGATACTGGGGCTCCCCTGCAGCCGACTGGCGGAGTGCGGGGCTCGACAGCCTCACGCACGAGACGCAATCTGTGGAGGTGACGGAGGCCCCCGGGACCGTGCGGCTGACCGTGGAGAGCACCGTTCGGGGAGCAGGGGACCCTCAAGCGGACGTGACCTACGAGTACACCGTGCTCGGAAGCGGAGATCTACTTGTCACCACGGATTTCCGGCCGACGGATTCGCTTCGCGCAGCGGTCTCCTCGCTTCCGCGAGTCGGCCTCTCGTTCGGCGTGCCTTCCTCGTACGAACACGTGCACTGGTATGGCCGAGGGCCTGGAGGCTCGTTTCCGGACCGGCCCGGGGGCATGCGTCCCGGCGTTTACGAGGGAACGGTCGCCGATCAGTTTGAACCGGTGCGGCCCCCGCAAACGCACGGCCTCAAGACCGACACGCGATGGGGGACCGTTGCGAATGGGAGCACCGGACTTCTGGCCGTGGCCGACTCGAATTTTTCGTTCGGGGTCGACCCGTTCTCCAATCTTGCCGAGGCGAAGACCCTCGATTCGCTCCGGCACTCGGATACGCTGTCCGTGACGCTGGATCATTCCGTCATGGGCGTTGGGACGAAGTTTCACCCGCCGGTCGAGTCTGCACTGCTGCCCCCCGAACGAATGCGCTTTCGAATACGGCTGCGGCCCTACGACGTGGGAGAGGAGAAGCCGTCGGCGCTTGCGAAGCGCCGGTTTTCGCTTCCAAAAGGGATGGAGTGAGGATTCGGGGTGTGCCCACGCCCCTCCGTCGATCATTGAGATGGAGCATTTCAGAAAGTGTCCACGAAGAGGCGTTCCAGACGGACCGGCGGTTGGGCAAAGCCGTTCGAGTCTTGTTCAGTCCTGAGGGTGATGTCTAATCTGTCGTGGTTTTTCCCTTTTCTCGGCACGCGTTGACGACCGTGGTCCGGGCGCTCTACCACGACCCGATGCCCGTGGGCGGCATTGCCGGGGCGCTGATGCTGGGCACGTCGGCCCTTCTCGACGTCCCGGTGTCGCTCCCGCTGATCGTCGCCGGCTTCTGCGGCACAGCTCTCGTCTACGGCCTGGACCGGGGCGTTGCGTCGTCTCCAGAAGATGCCATCAATCGGCCCGACCGACGGCGATGGGTGGAGTCGCATCGAGGGTGGCTTCGAGTGGAAATGGGCATCCTCCTCGGGGCCTTGTGTGTATCGGTTCCGTTATTGCAAAAAGACACGTTGCTGGCCACGATTCCTCTGGGTAGTGCCGTCGTGCTCCACCTGCTTCCGGGAGAGCAGTGGGGGCGTCCTCTCCAACGGATGGCTATGGTGAAACCGGCGGTGGTGGCGGGAGCGTGGGCCGTAGGGGGGACGCTCCTGCCAATACTAGAGCAGGAGGCTTCGATCGGCCTGGGGACGTTTGCCCTGCTTGGGTATCGCTTCCTCTTCATCCTTCCCAACATTCTTCTGGCCGACTGGGGCGACCGGGAGGGGGATGCAGCGGCGGGGCTTGCAATCTGGACGCCGGGGGGATCGCTTTACTCCCTTCGAATCACCTCGACGATCCTGCTAGGCCTCGGCATGGCAGGCGCTGGAGCAGCGATCGTTCGTTTCGGGGCACCCGATCTTCTCCTCGTCGATGCACTGGGACTC
This sequence comes from Salinivenus sp., assembly GCA_018609755.1. Lineage (GTDB taxonomy): Bacteria > Bacteroidota > Rhodothermia > Rhodothermales > Salinibacteraceae > Salinibacter. Next base: position 61,887 of record JAHENZ010000049.1, on the reverse strand, counting down.
GTAGCAATGCTGGGGGCGGTGTGGACGCTCCGTCCCGGGTCTTCTCCCGGACAGGTTTTTCTGCTGGATCTGATCGTGGGGTGGCCCCTCGTTCCCTGGTTGTGGTACGTAGTCTCGGTTTGACGAAAACCATTTGATCGTAAGGGGCTTCGGGAACCGGAAAACTGGAACACCATGACGGAGGGGGGCTTCTACCGACTGGACTTTGCGCACTACTCTTGTTTGTGATTTCGACACCCTGCCACTCATGTCAGAGACTGACGCTCCCGCCTCCGAAGAGGATCGCCCGATCGAAGACTTCACCCGAATCGAAGACTTTGCCGACCACGTCGACGAGTCGATAACGCTGAAAGGCTGGCTCCACAACAAGCGCGGGAGCGGAGGGATCAAATTTCTCATCCTGCGCGACGGCTCCGGCTTCGTCCAGTGCGTGGCTGCACAGGATGAGGTGGACGAGGAGAGCTGGACCGTGGCCGACGACGCTCGGCAGGAGGCCTCCCTCGAAATTACCGGGACCGTGAGTGAAGACGACCGTGCACCCGGCGGCTATGAGCTTCAGGTGGAGTCGATTGCGCGCATCGGTGAGTCGGGCGACTACCCCGTGACTCCCAAAGAGCACGGCATCGACTTTCTAATGAACCACCGCCACCTCTGGCTCCGCAGCGAAAGCCAGTGGGCCGTCATGCGCATCCGCAACCGCGTCGTGACGGCGGTCCACGAGTTTTTCCAGGATCGCGGCTTTCTGCAGACCGACGCCCCGATTCTTACCGGGAATGCGGTGGAGGGAACCTCCACGCTTTTCGAACTCGACTACTTTGACGACCGAAAAGCCTACCTCACCCAGAGCGGGCAGCTACACGCCGAGGCCCTGGCCATGGCCTACGGCAAGGTCTACACGTTCGGCCCCACGTTCCGCGCCGAAAAGTCCGACACCCGGCGTCACCTCACCGAGTTCTGGATGATTGAGCCGGAGATGGCGTTCTACGATCTGGAGATGAACATGCAACTGGCCGAAGATTTTGTGGCGCACATCGTGCAGTCGGTACTGGAGAATTGCGAGCGCGAGCTGGAGGCGCTGGATCGAGACACTTCTGTGCTGGAGCAAGTGGAGACCCCGTTCCCGCGCATCAGCTACGACGAGGCCGTCGACATTTTGAAGAGTGACGAGACCGCCGAGATGATCGACGAGCGGATGGAGGGGCTTCGTGAAGAGAAGGCGGAGCTCCGGGAGGAGAAGGAAGAGAATCAGAAACGGCGAGGGCAGGCCAAGAAGCACGTCAAACGACAGATTGACGCCCGCGAGATCGAGATTAACAAGCGGATTGACGAGATTGAGGAATCGCTGCGCAACTTGCCGGATTGGAAAGAGTCGGCTCAGACCTTTGAGTGGGGCAGCGACTTTGGCGGGAGCGACGAGACGGTGCTCACCTGGCACTTCGACCGTCCGCTCATCGTGCACCGCTTTCCGGCGAAGATCAAGGCGTTTTACATGAAGCGCGATCCGGACGACGACCGTCTGGCGATGGGAGTGGACGTGCTGGCGCCCGAAGGGTACGGCGAGATCATTGGCGGCGGGGAGCGGGCGACGGATCTCGACTTTCTAGAGGAACAGATCGAGGCCCACGATCTGCCGGAGGAGGTGTTCGACTGGTATCTCGACCTTCGCAAATTCGGCTCCGTACCGCACAGCGGTTTTGGGCTGGGGCTGGAGCGAACGATTTCCTGGCTCACCGGTCGCGAGCACGTTCGAGAAACGATCCCCTTCCCGCGGACGATTGGGCGGTTGCATCCCTAGAATCTTCGCTGCTGAATTCCGTGGACTGCTTTACTTTCTGATTTTGCTGATTCAAATTTGTTATTAAGGATCAGCCAATCATTAGGTTAGTAGCATATACCCGGGTCCATGCAACAGATTGGCTCCAAAATACTGCGATTCTGTGCAGTGAGTATTCTCCTGGCTGTGGGAGTAACCCCGGTCGTGCAGGCATAACGAGGAGAGAGCACACTGTTGTTCTTGGAGAATCTCCATCCTTATCCTCGCCTCCATGCACTTGGGGAGGCCACTGTTGCCCTCCGCGGTATGCGGGCGCCGTCAACCAATCCGGCGACAGTTGGACAAGCTGGAGTGGTCCGAGTCGGGACGAACGTCGGCGCCGGAGTGGAGCCTGTTTTTCGGTTTCGTTGAAAAGGTGTCCGTAGAGGAAAGAGCACAAGGGGCAGGAAGCCTGCTTCCGAGTCCGCAGTGAAGCTCGTTCAGTGGTTTTACCGTGATCACTTCTTGTATCGAATCTAGTGGTCAGTCAAGCCGAAGGTGTCAGGTACCGAATTGGACACGTTGATCTGAATGCTGGTTCAATGGACTGAATACAACCCGTCGATCAACGCTATACTCGACATGGAAAACTTGACGCACCATTAGTGCTGCGTCACGTTCTCCGTGTCGGGTTGAGCGCTGGTTATGGAACCGTAACGTCGTAACCGACAGCAGATTTCGGAGACAGAGCACGATTCGACACTCGACATTGTCATCTTGACTGAGCACTAGGGACGACTGAACAGACGAAAGTTTTGATAGTATCAGTTGTGAAACCGATTTCATATATCGGTTTTTGTCATCCATTTCTACTTTGAAGCGGTACGAAAAGGGACGACTCGTATAGTGCCTCTTTAAAGCATGCTATTGGCACTCCTTTTTCGCAGTACAGTTTTTTGCACATGGACGTCACTTCGAAACGCTCTGCAACGACGCCTCTCGACGCGTCCGCCGTCCACGCTACGGCACCCGGTCGAGTGGAATTTATCGGCAACCACACCGATTACAACGGCGGCTGGGTTCTGGGGGCGACGATTGATCGCCGGGTAGAGGTGGTTCTCAGGCGTCGGACGGACCGGGGGGTCCGGCTGGAGAGCGAGGCCTCGCTTCCGAGCCTCGAGCTTGATCTCGATCGGGTGGAGCGACAGTCCGGGGAGCAGGCCTGGGCCAATTACGTGCTCGGCATGGTCGAGGTACTTCGGACGGAGGGGTTGGAATTGCCGGAGGGGTTCGACCTTTGGGTTGAAAGCACGTTGCCGGTCGGTGCGGGGCTGAGCTCCAGTGCGGCGCTGGAGTTGGCCACTGGAGCGGCGTTGAGTACAGCGTACGGCGGCGGATTTACACGGGCCGAGCTGGCCCGTCTGGCCCGGCGGGCCGAGAATGAGTTCGTAGGGGTGCCCTGCGGTCTGTTGGACCAGGCGGTGGTGGCGATGGGCGGGGCCGACCGTCTGGTCCGGCTCGACGCGCGAACGGAAGAGACATCTGCGGTGTCCTTTCCGTCGGAGACGGGGCTTTGGATCTTTCGGACGCATCAGGCTCACGCCCTCTCGGACTCGGGCTATCAAGAACGGTTTGATGAGGCACGGGCCGCTCGGGATCGGTTGCGCGAGCTTCTGGGACCGGGTGAGGCAGAGCATCTCGTGGACGTGACGCCCGCACAGTTGGAGGCGGTACAGGCGGACCTGCCGGAACGGCTTTATCGGCGGGCACGGCACGTGGTGACAGAGCACCGTCGGGCCGAGCGCGTGGTGGAGCTGTTGGAGGCGGGCGAGCGAGAAGCTGTGGGACAACTTCTTTTCGAATCCCACGAGAGCTCACGGGTCGACTACGAGAACAGCACGGAGGCGCTAGACTTTGTCGTGGATCGACTCAAGGAGCAGGAGGGAGTGTTGGGGGCTCGCTTGACGGGCGCCGGGTTTGGCGGGGCGGCGATGGCGTGGACGCGCGCCGGGTACGGCAATGCAGAAGCCCAGAACGTGGTAAACGCCTATGCCGATCGCTTTGGGGCAGAGCTGGAAACGCTGGCCTGTCAGCCGGCCTCGGGTCTGAACGTGGAAGGGTAATTTCTTCCTCTGACGGGCCGGGCCTGCGGCTCGCGAGCGTCAAAATGGATTTCCGTGAACCCATTGCAACGTCGTCGCGTATGGAGAAGGCTATTCTAGGCACCCTGACCCATTGAGCGCCGGTGACGCATGCTCGACGAAGTCCTTACGCTTGTTCGGGAGAACGAGCGATTTTTCGTAACGACCCATCTCGGCCCGGACGGGGACGCTCTTGGCTCCCAGGTTGCTCTGGCCCGCTTCCTGCAGAAGCTAGGGAAGCACGTCGCAATGGTGAACAGCGACGAGGTCGGATTCAACCTTGACTGGATGCCCGGAAGCCAACAGGTGGAGGTTTACGACAGCTCCCTCGGCCAACAGGAGGCACTGGCGGAGGCAGACGTCGTCTTTGTCCTGGACACCAACGGCGAAGAGCGTCTTGGAAAGCTCGGGAGTCTCGTGCGGGAGGCCACCGCCACCACCGTGCTCATTGATCACCACCTCCAGCCGGAGGGATGGTTCGACGTGGAGTTTATCCGCGATACGGCGGCGGCCACCGGCGAGCTGGTTTACGAAATGATCGAGGCGACGGACCCCGATCTGATCGACGCCGAGATCGCGACGGCCCTCTATACCGCCATCATGACCGATACCGGGTCGTTTCGATATAGCAGTGTTACGCCCCGTCTCCACCGCATCATCGCGGACATTCTGGAACGGGGTGGCATCGAGCCTGCTCCCATCCACGAGACGATCTACGACCGGAAGTCGATGCCGGGCCTGCGCCTGCTTGGGCGTATGCTCAACCGCATTCGGCTCCGCTATAACGACCAGCTCGGCTATTCCGTCGTGACCCAACGCATGGTGGAGGACACCGGCGCAAGCTGGGACGACAAGCAGGGCTTCGTAAATTACGTTCTTTCCATCGAAGGGGTGAAGGCTGCGCTCCTCTTTTCCGAGGTGGACGACGGCTCCAAAATCAGCTTCCGCTCCGAAGCCGACGTACGGGTCGACGAGTGGGCCCGGAACTTTGGTGGGGGAGGGCATCGCAACGCCGCCGGTGCCTACGTGAAACGGCCTACCTTTGAGGAGGCCATTGAGGATGTCATTGACGCTGCCCCTCGATTTATCGACTTTGAGGATCCGTATGCGGCGGAGGATGGGCTCTCGGCTGAGGATGAGGCCTATCTGGAAACGCTCCTCGGAAGCAAGTCCGAGTAGAAGCTTCTTCATTTCTGTGTCTGTGGATTGGACGTTTGGGAGTGCTCGTTCTTCTGTTTGTTGCGTGTGAAGCAGGCGCAACTCAGAAGGAAGAGGGTTGACGGGATCACAACGGGCAATTAATCTGATCATTGCACACGGATCTTGGAGTCGAAGGGACGTGCAAAGCGGTCTCCGGTCCGTTCATCTTCCTCTTTTCGATTGTCTCCATTGATGACTGTCTCGACCACATCGAACGCTCCGGTCGACCTGGACGTCGACCTCCTGCTGATTCCTGTCACGCAGGACCTGTCTGACTCTCTCATTCATGCGCTTTCGAACCGGCTTGGGGCAGCGCTTTCCAGGGCCGCAGCGGACTTTGAGGGAAAAGAGGGAGACGTTCGAGTGGTATATCCGGAGACGACCGTCGCTCCTCGGGCGGCGTTCGTCGGGCTGGGGGCGGCTGCAGACCTCGACGCCGACGCGGTGCGGCGGGGAATGGCCGCGGCAAGTGAAACGGCCCGCACGCATGAGGCGGAAGCGGTCGCGTGCCTCCTTCCCGAAGAAGGGGGGATGGACGACGACACGACGGCACAGGCCCTCGTCGAGGGCTTTGTGCTGGGAGCCTATCAGTATCGGCGCTACAAAACGGATGACGGCTTTTCGGGTCCGGATTCGTTTGTCGTTCACGTGGACGAACACGAGGAAGCGGCCGTTCGGTCCGGCACCGAGCGGGGCCGGCGGCTGGCTGAAGCGACCGGCACGGCGCGCGACCTTGTCAACCGATCGCCCCACGACAAGACGGCCGAGGCATTCGCTCGCCTCGTGGCGGAGTCGGGGGCAAAGCACGGCTACGACGTCGAAACGTGGGGGGAAGATCGCATCCGAGAGGAAGGAATGGGCGGTCTCCTGGCCGTGAATCGGGGCAGCTTCGATCCTCCTACGTTCTCCCTCCTGCGCTGGCAGCCGGACGACGCCCCCAACGAACGGCCCATCGTCGTCGTTGGAAAAGGGGTCATGTTCGATACCGGCGGTCTTTCGCTGAAAGACACGAAGGGCTCGATGGACAAGATGAAGTCCGACATGGGCGGCGCGGCGGCGGTCGTAGGACTGTTCGAGGCGCTGGCCGACCTGCAGGTCCCCCTCAACGTGGTCGGACTTCTCCCCGCAACCGACAACCGACCGGGGCGCAAGGCCTACGTGCCGGGGGACGTCATCGAAATGCATTCGGGTGCGACCGTTGAGGTCATGAATACCGACGCGGAGGGACGGCTCCTACTGGCCGACGCCCTCTCGTACGCGTCCTCCACGTACGACCCCGCCCTTGTGGTGGACGTAGCCACTCTCACCGGATCCTGCATCGTGGCGCTGGGGACCAAAGCGGCCGGCGTCATGGCGAGTGAAACCGATGCGGCGGCCGAGCGGCTCTACGCCATTCAACGGGCGGGGGAGCGAACCGGGGAGCGCGTGCATCCCTTGCCCATGTTCGAGGAGTACAAGGAGCTCCTCGACAGCACTGTCGCCGACCTCACGAATGTGGGCGGATCGGCAGCAGGGGCCATCACCGCCGGCAAATTCCTGGAGCACTTTGTTGAGGCGCCCTGGCTGCATCTGGACGTCGCCGGACCTGCCTTTTTGGACGAACCCAGTGGGTACGCGCCGAAAGGAGGAACGGGATTTGGAGTGCGCCTCCTTGCAGATTATCTTGAGACCTACGGTGCAACCCACACACCGGCATGACCCTTGCAAAATCATTTATTGCTCTTCTCTCTGATTGAACTTGACGGCATTCACCATGCGCATACAACGTCCCACGTTTCAGCGTCCTGAACCGCCCGCCCCGAATGGGGCGCCCACCCGCGTGGCGATCACGTTGGGGGACCCGAACGGGATTGGGCCCGAGGTCGTCCTGAAGAGTCTTCACGACCCGAGCCTCATGCCGTCCATGACGCCGGTGCTCGTGGGATCGGCGCACGTGCTCCGAGTACACGCCGACGTCCTCGGGTTTTCCGACCTCGACATCCACGTGGTGGACGAGGTGCCCGAGGAGGTGCCCCACGGGGATGTGGCGCTGCTGGACGTGGCCGAGGAGGACGAGCCGCCGGTCACCTTCGGCGCGGTGACAGCCGCCGCCGGACGGTTGGCGATGCGGGCCGTGGAACGAGCCGTGGATGCCTGTCAGAGCGGAGCGGTGGATGCGATGGCCACGGCTCCCATTTCGAAAGCGGCCATTAATAAGGCTGGGTACAATGTGCCGGGACACACCGAATTTATTGCTGAACGGACCGGCAGTGCGAAACCCACCATGATGATGGTGGCTGGGGGGCTACGCGTGGGACTCGTGACCAGCCACGTGGCACTCTCGGAGGTGCCTGCACTGGTCACAGAAGAAGCAATCCTCGAAAAACTGCGCGTGATAGACGCATCGCTACGAAAGGACTTTGCGATCGAGGACCCGAAAATTGCCGTGTTGGGCCTGAATCCCCATGCGGGCGAGGCCGGCGCGTTCGGCGGAGAGGAAGATGAGGTCATCTCCCCGGCCCTGGAGGCCGCCCGTCAGGAAGGCTTTCGGGTCGAAGGGCCGATGGCCGCGGACGGGTATTTCGCCACCCAACTGGATGCGGACTTCGACGCGGTCTTAGCGATGTACCACGATCAGGGCCTTGTGCCGTTCAAGGCGCTCGCGTTCGATCACGGCGTCAACTACACGGCAGGTCTACCCATCGTGCGCACGTCCCCCGATCACGGCACGGCGCACGGGATTGCCGGAAAGGGCATGGCCCTGCCCGGAAGCATGCGCAGTGCCCTGGAGTTGGCGGTTGCAGTTGCACGGCATCGACAACAGCAAACCGAGACCGCCGCGTAGATCCGCGTGTCATTGGCTTTTCGTCCCCGCCTTCTTAATTCATGTCTGCGGAGCCCTACAGCGTCCTCGCCGCTGGGTACGATTTCGTGATGCGGCACGTAGACTACGACGCGTGGGCGACCTATCTCTTCCACCTCCTTCGAGAGCACGAGGGGGAGATCGAGACGGTGGTGGAGCTGGGAGGGGGGACCGGCTCGCTGGCCCGTCGGCTTCAGCCCCTTGGGGAGTACCGCTACCTGCTCACCGATGGATCCGAGCCCATGCTGGAGCGAGCGCGGGACAAACTCCCCGACGCGGCTCCCATCCGCTGCATGCAGGCAGACTTCACGACCGTCTCGCTCGACGGGCTGGACCTTCAATCCCCCGTCGACGCCGTCATTCTCGTCTACGACGGGTTGAATTACCTACTCGACACTACCGACGTGCAGGCGCTGTTGAAACGGATTCACCAGCTCCTCCGTCCAGGCGGGATCGCGATTGTTGATCAGAGCACCCCGGCCAACTCCAAGGCGAATCACAGTCGGTTCGTGGACGAAGGAGCTACGGACGACTTCTCGTTCGTACGAGAAAACCGATACGATCCGGAGACGCGCCGCCACGAGACAATCTTTGAGCTCACCGTCAACGGAGAGCACTGGACGGAGCGGCACGTCCAGCGAGCCTATTCTCGGCATGAGGTCCAATCCCTGATTGAAAAATCCCCCCTAACGATTGACGCGTCGTATGATGCGTTCACGACCGATCCGGCGCACGACGAGAGCTACCGGGTGCATTGGGTGTTGAGCCGTCCGGCCTTGGGCCCAAATTCGGAACGTTGAGGGATGCTGTGCTGCTTACTGCTGCTTGAAGCGACCTGCCTTAGGGATTTTGAGTTCGCTTCGATCCCCAAAGAAGATACCTGACAGAGTACTGATTACTCCAATCGTGGATCGTCAGTGCTCAAACGCACATCTGTTTCTGAACATAGCCGCGGACCCACCCGGCCACTTTGTACCGGATAGAGCGTCAAGCGAATGATTGATCTCAAGAACGTCTCCGTATCCTTCCATCTACCGAATGGGCGGCACCGACCCGTGCTGGAAGAGGTCAATTTGCACCTCGGACGGTCGGAGATGGCCTACCTCGTCGGGCCGACGGGGAGTGGCAAAAGTACGATTCTGCGGCTGCTCTACATGGACCTCTTTCCTGATTCCGGGGTCGCCCAGATTGGGGATTACCGGTCTGACCTCATTAGCGAAGAAGACATTCCCTATCTTCGCCGCTCGATCGGCGTGGTCTTCCAGGACTTTCAGCTTCTGCCCGATCGCAGCGCCTACGAGAACGTGGCGTTTGCCCTTTATGCCACTGGCAAAAAACAGTCACAGGTCAAAAGCGAAGTCCTGAAGTCCCTGGCCCGAGTCGGTCTCAGCCACAAGCGAAATAGCTATCCGCACGAACTGTCAGGAGGGGAGCAGCAACGCATCGTCATTGCCCGGGCCATTGCCAACGATCCCTGGGTGCTTCTGGCCGATGAGCCGACGGGGAATCTTGACCCCGTCGTGGCCGACGAGATTCAGGAACTCCTGGTGAGCCTTCACAAGCAGGGCATGACCCTGCTCACGGCCACGCACGATTACCGCCTCGTGAAATCCTACCCCGCGCAGACCTACGCCCTGATGAATGGTCAGGTTGTGGAGATCGACCCCGAGACGCTTTAGAGTCACTACCCAAACCGCCGCAAGGCCGAAAAGACTTCTTCTTTAGAGGATCGGAAAAACGAGGGGGATCCTCTCCGTCGGAAGTGAACTGGTGCTATGCCCTGGAACTGAGATTGCCCGGGCCCTGGATGGATTCGGGGTTTCCCGGCATAAGGCCAACCGAAGCCACAGAATGGGCGGTCTGAGAGGGGAGTGCAGCGCAAGAGGGAGCAAGACGCCGCGACTGCGCAGAGGCGGGGAGGGAGGGAACGAGCACAGACCGCCCCAGCCGAGTAGGGGAAGAGACGCGGCTAACGTTAGAGACCAGCAGTCTCGGCGGTCGCTCCTCCACCATCGTTGCTGGGGACTGGGTCGTCGCCGGCAGAGCCGCCCCCGCCAGAGCCTCCCGGCGAGCCGCCGCTTCCAGGTCCGCTTCCGGGTCGGTCGCAGCGATCGTTGTTTTCGATCGAAATTGGTTCGGTCCGGATCTCATCCGAGGAAAGCGTCTCCCGGGCCGTCTCGGAGTAGATGTATACCTGAGTATCGGTTTGCTGGACGGAGTGAGACGAGAAGTGTTCGTCTGCCCAGTCCAGGAGGTCATAGATCTCGTGGCCCAGTTCCTCAGCGTCAAGCTGGAAACCGACAATCTGATCCTGCGGACCCTTCAGGCAATAATTCGACGTAGAACTCATAGACGGCAATGGGTGATGGATGAAAAGGCAAGCGCGACGAGGAGGTCGTTCAGAACGAGATTATCCTCTCGCAAAAGAGAATTCTCATCCGAAGGCAAATCTCAGTACCCAATGTCTTCTTGAACAAGATCCGCACCAAGCTTCAGTGCAGGAAACCAGATGACATTCTGCGGCACGGCAACACGGGCTCTGACAAAATCGCTCACGTCCGTCCGGATCCGAATGTCAGACCGGCAGTCTCTGAATTAATCGTCGGTGCGTGGCGTATGTTCTGCTCGCCCCGGAGAGGAAGGAAGCAAGGGAACGGCAGAAGGCAAGTGAACGGGTACGAACCAGAAAAACCGATTCAGAGGGGGGAGCAGGAAAAAGCGGGCCCGGGAGGATTCGAACCCCCGACACTCGGCTCCGAAGGCCGATGCTCTATCCAGGCTGAGCTACAGGCCCGTGTCTGATTATGCCAGTACGTACCTGCCAAGAGTTGAGTTCGCGGTGCTCGGTGCAATCCCCGTGAACTGGGGCCGAGAGGGGCACCCACGGCTTGGTGAAGAATGCGCAGAGGGACAACTTCCGGGAACCCCCTTGAGGGAGGGGCGTGGTAGGTTCATCATTATACAACAAGCGTCACCATCGCCGCGGTGTCGGAAAGGGTCGTTTCGTCCCTCGTTTCCAGTCGAATGCGCGTGGGGTGAAGCACCAACAATCTACACAAGGATTTTTATGCAAAGCGGAAAAGTAAAGTGGTTTAGCAGCGAAAAGGGCTACGGATTCATCAAGCCGCAGGACGGTAGCACGGATGTCTTCGTGCACCGCAACAACGTCAGCGGCCTTGATTTCGAAGACAGCCTGCGCGACGGCGAGTCGGTAGAATATGACACCGAGCAGACGCCGAAGGGCACCAGTGCGATCAACGTCCGGCGTATGGAAGGCTCAAGTCCCAACATGCTCTAACCGCGATTAGCGTTTTGCTCCCTGGAGCAAAATTGCAGACGATAAGACACGCCTGCCTCGACTTCGGTTGAGGCGGGCGTTTTTATTGAGAGGGGCAGGCTACAGAGCACCGGGAGCGAGGAGGGTGGCGACGAGACCTGAAAGGACAATCCCATCAAAGGTCCCGGCTCCGCCGATGCTTGCCATTCCGGTTCCGATTTCCGCAATATCGTCGAGGTGAAGGATGTCGGCCCCGAGGAGTGGGCCGAGCACCCCCGCCATAAATGCGACGGGCGGCGCCCATTCGGGAGTGAGCAGTAGTGCGCAGAGAGCCGCGGCCCCCGCCGGTACGATCGGAGGCATCGTGATGCCTGTATCGGGGACGGGACGGGCCACGTAGTAGCATACCGCGACGTTCACAATCAACGAAAGGAGGGCGGCAGGAAGAACCGTCGGGGCCTCCATTGTGAGCCGCGCGACCTGATAGCCTGCGAGGGCCGTTGGCACTAGGCATCCCCCCACGTTTACGGCAATGACCGTGTACGTCCGTTGCTGGACCGGCCGCGAGAACAACCGATGCAGTCCCAGCAGCCGGTTGGGCAGGTACTCGACGGTGCGTTCGTGCTCGACCCGACCTACCGGTACGTTCATCGCACCTCCGAGAAAAATTCCTCCGGCGATGAGAATCGAGCTCGTGGGCCCGAGTCCGAGCTTGCCGAGGGCAGCAAGCATCGCATTCGCCAGGAGGAAGGGCAGCAGAAGGAGAACCCCTAGGAACAGAAGGGCAAAGCATCCGGGAGGAACTGAGCGCATGGCGACGGAGGGGAAGCGGAGGAAGTTATGAATCGCTCGGGGGAAGCGAGCGAACGTTCACACTATCGATTTCGACGCGCGACACGAGCTCCAGAGCATCCTGCGTCCAGAGGGTCGGGTACTGATGCATCTGGTCGTAGCTCAGGGTGTCCGACGTATAATTCATGTAGTCAGCGAAGCGGACGCCGTTGACGCGCCGGACGTTGTACGCCTCCCGAAACCGCGTTCCGGTGTCGGTATCCGTGGGGGCCAGGCCGAATGCGTACGAGAGGTAGTCCATCGCATAGGTGTCCGTCCGGAACCAGTACATGAAGATGTCCTGCCAGTCCTGTCCGCCTCCTTGCTTCTCAAACGTCACCCGAATCCGGTGGTACGGCACCCCGTCAATGGTGTCTCGCCCGCTATAGCTGGGTTGCACGGCGGGATCTCCAAGTGGATGCGGAAGCAGAGCAAAGTAGGATACAGAGTTGACCGTCGTCCTGAGGGCACTCTGCTCCTCATCGGAGAGCGACACCGTGTCGCCCTCCACGACTCGATAGGGACCGTCATTCGTAAGTCCGTCCACGACCGTCTGCCCCGTCGAGTCGGTATACGTACGGCGGTAGTGGAAGTCGCCTTGATCCTGGCGCAGGCGATACTGGTCTCCACGAAACGTGAAGGAAATGACCGCCCGGTCGAGCGTGCTCCCGCCGTGCGCCACGATTGCGCTGTCGACGACAGCTTGTGCTGATGGGGGCGTGTCGGGGCTCGACGAAGAGCAGCCGATCAGCGTGAGGAGGGAGACGAGGGAAACGGCAACGAGGCGCATGGGGGGCACGAGAAGATGGAAGGACTGGCTGGCGGAGAAACGGCCGGACGAACGTCACATCTGCGACGTCCAGTTCTTGACCTGCGTTCGAAGCTCTTCCACGCCGTCCGGCGAGTCCTCCATCGACTCCGCCCGATCGAGGGCCGTCTTTGCCGTCTCGACGGCGGCGTTGTGTTGACCGAGGGCAGCAAGCACGTTGGCCTTCATCCGCAGGTTCGTAAAGTGCTCCTCGATCTCGATGGAGCGATTGATCCAATCCAGCGCATCCTCAAGTAAGATCTCATTCTGAAGGGCATAGCCGACGTATTGAAGCGGTTGGCGCCAGTCGTCGGCCGTAGCGACGGCGTCGTTCGCCCGTGAACGCAGAATCTCGCGCGTGTTCACCGTGATCTCAAAGGGCACCCGCGTTTCGGACCAGTGAAGGTGGACGTTGGCAGAGGTATCCGTGACGTGGTGGAAGGAGAACGACAGCATCTCACGGGGGGCTGCCGTCTCCGGCTCGACCTCTACCCGAAGCGCATCCTGGCTCGAATCGTAATTATATGCTCCCCACTGCTCAGCCGTGTTGTTGAAAATGATCGTCCAGGTGTCTCGTCCCGGAATCGTAAAGACGCTGTACGTACCCGCGGCCAGGGAATCCCCTTCAATGTGCACAGGAGTCGAGAAGGAGATGGTGGTTGCCTCGTTGGCTCCCGTGCGCCAAACCTCTCCAAACGGAACCAATCCGTCGTTGCTGAAGATGGTGCGACCCTCAACGCCTGGGCGGCCGTAGGTGATGCGAACGTCCGTAATGCCGATGGTCTGGCTGACGGTGGCATTGGGGCTCACCCGTGGAACCGCATCTCCCCGATCTTGGGCCTTTGCGGGGCGATTGCCAAGCCAAAACAGAACGGTAAAGACCAGAAGTCCGCAGAGCAGAGTTCGACGAGGAGACATCTGTGGGGAGGAAGCGCATTGAGAGGTGTCGCGAACGTCACATAATCGGCGACGGCGCTCCGAATTGCAACGCAGGGCCTATCGGATGCACAGGACTGGACGATCAGGCGGAGGAACAGGGTGGATTTCGAAAAGAGAATTTTATTCTTTTCCCAATGGAAATCCTCAAAGGAAGGAGGAAGGGGATCAATGGATGGCGGAGTTCAGAAGGGTTCTGTTGGCTTCTCAGTTCACGAATTGGTAAAATAATGGCACTACGCCAAGTGAGCGTCTGCGGGGCTCCTTCCGGTAGGGAGTCCGAGCGCTCGTTGATTGACGTCACGTGCAAATAGAACGAAAGCATCACAGTGTGCGCGATGCGTTTTCCGCTGCAGGTCTTCCATTCTATCACGAGAGCATTTACCCAGTGATACACCACGCTCCCCGTCCGGTCGCGATTGGCCTGCTGCTCGGGACCCTGCTCCTGGGAATGTCATGCTCGGGTCCGTCGGTAGACCAGTCTGAGTCCTCGGAGTCGGACGCATCGGCGAAAGTGTATCACGTCCAATTGGATATGACAGAGAAAAAAGATACGGCTCATCAGACACTAGGGGCAGCACTCGCCTGGTGGGACGAGCAGGCCGAATCGATCCAGCCGCGTCCCCTTGAATCAGGATCTTCGGGGGACCGGCCCGCCCACATTGAATGGAAAGCACCGTACTACCGAGTGCGAATTGGGCCGTTTGCGTCCCGAGCGGAGGCGCGTAGGGTGTTGCAAGCGGCGCAGTCCGCTTTTCCGAATGCGTTCATTGCACCGGAGCGTCGGTCGTCTCAAGCGACATCCCCTTGAGTTTCGATCTTCGACCTTCATCTTTGCTCTACGAGTTCGACCCAGACCCATGGATATAGCTCTTGTGCAGCAGTTTCTCCCGGATGACTCGCTCGAGGCCTTTCAACAAGGCCTCAACGCGATCAAAGACGCCGCCAACGCCGGGGCGGACCTCGTCGTTTTTCCGGAGCTTTCGTTCTCCCCGTTTTACCCGCAGATTCCTGTGGAGGAGCGCGACGAGGACGTGCTTGACCTTGCTGAGCCGATTCCAGGCCCCACGACAGAGTCAGTATCGGAGATGGCCGAAGAGTTTGGGGTTGCCGTCGTCTTTAACATGTTGGAGCGAGAGGGGGATCAGACGTACGACACCACTCCGGTCATTGATGTGGATGGGACGGTGCTCGGGTGCACCCGCATGATGCACGTTCCCCAGTACGAGCACTTCTACGAACAGGATTACTACACCCCTGGCAACACAGGCGCTCCGGTGTACGAGACGGCCGTCGGTCGCGTGGGGGTCGCCACGTGCTATGATCGGCACTTTCCCGAGTACCTCCGGGCGCTTGCCCTTCAGGACGCCGAGGTAGTGGCTGTACCGCAGGCCGGAACGGCGGGCGAGTGGCCCGACGGCATGTATGAATCGGAGCTTCGCGTGGCCTCGTTCCAGCATGGCTTTTTCGGTGCCATGGCGAACCGGGTGGGGCGGGAGGACAATCTGCTCTTTGAGGGCAGTTCGCTCGTGACGGACCCCTTCGGACGTGTGGTGGCTCAGGCGCCGTCCGGGCAAGCCATCGTTCTCTTGGCGTCTATCGACCTCGAGAAGTGCGAGGAGGCTCCTGCCCGCGAACTGTTCCTGCAGCACCGACGTCCTGATCAGTACGATGAGGGGGCCGTTCGGCTCGCCGACTCAGCACCAGTCAATCAGGGCGTGCTTGCCATGGAGTCGTCAGACGAAGCGGCGACGGCAGAGGAGGGAGAGGAGTAAGCGGGTATTCTGATTCTTGTGCCGAGGTCAGTCCGAAATCGTTACGGGATACTCCTGCCCTCATCAGGTGAACCCAAACCAGTCTCTACGCGGGCGTTTACACCACAGCCACGAGACGGTTGGCGAACATGAGTACGAGGAGGATGAGCCAGAGCAGGTGACCCACGCCGGTCCCGATGGCCACCCGGCTTTTGGCACTCTCTAGAGCATCGGAGTCCGTATCGGGGCTGTTCACTCCAGATTGCAGGGTGGCCCAGCCCGGACGAATGACGAAGAGTTGTACGAGGGTGAGAATCACAATGAGCAGAACCGCGGTGTGGTACACGGGCCCATAGGCCTCGAAGTGTCCGCCCGCAACGAAGGCCCCGAGGGAGAAGACGAGAGTCAGTACCACGAAAATATTCATCAGACGGACGGATCGCTGGCCATCGTCGGCGAGGGCACGCCGGGCGTCGCCGTCCGCTTCAAGCACTGTTCGCGCCTGCCCAGTGAGCCGGAGGCCGATCCCGAACCATGCGGCGGCGGTAATGATGTGGAGGATAACGAGAATCCACTTCAGGAGGACCATGGCGGGCAGTCGGTTGATCGGGGGCAGTGCTGCATCTTTCACGAACGATTCCCTACAGAGTTTGGGACGCGGCTTGGTCCACAGGCGAAGTGTTTATGAACGGCGGACGAGTGCTCACCGAGGAGGCCCTCCCGTGGAGTGGTTCCCGCAAAGCATTCGGGTCTCATCGGATTGTGCACGGGGGAATGCCGAGGAGTCTGGTTCCCCTCTCTAAAACGTGAAGGCGTTGTGTGTGATGCCGTTACGGAAGCAAAACTCTCGTACGGGTCGGCGGTTCTGTTTCCGTAGTGAGAAATACTTCCGCTAGTGACCTTGCACAACGACTCTGGCGGTTTCGAGCGTCGGTCCCCTGACGCCTCAATCGTCAGCGTTTGTTGGCAGCGGTCGATCCCGAGCATATTCCGCGCAGGAGATACAGACGGAAACAGCGTTACGAGATCTGCGATTTCTCGCATTTCAGTTGTGCAAGCTCACTAGGATACCATACAGGATGATGGATGTTGGGACGCTCGGACGGGGACTCGTGTACCTGGGACTTGGGTTGGTCGTGGTCGGGGGACTGGTGCTTCTTCTGGGACGAGTTCTGGACCTGGGGAATTTGCCGGGGGATCTCCTGTACCGTGGGGACAATGTGCGAGTGTACGTCCCGATCGGAACGATGCTGGTATTGAGTCTCGTGCTGACCCTGTTACTTAATCTGATGCTACGAATTTTCCGGTAGACAGGTCAACTATTGCATCAGACGACGCCGGTTCCTTTCTTGACCCTCGCGGTCGATCCTGATCGGTTGCAGAAAGGAGTTTCCACTGTTCCTCTTTAATCTCTTCGTACGCATCCGACGGCGACGTTATGGATACTTCGACTCTCAGTATTATTCTCGGCGGCGGGGCCGGCACTCGGCTCTACCCCCTCACAAAACTTCGTGCTAAGCCCGCCGTGCCCCTTGCGGGCCGGTATCGTCTGATCGACGTGCCGGTGTCGAACAGCATCAACTCCAACATTCCGCGCATCTTCGTCCTTACGCAGTTTAACTCGGCGAGTCTGAACCGCCATCTGGCGCAGAGTTACCGGTTCGATCGCTTTACGAACGGCTTCGTGACGGTACTTGCGGCCGAGCAGACTCCGTCGTCGAAGGACTGGTTTCAGGGGACGGCCGACGCGGTCCGGCGCAGCATTCCGCACATCGAGGGCTACCGGCACAGGCACGTGCTCATCCTCTCGGGGGATCAGCTCTACTCGATGGACTACCGTAACCTGATTGAGCACCATCGAGAGACGGAGGCCGACGTGACGCTCGGCACCATTCCCGTAACTGCCGAGCAGGCCCCGGCCTTCGGCATTCTCAAGACGAACGACGAGCACGTCATCACCGAGTTTCACGAGAAGCCCCCGGCCGACGAGCTGGACGGTAAGGAAAGCCCGGTGTCTGACGACCTGGAGGATCAGGGGCGCATCTACTTAGCGTCGATGGGCATCTACCTCTTTGACCGGGAGCCGCTCCATGATCTTTTGGACGCCAATCCAGACGACCACGACTTCGGTAAACAGATTATCCCGGAGGCCATCGACAAGCTGAAGGTGGCCAGTTATCCCTTCACCGACTACTGGAGCGACATCGGAACCATTGATTCGTTCTACGAAGCGAATCTAATGCTGGCCGAGACGAGTCCCGCCTTCAGCCTCTACGACCAGAACCGCCCGCTCTACACGAATGCGCGGATGCTCCCGCCGGCCAAAATTCTGAGTTCGTACGTCCAGAACTCGCTCATTGCCGAAGGGAGCGTCGTCACGAACAGCCAGATTTCTCGATCGGTGGTGGGCATTCGGTCGTACGTGGGCGACAACACGACACTCAAGAACACGGTGATGATGGGGGCCGACCACTACCGCTGGCACGACCGGGACGACATCGGTTACCTCGAGGGGGCGAAGGATCCGGGCATCGGCGAAGAGTCGTACGTCGAGGGCGCGATTCTCGACAAGAACGTGTCCATCGGGGACCGCTGCATCATTAAAAATCGGGACAACATTGAGGAGGCGGAGGAGGATAACTACTACATCCGAGACGGGATTGTCGTCATTCCCAAGAACACCGTCATCCCGGACGATACGATCATTTAAGTGTGTGCGTTTGGGAGTATGGCCGTGGTTCACGATGGGCCCTCTTGGAAGAGTAGAGCCCGACATCAATGTGTGACGCTCATACCCCCGTGCGCCCTCACTCACATACACCACCGGTTGTAGTGAGCAAGTCGTTCAGTCATTGTCACTTGCCCCAGTTCTAGACTCCCAACGGCATGAAGATTTCCATCCTCACCAACGAGTATCCACCGAACGTGTACGGCGGGGCGGGCGTCCATGTTGAGTACCTGACTCGCGAGCTGGCGGCGCTGGACGACGGTGCACACGAGGTGGAGGTTCTGTGCTTTGGAGAGCAGGAAGAGGAACATGGCAACCTGACGGTGCGGGGCGTGGAACCGGACTTTGAGCTGCCCCATCAGGACGAGCGGCACGCCAAGTTTATGGACGCGATGGCCCGCGACCTCATCATGGCGGGATCCATCGAGGACGCCGACATCGTCCACGGGCACACGTGGTACTCGCACCTGGCCGGCTGCCTCGCGAAGCAGCTCACTGGCGGGAAACTCGTCCTTACCACGCATTCGCTGGAGCCGCACCGGCCCTGGAAGGCCGAGCAGCTCGGCACCGCGTATCAAGGGAGCTCCTGGGTGGAACGCACCGCCTATGAGAACGCGGACGGGGTGGTGGCCGTCTCCGGCTCGATGAAGGAGGACGTGCAGTCGCTCTACGACGTGGCCGCCGAGCGGGTGGAGGTGATCCATAACGGGATCGACGTAGAGCAGTATCGCCCGCGTCCCGACGCGTCGGTGCTCGAATCGTATGGCGTGGATCCGGAGCAGCCCTATGTCCTCTTCGTGGGCCGCATTACGCGGCAGAAGGGAATCCTGCACCTCGTGGAGGCCATTCACCACTTCGATCCCGACATTCAAGTGGTGCTCTGCGCCGGGGCGCCGGACACTGAGGAAATTGGGGAAGAGATGGAGGCGCGCGTGGAAAACGCCCGGTCCCAGACCGACAATCCCATCGTGTGGCTCGCGGAGATGCTCCCGCGTGAGGACGTGATCACGATGTACACCCACGCCGACGTGTTCGTCTGCCCCAGTGTGTACGAGCCGTTCGGCATCATCAATCTTGAGGCCATGGCGTGCGAAACGCCGGTGGTGGCCTCGGCCGTCGGGGGGATTCCGGAGATTGTCGTGCCGAATGAGACGGGGCTTCTCGTGGACGTGGACCCGACGGAGGGTGAGACCGTGGAGCCAAAAGATCCGGAGGGTTTTGCTCGCCGGCTGGCAGACGGCGTAAACGCACTCATGGCCGATGCCGATCGACGGACGGCGATGGGCACGGCTGCTCGGAAACGCGTGGAGGAGCAGTTCAGCTGGCGGTCCATTGCCGAGCAAACGCTCGACTTCTACAAAACACTTCTCGACTGATTTCACCTCCCCAAGCGTCGCTGGAAAGGTGGATGCCTGTGAAATGATCGACCGCACCTCTATGGCAGAAACGAATTGGGCCGAGAATCTTGCGTATCGGGCCCCACAGCTCTACCAACCAACGTCCATTTCCGAGGCACAGGACATCGTTGCCCAGAGCGACCGCATCCGTCCCCTTGGTACGCGGCACTGCTTTAATCGGATCGCCGACAGTCAACAGGCGCAGATTTCTCTTCGCGCGCTGGATGCGATTGAGTCGATTGACGAGGATGTGGGCACGGCGACGATCCAGGCCGGGGCCAGCTATGGACAGATCTGCGAAACGCTCGACGAGCAGGGGTACGGCCTCTCCAATCTGGCGTCTTTGCCACACATCTCCATCGTAGGTGCTGCTGCAACGGCGACCCACGGCTCCGGCGCTCACAATCAGAATATGGCTATGGCCGTATCGGGGGTCGAGTTCATCGATGCGGACGGCGACCTCGTGACTCTCACGCGCGAAACGGATGGAGAGGTGTTTGGCGGGGTGCCCGTCCATCTGGGCGGTCTCGGCCTCGTCACGAACGTACGGCTTGACCTCGTCCCCTCGTTTGAGGTGCGGCAGCACGTATACCGGGACCTGCCCGTGTCGTCGCTGCGCGAGTACTTCGACGAGATCATGAGGAGTGGCTACAGCGTCAGCCTTTTCACCGACTACCAGGACGACACCGTAAATCAGGTGTGGAGAAAGCAGAAGCGATCCAATAGCTCGAGAGAGCCGGCGTCCGATTTCTTTGGGGCCGTTCCGGCCGATACGAAAATGCATCCCGTCCCTGGTGGGGATCCGGCGTTTTGTACCGACCAGTTCGGACGGCCGGGGCCGTGGTATAACCGCCTTCCGCACTTTAAGATGGGGTTCACGCCCAGCAGCGGGGAGGAGCTACAGACGGAGTATTTTGTCCCGCGCCAGCACTCAGTAGAGGCGTACGAGGCGATTGCGAGATTGGCCGGGGAGATTGTCCCGCACCTGTTGATTTCCGAGGTGCGCCTCATCGATGCTGACGACCTCTGGATGAGCCCGGCCCACGGGGAGCCGAAAACCGCCTTCCACTTTACCTGGAAGCAGCATCCCGACGCCCTGAAGCGGATGCTACCACAGATCGAGGAGGCCCTCCGCCCCTACGACCCGCGACCGCACTGGGGGAAGGTATTCACCATGTCGCCCGAAACGCTTCGGGCAAAGTACGATCGGCTGGACGACTTTAAGGATCTCCTCGCCACGTACGACCCACAGGGAAAATTCCGAAACGAATACCTTCAGTACTACCTCTACGGATCGGAGGAACTCACAGTTGACGACGTGTGGTAATGCACAGTCATACAGACTCCGCAAGCTCCGCTGGTGTATGAAGCGTTTGTAGGTAAGTACGTGGTGTACACGTATATACTTTCATATCTGCACACCTACATACATACCCGACTCCTTCATCCGGATTCGGTATCAAACGGTTCCTCGTTCGACACCTGAATATTGACAGGTCACCTTAGTTGAACATCCCGTCCGGCAGTTCGGTGTTGACCTGTACGCGTTGCACCTCCACAATCATGGGCTCCCCGGACATCATTTGCTTCATCATCTCCATCTGACTGCCCATCATCGACTCCATCTGCTTGCGCTGAGCCTCGGGCATGTTCTCCATCTGCTTCATGGCCTTCTCCATTTGCTTCCGCTGGGCTTCGGACATGTTCATGTCGATCTGAAACTCCATCCGGTACGGGAGGGTGAGGCCGTCGGTGGTACGGTAGTCTTTCATGTTGATGGTGACGGAGGAGGCCTGGGGGCCTTGTGCACCTTGCCCCTCGGGCTTCATGAGGATCCGAGTCGGGACGGAGCGCTCCGCATCGATGTAATAGGTCATGCTCTCCGCATCGTTGGTGCTCACGTCGGGGTTGACCGCCGAGGGATCGTCTACGTGGAGGACGTGGGTGCGCACGCCGTTGACCGTTTCGGTCCCCTGATAGGTGGCGTGCTCCTTCAGCCGATCGAACTGCAGGCCGTAGACGGTGGTCGGGGTGGTACTGGACGCGAACGCGTTGCTGCTTTGTCCTTTCATCCGCGTTTGGCTTTCGTAGGTGGGCGATCCGTCTCGCATCACCTTTTTGTTGTACGACGTGTAGAGGGTTGTCTCCACGATGTAGGTGTCTACCGCGTCGAGCTGCCGTTCGTACTGGGCACGCATCTGGTCGACGACGGACGCGACGGACTGGGCGGCGGCCGGCGTTGCACCGAAGAGAAGAGCGAAAACGAGAAGAAGAGGCAAACGACGACGAAGCATGGCGGTGAGAAGACGTGTCGGAAGAATACGAGTTGCGAGGGAGGAAGAGAATGCTCCACCTCATTTGAACTGCACGCCGCTTTCATACGACCAAGTACGACCCGAGATTCATGAGTCACCACAACATTGACGCGGAGGCAGAAATGGATCGGCTGTTGTCGGCAGGAGGCACGCCGCCGGTGGAGGCCGATCCGTTCCAGTTTGGAGACGTGCGGCTGGCGCCCGAACGCATCATTTCGCTACTGCAGCCGCACATGACCGATCGGCGCCTCCGTCGCATCCGCGAGGTGGTGGCCGAGCGCACGCGGACGGTGGTGCCCGTCGTGGAAGGCCTCGTCAACACCGGCAACGTAAGCGCCGTGATGCGATCGGCCGAGGCGCTGGGCTACCAGGACTTCCACGTGGTGAAGGGCACGAACGAACGCTATAAGCACTCCGAACGGGCGGCCAGTGGAGCGCAGCAGTGGCTGGACGTGTGGCAGTGGGAGGGCCCCGCCTCTGCTGCCGATTACCTGCACGACGAAGGCTACCAAATCGTGGCCATGCACCTCCACGCCAACACGGTGCCCATCCGGGAGCTGGACTTCACACAACCGACGGCCCTCGTGTTTGGCAATGAGGAAGAAGGCGTGACCGACGCGATGATGGACGAGGCGGATGCTGCCTGCGTGGTTCCGCTTCCCGGCTTCACCGAGAGCTTCAACGTGTCCGTCGCGGCGGCGGTGGCCCTCTACCACGCCCAGCAGGACCGGCTCGACCGGCAGGATCACCACGCCGATCTCAGCGACGAGGAGCAAACCCGTCTCGTGGCGCGCTTTTGCCTACGGAGTGTCACCGAGCCGGAGCAAATCATCGAGCGGAAGCTGGCTGACGAAGAGTAGTGGGCACACCCGGCCGGTTTGCGTCCATTGGCGAAATGACGCCGGATGGCCGACGACGGAACGCCTCTCGGTTGTCTATCGCTCTTGATTTCTATTCGGAGTCGGTGGCGGAGGAGGTCGTGATACCGGAGAGGGATTGCAGCTGGTCTTTAACGGCGGAATCGGCATTGCTCCACTGCTCGGAGAGGGTGGTGCGCGCCTCCCTCGCGACCTCGGGCTGATCGGCTCGCGCAGCGGCTTTTGCTTTGCCCAGGAGGGAGAGCGCACGGTCGGGATAGCGCTCCAAGGTGGCCTGGAACTGGGGGACTGCGTCGGCGGGACGATCGAGGGCCAGCAGCGCCTCCCCGTATAGCTCGTGGGCCGGCTTGATCGGGAACGGCGGTCCGAAATCCAGCGGCTTTTCTGCCTCCAGTGCCGCCGCGTCTTTCAGGTGCGAGAGGGCTTGCTTCTTGTCGTCGGCCTTCAGGGCAACCAGCCCTTCCAACTCCAGGACTTGAATGCGAAGGTCTTTGCTTTCCGAATCCCCAAGTGTTGCTCGTGCCTGTTTTAGGGCAGATCGAGCCGCCAGGAGATTGTCCTGATGCGCGGCAGCGAGGCCGCGACCGACGTGTACGGTCACCGCCCCTCGTGTGTCGAGCGAGTCGACGGTGACGTTCATCGCGTCCAGCAGCGAGCCGAGCTGGTCCCACCGCTGCGTTTCAACGGTGTAGGCGACCGGAAGGTACCACCGCATGTAATCGGCGTAGCCGGTGCTCACCGTTGGATCCGTCGCATGCTTCTGCGTCGTGTTGAAGACGGATCGGGCATCCTCATAGCGGCCCTGCTGGAGGTGTGCGTAATGCAACCAGTGCAGGGCGTGAAAGCCCCCGCCGCTGAGTCCTTCGTTCGCGTCGTCCGCTTTGGCCTTTGCGGCCTCGTAGGAGTCGACGTTCGACGCGGCCCCCTTGTCCCACATCCCGAGAGCGAAGAAAATGTGGGAAGGCATGTGGAGGGCGTGGGGCGCCGCCGGAGCAATGTCGGCGTAGACCTGGGCCGGGCGCAGGCCGAGCGGGGCGTGTACTGGGTCGTCGTAGGCGTGGATGAGGTAGTGGGCCGCGCCGGGGTGCTGCGGGTTCTTGTCGAAGACCTCCTCTACGACGGCCGCCGCGCGCATGTAGGTGGAAAAGTCGCGACCCTCGTGCGCCGTGCCGAGGATGGCGAGGGCGTGAAAGGCTTGTGCGTCCAGATCGTCTGGATACTGAGCGGCGAGATCTGCCATAGCGTCGGCGTAGGCATCGTCGCGCGCCTCTTTGGACTTCGGATCGTCGGTCCCGGCCCCGTACAGCACGTGGAGGGTGCGGAGATAATCGGCCTCGCGGTCGGTGGACGCCTGTTGAAGTCGGGCCTCCGGCGAGGATTCAAACTCACGGAGGGCCTGGAGGGCGGCCTCGCGGTCCTGCTCCATCCAAATTGGATGGTTGTATGTCATCGCCTCGCCCCAGTGGGCCATGGCAAAGTCCGGGTCGATCTGTTGGGCCTTCTGAAAGGCTGCACGGGCCTCCGAATATTCGAAGCTATGCAGCAGCAGAAGCCCGCGAAGAAAGGGCTCTTGCGCTGCCTCGGCTCCGGAGTTTTGAAATTCGGTTTTGCCGTAGTCGGCCTCCTGGGCGAGAGCGGGTGGCGCCAGCAGGAAGAGAGCAAGGAGAATTGCAATTCCGTGTGCAGGACGCATGGGGCTGGACTGTTTGGGAAAGGACGGACGGATTCGGCTCAACATGCAGGGGGAAGAAAGGTTCGACGATGGGACGTTGAATGTTGGACAGGGTGGGACGGAGGGTGCAACGTTTTTCCCAGTGTCCGTGTACGGCAGAAACGCAGTTCGACCGGAGCAGTGGGGGCGATTGAGCGGGAGCCCCGTTCTGTTCTGAGTTGGCCATCCTTAACCCTTTGATTCTGTTCCGATGGACGAGTCCTCTGCAGACATCACACCCGAGCACCCGCAGTGGGCGGAGTGGCGGTGGCAGATGCAGAATCGCATCCACAGTGTGGAGGCGCTGGAGGAGTGGATTGAGCCGACGGCGGGTGAGCGAGAGGCCATCGAGAAGACGAGCGACGTCTTTCGGTGGAACGTCACGCCGTATTACGCCCAACTGATGGACGCACACGATGCCTCCTGTCCGATTCGGCGTCAGGTGGTGCCCACGATGGACGAATTGGGAGACGACATTGTCGCGGAGTTGGATCCGCTGGACGAAACGGGGCATTCTCCCGTCAAAAATCTCATCCACAACTACGAGGATCGAGTGGCCTTCTGTGTGACGGCCGAGTGTGCCATCTACTGCCGCTACTGCCTTCGCAAGCGCATGGTGGGGGACGCGAACTTTTTTATGCGGACGGACGAGCATCAGGCCGCCCTTGACTACATTGCCGAGCACGACGAAATCCGCGATGTTCTCCTCACCGGTGGCGATCCGCTCACGTTCAACGAAGACAATCTGGAGTGGCTGTTGAGCCGGCTGCGCGCCATCGATCACGTCGAGCTCATTCGTTTTGGATCCCGCATGCCGGTGAAACTGCCCTACCGTATCACCGACGAGCTGTGTGAGCTCCTGGAGCGATACCATCCCATTTGGGTGAATACGCACTTCAATCATCCGAAAGAGCTGACCGACGAGGCCGCTGCGGCCATCGACCGACTGAAGCAGGCGGGCGTGCCGGTGGGGAACCAGACAGTCCTCCTGCGGGGAATTAACGACGATCCAGAGACGATGAAGGCCTTGAACGAAGGGCTCGTGCGGATGCGGGTCCGACCCTACTACCTGTATCAGGCCCAGGTCATTGGGGGGACGCAGCATTTGCGGGTGCCCATTGAGGTGGGAATGCACATCATGCGTCGGCTCCGAGGGCGCACGTCCGGCTTCGCCATCCCGACCTACGTTCTCGACACCCCGCACGGTAAAGTGCCCCTCAACCGCAGCTACGTGAAGGGACGGGCGGGCGACTACGTTCTCATGGAAACGTACGATGGGACGCTCTGGGCTGAACCCAATCCGGTGCCCGATGGCCACCCCCTTCCCGTTCAGCTTCCGTCCGTTTCGCTCCCCGACGAGGTGGACACCATTCCGCTTGATGAAGGAGCGAACGTGAACAGGCCGGAGGTCTCAGGTGCGAGGGCTGCTGGGTAGAAAGGGCCTGAAGGGGGCTGGCGGAAGGATTTGGGGGGAGCACGCTGCTTTCACGGATGTGTTGCGGAAACAACAGGAGAATTTGTTGACATTAGTCCCGCATCAGGATACGTTCAAGTTTGATCCCTCTCCTCGACTGACTGGGGCACATCAGCCCTTCGCACGTCGCATGCTTCGCGTTCTCCTCGTTCTTGTCGCCGTACTGGTTGCGGTTCTCGCGTTCGTCTTCGATCAGCCCTGGCTGTACGCGGGGGCGGCGGTGCCTCTCGTCGGCGCGCTCGTCCTGCTGGGTCGGCACTTCTGGACGGCCTCGCAGACGGTCGAGTCGCAAAGCGATCCGGCAGACTCAGGGGAAGACTCCCTCGAAGATCTTGGCATCATGGACGTGCGTCCTCAGGACCGGGAAGGAGGGGCCAATGGAACGTCGGGGTCGGGGGGCGCTTCCGAGAGCCCCGCGACGGAAGCTGCGTCCACGCCCGCTGATCCGAATCAAGAGGGGGAGTTCGCCTCCGAGGAAGAGTGGATCAAGGAATACCGGGAAGAGCTGGAAGCTGCGCAGTCCGCGGCCGATTCGGCGTACGCGGGCACTCCACAGTTTGAGGATCGGCCTGTGCTCGGTCCTTTGCTGGAATCGCTGCGGGCTGCGATTGGGGCGCGAACGGTGTGCCTTCTCGTTCAGGAAGAAGTGGCGCTCGATTATCAGATTGCGGCCCTCGTTAGTGAGCAGCCGGACGTGCAGCGCGACGGTTCGTTTGAAACGCAGTCCCCGCTTCTCTCGGCCACCATGTCCCGCCAGCCGGTAACAGTTCGGTCGGTAGACGAGACCGGGCGGGCCGATCTCCACTACTACGAGACCCTGCCCGAAATTGTGCAGGTCGCCGTGGCCCCCCTGAACCGATCCAACACGTCGGCGTCCGTGTTTTTGCTGGCCGACGCAACGGCGGACGCAGATCTGGATACCTCCCAGTCAAGGTCCCTTCTCGAACGATACGCGGATACGGTCGGTCTTGTGCTCGACGTGAAAGAGGCAGAAGACCAATCGGCTCCCGAACCGTCCTCTCGTCCGCAGCCTGCGGCGGCAGACCGGTCGGCCCCGCCCCGAGGGGCGGCCGCCGAAGAAACGGTTTCATCCACGCCTGCGGATGTGTCGGAGGAGACGGCGCCTCGGCCCCGGCGGGAGATTATTGCCGAGGAGATGGAGGCGGCGGACGAAACAGAAGAGCCCATGGCCCTGGTCCTCGTTCTCCTGAACCGGTATGAGGCCATCGCCCGGAACGGATCGGCGGCCGTGGACCGGGCGGAACAGCATTTTCGGGCCCGCCTGGAAGATCTTGCTCCCGGCGAGCGGATTGAACGGTTCGGGGAGCTCAACTACGGGGTGTTTCTGCGACGAGACGTGGAGGCGGTTGAAGCCTGGGCGCTCGATCTCCAGGACGCGATGGCACGCGAGACAGGAGAGCTCGAAGGTGGGGTGAGCGTCGGCATCGCGATGCGGGGCCAGCATCACACGCCGGAGGATCTCCGAGCGGACGCAACGGAGGCGCTGCTGGAGGCATACGAGACGGGCGAGTGTGCAATTAAGGCCTGATCATCGGCAATCGGGACGGCGAACCGTCCGGTGAATCTTGCTCAGCCTGCAGAGATTTAAGGGATGAGCCGATCTATTCACAGTCGTCCCTCTGCCATGGCTACCACGACCAACGCGTCGCCTCGCATCACGCACGTGTCCTGGGGCCGTCTCGAGACTTCGGAGCCCGAGGCCTCCTTCAAAGATGCCAAGCTGTACCCCGGCGGCGGGCGGGCCTGGGACTGGAACGAGACCGGCACCTCCCACACCCCCGGCATCCAGCCCGCCGACGTAGAAGAGTTGCTAGAAAACGGGGCCGAAGTGGTGATCCTCTCAAAGGGCATGAACGAGCGCCTGCAGGTGAAATCGGAGACGCTCCAGATGCTCGATGACGCCGGAGTGGAGGCCCAGGTCCTACAGACCGAGGAGGCGGTGGAGCAGTACAACAAACTTCAGGAAGCCGGGACCCCGGTGGGTGGGCTGTTCCACTCCACGTGTTAAACCGGGTGTTTCTCAAACCAAGGGGGAAATGAACCCCTCCCGGAGCACCGCTGGGTATCCCCGGTGCTCCGGAGGGAATCCGTGTCCGCCGTAATCTGGCTACCCTGCGTCCACCTCTGGGGAGGCCTCAAACGCCCGGTTGACGAGTGCCTGGGCGTCCTCGTGGAGCTGCTCGAGGTGCGCCTCGCCCCTGAAGCTTTCTGCGTAGATTTTGTAGATGGCCTCTGTACCCGACGGTCGCGCCACGAACCAGCCATTTTCGGTTTCTACCTTGAGGCCCCCGATTGGGGCGTTGTTTCCCGGAGCTTTCGTCCGAATCGACGTGATTGGGTCGCCCGCAATTTCGTCCTGTGTCACCTGGTCCGGTGAGAGGTTCTTGAGCGCCTGTTTCTGGGAGGGTGTAGCCGGAGCGTCTTTCCGCTCGAAAATGGGAGCCCCGAGATCCTCCGTGAGCGTCTCGTAACGCTCGCTCGGATCCTCGCCCGTGCGTGCCATGATTTCGGCCGCCAGCAAACAGGCAATAATGCCGTCCTTGTCCGTCGTCCAGACGCGGCCATTGCGGCGCAGGAAGGAGGCTCCGGCACTTTCCTCGCCGACGAAGCAGCACGTCTCGTCCAGCAGCACGTCTACGAACCACTTGAAGCCGACCGGCACCTCGTGTACGTCGCGCCCATGCTTCTCGGCCACGCGGTCGAGTAGGCTCGTGGTCACGACGGTCTTGCCCACCGAGAGGTCGTCTGCCCACTCGTCGCGGCTGTCAAGCAGCGCATCGAGGGCGACGCAGAGGAAATGGTTGGGCGACATGAGGCCGCCACTGGCCGTGACAATTCCGTGGCGGTCGTGGTCGGTGTCGCAGGCGAAGGCCACGTCGTACTGGTCCTTCAGATCGATGAGCGATCGCATGGCCGGCTCGGACGACGGGTCCATGCGAATGTTGCCGTCCCAGTCCAGCGTCATGAAGCGGAACGTAGGGTCGACCTCCGTACGCAGTACCTCCAGCGGCAGGTCGTAGTGGTCGGCAATGGCCGTCCAGTAATTTACCCCCGCTCCTCCGAGGGGATCGACGGCGAACGACAGTCCCGAGTCCCGGATGGCCTCCATGTCGATCACCGCGTCAAGGTCCTCTACATAGTTGCCGAGGAAGTCGTACGTTTGCGTGGTGTCGGCCTCCGTGGCGCGGTCGTACGGGATGCGCTCTACGTCTTCCAGATCGTTCTCAAGGATCTCGTTTGCCCGATCCTCGATCCAGGACGTCGTCTCGGGACTCGCGGGGCCGCCGGTGGGGGAGTTGTACTTGATGCCGCCATCGGCGGGCGGGTTGTGGGATGGCGTGATTACGATGCCGTCGGCTTTGCCGCCGGAGCGCCCACGATTGTGGGTGAGGATGGCGTGTGAAACGGCGGGCGTAGGAGTGACACCGTCCTCAGCTGCAATGCGGAGGTCGACCTCGTGGGCAGCCAGCACCTCCATGCACGTAGCGTGAGCGGGGGCCGACAGGGCGTGCGTATCCATCCCCAGGAAGAGCGGCCCATCGATGTCGGCCTGGGCCCGGTACTCGGCAATCGCCTGCGCGATGGCGAGAATGTGGGTCTCGTTGAACGTGGTGTCGAAGGCCGAGCCCCGATGGCCCGACGTCCCGAATGACACGCGCTGGGCAGGAGTGGACGGGTCGGGCGTTTTCGACTGATAGGCTTCGAGGAGAACGGAAACGTCGATTAAAGAAGACTCCGGCGCGGGTTTGCCGGCGAGGTCATGTGCGCTCATGGTCGAACGAGCGGGTTGGACGAAAGGGCATTTGGGAAAAGGCGTATTTTACAGTAAACGGAATTTCTTTCGGAGTCACCAAGCCCGTGGAGGACAGGGCGGTAATTTTCTGAGTGAAAGAGGAAGACTCTGGTGCCAGTACATCTCCGGGTTTGCTCGTTGCATATGAGAGTGGGGGTGCGGGGGGGTGGTGCTGGGGTTAGGGAGACGGGGCGATTGCTGGGTTCAGGAAATGCCAGGTCAGAATGGGCGCTCGTGCAAGCGGGGGTTGCCTCCTGCGCATCCGGATGGGATCGTTTTCCGGGCAGTCCTTTTACTCCCACACGCCCATACCCACGTACATTCTGGCACACAAGAGAGAAGATCAGCAGGGAGCCACCTTCCCTTGGTTCGAGTTTCAATGCATTGTTGCTCTGGCTTTTGCTGCGTCTTCGTGGGTTACCGATCCGTGAAGAAGTCCACGAAGACCATTTCTGTCCGCATAACGTACGGTCCGGGAAATCTAGATCCCAAGATCTCAGATCTCCTTGCTCTGTGTGGAAAATGTTTGGATCCTTCGAACGGATCGGTCGGGGCGAAACTTTCGGCAGGCCGGATCGTGTAGCGGTTCTAGCTAACATCGACGCCCGACTGTGCGACCGACATACACGCCTTCGCTATGAAAAAGGACCTGCATCCAGAGTACAACGAAGTCACCGTTAAACTGGCGGACGGCACCGAGATGGTGACCCGCTCGACCATGGACAAGGACACGCACGAGACTGAGGTCGATTCGACGAATCACCCGTTCTACACCGGTCGGCGCCAGTTCGTCGATACGGCGGGCCGCGTTGAGAAATTCAACCGCCGGTACGGCCTCAATGAGGACGACGAGGAGGAGGAAGACGACGAGGCAGAAGAATAACCGCCGGTACATTCGAGCAGTACGACTTGGGTCATCCGGCCGACGGATGGCCCTTTTGTTTTTTTGGACTCTGTGCCTGCGGTTTTCGAAAGAGCATGTCCCGGCTTCGACTGCACTGAGTGTTTCGTACTGCGTATTCCGTTCTCTAGACGAGGTAGAATACGCAATACGAAATAGGGGACGACACGCAGGGCAGGAGAGAAGCAGCTCTGTTACGTTGCCATTCTCCCGTTTCTATGAGCAACCTGAACCCTGTTCGGCTCATCGCCACGAAGCGCGATGGAAAGGCGCTTGCTTTGGATGACCTCCGAGCCTTCATCGACGCCTACACGGGGGGGGCGGTCCCCGACTATCAGATGAGTGCCTTTCTGATGGCGGCGTACCTCAACGGCCTCTCGGACGCAGAGGCGGCGGCCCTGACCGACGCGATGCTCCAGTCTGGTACGCACATCGACCTCTCGTCCGTGTCCGGCATCAAAGTGGGCAAGCACTCCACTGGTGGGGTGGGAGACAAGGTCTCTCCGATCCTCGTGCCCCTGGTGGCCAGTTGCGGCGTCCCGGTCGCCAAACTCAGCGGGCGCGGCCTCGGACACACGGGCGGCACGCTCGATAAGCTAGAGTCCATCCCTGGGTTCCGGACCTCTCTTTCGGTGGACGAGTACCGACGTCAGATTGACGACATTGGGTGCGTCATCGCCGGGCAGACCGGCGACGTGGCCCCCGCAGACAAAAAGCTGTACGCCCTGCGCGACGTGACGGCCACGGTCGATTCCATTCCGCTGATCGCCGCCTCCATCATGAGCAAGAAGCTGGCGGAGGGCAACGACGCGCTTGTGCTCGACGTGAAGTGTGGACGCGGCGCCTTTATGAAGACGGAGGCCGACGCCCGAGCGTTGGCCGAAACGATGGCCGCCATCGGCGCCGAGCACGACGTGCCCGTTACGGCCGTCATGACGAACATGGACGTGCCCCTCGGCCGGGCGGTCGGCAACTGGCCGGAGATCGTGGAGGTCATTGAGTGTCTTCGGGGGGAGCACGACGATACACCGCTCATGAGGATCGTCCGGGCGCTCGCGGGGGAGATGGTCGCGCTTGGGGAGAAGGCGGAGTCCGCTGAAGAGGGGGAGGAACGGGTCCAGCAGGTCCTCGATAGCGGCGCCGCCCTGGACCGGTTTTTCCAGTTCGTGGAGGCACAAGGCGGAGATCGGGGCCTGATTGACACCCCGTCCGCTCGTGACGGGAGTGAACCGGTCGCGGTGGTACGGGCCCCGGACGACGCCCAGGGCTACGTGGCCGACCTCGACGCCCTCGCCATCGGCCATGCGGCAGTGGATCTTGGTGCCGGTCGCCGCGCGAAGGAGGATGACGTGGATCCGGTAGCCGGACTTTCCGATCTGAAGAAACCGGGCGATCCGGTTGCGCCCGGCGACGTCCTGGCTCGCCTTCACACGCGCACGCCGAGTGCCGTGGAGGACGTGCGGGCGGCCATTCGGGACGCCTACAGCTTTTCCGACGAGCCCCCCGAACCGGTGGCGCCCGTCCGGGCCCGCTATGACACCAGCGGCTGGTCCGATGTCTGATTGTGCACTATTCCCAGACCCGAGGGGCATCCATCCGAACGTCGATGAGAAGTACCTCTGCCGGTGTTTCAAACGAAAAGTGGAGCGTATCGGGGTTGGTGAATCCAGCGCCGTCTCCGTCCTGAAGCGTCACGTCGCCGACGGAGACCGTGCCGTCCACGACCTGAACCCACGCCCCGCGGCCCGACGCCAGTTCATGTGACGTCCGGTCGCCCGGCGAAAACTGACTGGCGTAGACGAACACGTCGGTATTGACCGGCATCGTGTCGTCGCGTCCGTCGGGGGAAACGTACAGTCGAAATTGTCCCTGCCGTTCGGCCCGTGGCGGTTTGAGCTCGTGGTACGCACCCTCCGTATCCGGGCGGCTGGGAATAAACCACAGCTGGTAGTGGGCCTCTGGCTCGTCTAGAGGGTTTGTCTCGCTATGTGTGATTCCGCGGCTCCCGGCGCTAATGAGTTGCATCTCACCGGTCGTTATGTCGGCCTCGTGGCCGGAGCTGTCTCGATGCCGCAACACGCCCTCGGTCACGTAGCTCACGATCTCCGCGTGCCGGTGCGGGTGCTCAGAGAACCCTTCGCCGGGATCAATGTGGCTTTCGATGAGGACTCGCAACGGGCCAAAGCGCATCCAGTCTGGATCGTGGTACTCGGCGAAGGAAAACGTCAGGTAGTTCGTCGACCACCCGAGGTCCTGTACACCGCGGTCCTCGCTGCGGCGGAGGCGGGGCCGTGTGGATTGTGGAGTTGTTGCGGTCTGATCGTCCGTCATGGTTTGGTTTTCAGCTTCGTCGTTTTTGAGCGAATGGGATCCCGTTAAAGTCGGCTCACGCAGGCATTATCTCCTGCTCCGGGGTGTCCTGCAGACGAGCGGCGACCCTCGTCACCCGTCGACCCAGCGATCGGGCGGTCTCGACCTCGTCCGACGTGGGCGACTCGACCTCCGATTCGTCTCGGGGCATCGTGGAGGGCCCGTAGGGAGAGCCGCCGATGCCCTCGGTGGTCATGATCTGGTCGTTGGTGCTGTACCGCACCCCGACGAAGACCATGCCCAGGTGGATGAGGGGTACCAGACTCGTGAGGATCGTCGTCTCGTGCCCGCCGTGGATCGAGCCGGTCGACACGAAGACGCCCGTCGCCTTGCCTTCCAGCTCCCCCTCGAACCACATGCCGCCGAGGGTGTCGATGAACTGCTTGACCTGGGCGGCCATGTTGCCAAACCTCGTCGGCGTGCCCCAGATGATGCCGTCGGCCCAGCGGAGGTCGTCGTGCTCGATCCGAGGAATCTCTGACATCTCGTCCTGCGCGGCGTCGTAGGCGTCCTGGCCGGACATGCCCTCTTCCGCGGAGGGAAGCTCGGGGATGCGCCGGAGCCGAACGGTAGAGCCGGGCACATCCGCCGCGCCCTCCTGGACGGCTTCCGCCAATTTGTGAGTGGTCCCGTACGACGAGTAGTAGGGAATGACGACGTTCGCGCTCGATTGCGTGTGCATGGTGCTCTGTTTCTGTTGGTTTCGAGAGTCGATGAGAGTATAGTCATACGGTTCTAAATTGAACCGTTTGATGTTAAACTAATCAGGTATAGGCAGAATTTCGTATCTTCTGCGGGCTTACGGATTCAAGCGGGGGAGGCCAGTGGGAAAATTACGTCGTGTTGGCCAGTCCCAGCTTTTTACAGAGGCGGCTAAATTCCTCCAGTTCATCATCGTCCAGGGCGTCGAACGTGTCCGTGATTTTCTGGACGTGATTGGGGAAAATCCTTTCGATCAAGCGTCGGCCCTCGTCGGTCAGATGTATCTCGACGTAGCGCCGGTCGTCCGGGTCCCGCTGACGTTCCACGAGCCCCCGCTCGACGAGGTTGGTTATAATCGTACTGATGTTGCCCTTGCTCTGGAGCAGTTTCTCGCCAAGCTGGCCCTGGTACAACGGTCCCAGATGGTAAATCGTCTCCAGCACGCCGAACTGCCCGGAGGTCAGGTCGTGTGTGCGGAAGGTTTCCCCAATCTGTTTGTCGACAGTGTCGAATGCACGGGTGAAGCGGATGTACGCATTCAGTGCCCGTTCCTCCTCGTCGGATCCGTCGTACTGGGTGGGCATGGGGAGGGAGCGTCGGTTCTAGTCAACCAATGTCAGCGGGGGGGGGGTCTCCAGTCACCTCGTTTTCCGTCAGTCTTTATGCCGATCGACACATAACTGTTCAATGTAAAACAGTTAATTTGCGATTACTTCATCTTCGTCTCCTCCAGAAAGGGAGCCCGTTCTGACGAAAAGTGAAGTGGGATGCGGGGGGTTGAAACGTGATCACGGTTTGCGAACCTCCGGTCTCGATACAGGGGACTCTTTCCACATTGTATGTGCAGGCCGGGGCAGCAGGAGGATGGAGACTCGTTTGTTGTCTCACCAGTGAGGACAGAGGACCGCCACTAGGATATGCAGTCCAATTGAAAATAAAGTTTTCCATTGAACTGTTAGATGTTGAACTGTATATAGAAGCGTGACGAGGCGGGTGGGGACTGACGCCCGGCGATGAAGCATCCAATACGACTGAACGCATCCTCTCTCGCATGCACACACTAGACAATCCACATGATAGACACAAAACTGAAGCCTGGACTGGAGGACGTAGCCGTTGCGACGACGCGCCTCAGTTCCATCGACGGGGAGCACGGGGCGCTCGTCATTGGCGGATATCCGATCGCAGAGCTTGCCCCGAATGCCACCTATGAAGAGAGCGTTTATCTACTGTTGAATGATCGGCTGCCCGATGAAGAAGAGCTGGAGCGCTTTCGGAGGGAGCTTGCAGACCGTCGATCAATTTCCGAGGAGGTTGCGTCGATTCTTCGGCAGGCGGCCACCGAGGAGGCATCGGCGATGGACGCGCTGCGGATGGGGCTTTCGGCAGCCACGCTCCAATCGAATGCGAATGATGGAAGAGAAACGGCACACCGTCTCATCGCGGTCGTCCCAACCATCGTTGCGGCGTACTGGCGCTTTCGACAGGGAAAAGTGCCTGTGACTCCCCGCCTAGATCTCGGTCACGCAGCGAATCTCCTCTACATGATGTGGGGAGAGGACCCGGCGGAAGACGCTGTTCGCGGACTCGAAACGTACCTGAACACCGTCATCGACCACGGACTGAATGCGTCCACCTTCACGGCACGGACGGTGGTGTCTACTGAGTCGGATCTCGTTTCTGCGGCCACAGCCGCCGCCGGGGCGCTGAAGGGGCCGCTCCACGGGGGCGCGCCGGGACCCGTGCTCGACATGCTGAAGGCGGTCCACCAGACGGGAGATCCAGAGGGGTTCGTTCGAGACATTCTGGAGAACGGCGAGCGGGTGATGGGTTTTGGGCACCGCGTGTACCGTGCCCGGGATCCTAGGGCAGAGGTTCTTTCCTCGGCGGCGGAGCGGTTCTATTCTCGAAGCGGGAGGGACGACTTCTTCGAGACGGCCAAAGAATTGGAGCGGGTTGGAACGAAGCTCCTGCTCGAATACAAGCCCGATCGTCCACTGAAAACCAACGTCGAATTCTACACGGCCGTTCTTCTGCACGGCATCGGCATTCCCCGAGAACTCTTCACCGCCACCTTTGCCGCGGCTCGAATGGGCGGCTGGATGGCCCACATCCTCGAACAGAAACGCGACAATCAGCTGGTTCGCCCGACGTCCCACTACGACGGGGATACCGGACGAGTGTGGACACCAGTCCAGGAACGAAAGAATAGTCATTTGAGAAAATAGTTTAATATTGAACGGTTGTGTGTTAAACCGTTCGGCACGAGCAAAGCACCAAAGCCGGCGGATGTCCGCCGGTGCTCATCAGCATCGTGTTCTTGACAATCAATCCTCGAATTCCATGAGACGCTATTCACTCGACATTGGACGCATTCTTCTCTCGATCATCTTTCTCGGTAGTGCAGCGACGAAGATCGCCGACCCCGCCGGGACGCAGGCGTACATGGCAGCCTACGGGCTGCCAATGACCGGCTTTCTTCTCGTCGGAGCGATTGCGACTGAGGCCCTTGGCGGGCTTACGTTGCTTCTCGGCTTCAGGGCACGGGCGGCGGCGTTCGTCCTCGCGGGATTTCTGGTGGTGGCGACGGTCGTCTTCCACACCAATCTCGGTGATCAGCAGCAGCTCCTCCACTTCCTGAAAAACCTAGCGATTATCGGCGGGCTCCTTATGGTGATGACAGAGGGGACCGGGCCGCTGAGCCTGGATCGCCGAGATCCGTCCGTTGCCGAAGAACCCGCGTCCCTCTCGACAGGAGCCTAATTCCAGAGGGGGAGATTCCTTTCACGGCGTGAAATTCTGACTTCGAACTCTGAGTCCCCCGCCGGTGAAGCGGCGGGGGACTTTCGGTTTCTCTTCGTTGCTCTCAAACATCGAAAACTGACAGCGTTATGCGAACATTTCTCTTTCTACTTGGCCTTACAATTTCGCTCCTGCCGATCCTCGCAACGCAGGCGCAGACCACTTCTGAGCGGGACAGCCTCGAAGAAGAGTCTTCACGCTCCCGACCCGATTTTCGGCTTCTGCGTCAGGAAGAAGACTGGAGC
This sequence comes from Salinivenus sp., assembly GCA_018609755.1. GTDB lineage: Bacteria > Bacteroidota > Rhodothermia > Rhodothermales > Salinibacteraceae > Salinibacter. The sequence goes on along the minus strand of JAHENZ010000049.1, from coordinate 25,008 downwards.
GGTTGGGAGGGTCCCGAGGATGGACGTGCGTCGCTCAAGTCTATGGCCTTTCCCGGAGACGGCAGCACCGTACTCACGATTGGTGGCCAGTTCCGGACCTATGGACGGTGGTATCAAAACGAGCAATGGGGAGCGGGTCCGGCTCGAGATGGATATCTGCTCCAGCGACTGATGCTGCACGGCTCCGTACGATCTGGCACCACTGGCGAAAGGCGTGTCCGCGCCTTTACCCAACTCAAAAGTGGGCTGATCGGGGGGCGGGACGGTCCCATTTATCCGCCCGACCGAGATCTACTGGGGATAAACCAGGCGTTCCTGGAAGTCGGTAGTCCCTGGGAAGAAGGAACCCTGACGCTGCGTGCCGGGCGCCAAGAACTGCACTACGGCGCTGGGCGGATGATTGCCGTCCGCGAAGGTCCAAACGTCCGTCTCGGGTTCGACGCCGTGCTGGGGCGGTACCGACGGGGGCACTGGCGCGTCGATGCCTTTGCCGCAAAGCCGAATGACACCCCTCCTGGGATTCTGGATAATGGCTGGATGCACGGTCGAACGCTCTGGGGCGTATACCTGAGTCAAGAGGAGCCAAACAGGGGCCAGGCCGTCTACTACTTCGGCACTCGTCGACGTCCGTCACCGACCCGTGTAGGGCTTCGCGCGACTCGTCATACGATTGGAGGGAGGAGGCACGGTGCGGTCGGGGCCCTGGAGTACGATTTGGAAGGAGCCGTTCAGCTGGGCCGCTATCGTCACGGTTCGGCTTCCGAAGAGGTCGAGACAGGACCTATTCGCGCGTGGACCCTCGCGGGTCGGGTCGCGTATCGCGAAAGAAATCTACTGGGGAGACCGACCGTTGGCCTGCTTGCGGATTGGAGTAGTGGAGACGCTGAGCGCACCGAAGCGCACGAAACGTTTGCTGCGCCCTATCCCTCGGGTCAATACACCGGCGCCGGAAGTCGATTGGGACCGGGCAACCTCATCAACGTATCTCCCTTCCTCACGCTCCAGTTTCCCGCTCGCATCCAGTTGCACCTCAAGAGCCACGTGTTTTGGCGTTCGACGACCACCGATGGGATCTATGCGATCTGGGGGGCACCGCTTCGCGACAGTCCCGACACGAAGGCACGATTTGTTGGGACAATGCCGGAAGTTGTGCTTTCCTGGAACGCGGGACGCCACGTTAATCTCGCCCTGGAGGCGAGTAAATTTTGGGCGGGACCGGTTCTCCGCGACGGACCGGTGGGACAAGACATGACCCATGTGGCCCTTCGTGCACGATACGTGTATTAAAGGGCGTCCCGTCGGTCCATTGAACTTTTCCCGGCGGCAGGAAGTCAAACCTCGTGAGCGATCCCGTTTCTTGAGGGGGCGATCGATCCGCTTTTCGTATTGGGCGACCGTTCTTATGACGCGAACCGACTGGATTGGACTTACCGCGAGCGTCTTGCTTCACGCCTGCCTCGCACTCCTGGCGACCACACTGACCGCATCGCGGCCGCAGCCGAAGCAGTTGGGGTACGTGGAGGTGGAGTTTGGGGAGTTTTCGCCCGGCCAGCCCGTGGACGCCACCGAGACGGTGGAAGAGGAAGCGGCGCCGGAGGCACAGGAGGAGACCCCGGAGCCGGAGACCGAGCCCGAGGAGGCGGCAGAGGAGCCGCAGACCGAACAGGTGGAGCTTCCCGAGGCCGACGATGCGCCGGAAGAGGAGGTGCCCCCTACGGAGGATGAGGCCGAGCCCCCTGAGACCGAGCCGCAGCCGGAGCAGGAGACCATTGCCGACCAGCAAGAACCGAGCGAGGAGCCGAGCGAGAGCGAGCAGGGCGATCCGGGGGAGGGTACCACCGAGCAGGCTTCTGCCCCGTACAACATCGAAGGACTGGACCGCGACCCCCAGCGTGCGCCACTTCCTGCCTACACCGAGCAGGTCAACGCCCGGATTCGCGTCCGGATCACCGTCAATCCTGAGGGGCGGGTCATTCGCCGCATCCCGCTAATTAAGGGCAATCCGAAGCTGGAGGCCGCCGTGATGGATGCGCTACAGCAGTGGAAATTTAACTCGTTGCCGCCGGCGGCCCCGCAAGAGAATCAAACCGGGACGATTACGTTCACCTTCCGGTTGGAGTAGAGAGCGTGGGGACGCGGGCATAGAGTGGAGAGCAATGGGAGAAACGATCACTGGCACGTCCACCCGCGTCATTCTCGCTCTCGATAGCGTCTTTTCCGGGCGTTTTGGGGAGTCATCGACGGTCGGTGGGTCTGCTCCGCCGATTTGATTCTCGCATTCAATTGCTCAGGCATGTCTACTATCGATCCCTCCGTCGACGCCTCTGCCGACGTTGACCTTCGCACCCTCACCCGCGCCCTTCTTGAGCCCCGCGTGATTGAGGAGAAAATGCTGACGCTGCTCCGCCAGGGGCGCATCTCCAAGTGGTTCAGCGGCATTGGGCAGGAGGCGATTGCCGTAGGCACGGCGTGGGCGCTCGACAATAGCGACGATCTCCTGCCGATGCATCGCAACCTCGGCGTGTGGACGACCCGCGGCGTGGACCGGGAGCGTCTCTTCTGTCAGCTGATGGGGAAAGAGGGCGGCTTCACGAACGGGCGCGACCGGACCTTTCATTTCGGCGTGCCCGAGAAGAATCTCGTCGGCATGATTTCGCACATGGCCGCCATGCTCCCAGTGGCCTGCGGGCTGGGGCAGGCCATTCGGTACCGAGAAGAAGACCGTGTGGCCTGTGCCTTTTGTGGCGACGGGGGGACGCGAGAGGGCGACTTCCACGAGGCCCTCAACCTCGCGTCGGTTTGGGACTTGCCCGTCATTTTTCTGGTCGAGAACAACGGATACGGGTTGTCGACGCCCACCGACGAGGCGGTGGCCCCCGACGACATTGCCGACGCGGCGGCGGGCTACGACGTGCCCGGTATTGTCGTGGACGGAAACGACCTCTTCGCTGTCATCGACGCCGTGCGGGACGCACGGACACACGCTCAGAACGAGGGCCCGGTTCTGCTAGAGATGAAGACGTTCCGGGTGCGGGGCCACGAGGAAGCGTCCGGCACCGCCTACGTGCCCGATGAGCTGATTGAGGAGTGGAAGGCAAACGATCCAATCGATCGCTTTCGGACGGTCGTGCAGGACGAGGGGGAACTCGATCCGGAGGAGGTCGAAGCGATTCGCACGGAGCTGGAGACGGAGGTCGACGCGCTGGCAGAGTGGGCGCTCGACCAGCCGGAGGTGACGAGCACGCCCGAGGAGGAACGAGCGGCTGTGTTTGCGCCCGGCCCCGACGCGGTATCTACAACACCTGACGCCGATACGGCCGAGGCCCGCTTCATCGACGCCATCCAGGACGCCCTGTGGGAGGCGATGCAGGCGGACGATGACGTGATCCTGATGGGGCAGGACATTGCCGAGTACGGCGGGGCGTTCAAGGTGACCGACGGATTCGTGGAGGAGTTTGGTCGGGAGCGCGTCCGCAATACGCCCATCATCGAAGACGGGGCCATCGGCGCGGGACTGGGGCTTGCCATCGAAGGGTTGAGGCCCGTCGTGGAGATGCAGTACGCCGACTTCATCTCGTGCGGGTTCAATCAGACGGTCAACAACTTGGCGACGACCCACTACCGGTGGGGGCAGCCCGTCAACGTCACGATCCGGGCGCCGTTTGGCGGTGGGATTGGGGCCGGGCCGTTCCACTCGCAGTCGCGGGAGGCGTGGTTCGCACATACGCCGGGGCTGAAGGTGGTTATTCCCGCCACGCCCCGCGACGCGAAGGGCCTGTTGCACACGGCCCTGGCCGATCCGAACCCGGTTCTTTTTTTCGAGCACAAGAAGCTCTACCGCTCGATCCGCGGCGAAGTCCCGACGGACTCGTACCGCGTGCCGTTTGGCGAGGCGCGGGTCGCGCGGGAGGGGACCGACGTAACGATCGTCACCTACGGTGTGGGGGTACACTGGGCGCTGGCAGAGGCAGAGCACCAGGCCGAAGCCAATGGCGTGGAGCTGGAGGTCGTGGATCTGCGCACGCTCATCCCGTGGGATCGCGAGATGGTGCACGAATCACTGCAAAAGACGAATCGCCTGCTCGTGCTGCACGAGGCGACCCGCACGGCGGGCTTCGGGGCCGAGGTGGCGGCAGAGTTGGGAGAGACGGCTTTTGAATGGCTCGATGCGCCCATCACCCGAGTCGCCGCCGAAGATCTACCGGTGCCGAACGCAAAGCCCTTGGAGGACGAGATTTATTCGGCGAAGGCTCGGCTGCGACCGAAGATGAACGAGCTGCTGACCTTCTGATTCTTCAACTCGGCGGTTATGACCTTTTCATCAGGGGAGGGCAGGGTATCAGGCAGCCCCGCTTTAGAGTTTGGGATGCTCCCCAACGCCTCTGGGTAGGCCAACGCAATCGCATCTTACCCCCACCGACTTGTCTTTATTTTCGACTGAGGCAGTACGACTGTGCGCTCCACTCCCACTCTCCCGCGCTTCGCCGGCAGTATTGTCCATCGGAGGCAGTCGAGCCACCCGTCTTTAATAGAAAATTTTAACATACGGTTGCCCTGCTGGGTCGGCGAAAGAATTTGTATTTTTATTTATAGAAACAGTAAGTATATTTATGGAAGCAGTAATCAAAAAAAGGAGGCCAGCGGGCTGTTATGTACCTCATCTCAATGAGTGCAATTCTAGGTAAGCGCAACGCAAGAATAGCTGGGAGTATCCTTTTCGCTTGCCTCCTCGTTGTTGGATGCGCGGGGGGACCTGAAGCCACTGTGTCGTACGACGCCGAACAAAACCGAACAGTCTACGAGACGAGGCCCTCCACCGTTGCGAGAGGGGGAAGCGGCAGCTATGGGAGCTCCAAAAGCATCGACATGCAAGCGGTGGCACGCTGTAAAGGGGCAAACTGTAAGCCCGACACCGTCGAGCTCGTATTTTCAGCCAGTGGAAGCGAGGCGTTGTCTCTCTCAGGGACTGGTGGTGTAATAGAGGCCGACGGAGTCGTCGTCAACTGGACGAGCGCCGAAGCGAGTCGGGGCATTCCAGAATCCCCGTCGAATACGGAGATGTTCAGAGCGACTGGAGATTTCGCCGTCGTTCCCGTCTCCCTTGAACAGGTGAGAGAGATTACTCAAGCTTCGTCTGTAAGGGGGAAAATTGGGGGGATGCGTCTCCAGTTTGGGACCGGGGAGAAGTCGAAACTACGGGCACTGCTGCGGAAGATAGAGCAACAGAGCGACGGGCGCACAACTGCGAGTTCTGAGCAGTAGGGTTAAGCGACTCCTTCGTTCAGAATGCTTGCGCGGGGGAGGCACCGATCCAGTACCGAGGGACAGGCGTCTTTTTACACTACTGCTCGTTTCTATCTCCTGTCCGGGCCGTTCGGTGCGCACGTTTTCCTCGTCGGAATACGATAATGGTTATGCTCGAAATGCCTCCGAAAGGCGAGTGAGACTCTTTCGTACGGCCGGGCCGGGATCGGCCGTTCCTTCGAACTCCAGCGTCACGTAGCCCTCAAATCCGGCGTCCCGGAAGATTTGGGCGATGCGCTCGTAGTCGAGGTCGAGCGAGTACCACTCGCCCCCTCCGTAATAGGTTTTTGCCGAAACCAGAATGGTGTGGGGCGCCAGTCGCTCGAGCTGGGCGTAGGTCTGGTCCGGAAAGTTGCCGGTGTCGGCGAGCACCTGGAGCCAGGGGGAGTCCACCGCCTCCACGATGCGGAGGACGCCCTCGGCCGAGCTCGTGAGTCCCCAGTGGTTTTCGAGCGCCATCACGACTCCCTTTTCCCGCGCTACGGGCACGCACTTCTTGAAGGCGTCGATGCACCACTGGAAGGCGTCATCTCTCGAATAGCCCTCCAGCGGCGGTTCGTTGCCGCCCTCCGCCATGAGCTCATCGAACGAGTCGATCGTGCCCCAGCGTCCGGAGTTGACGCGGATGCAAGGGATGCCCATCTGATCCGCAAGGTCCAGGGCGTACTTTGTGTGATTGACGTGGTACTCGCGCTGCCGTTCGTCGGGCGTCACGAAGTCCTGGTGGATGGACAGGCAGATCAGGTCGACGCCCTTCGAGAAGGCGTAGCGACGCAACTCACGGGCGGATTCCGGATCCTCCCGCGTCATCTGCCGGTGCAGCACGTCGACGCCGCCGACCCCGATGGTCGAGGCCTCGTCGATCACGTCTTTGATTGGCACCGGCTCGCCGTCAAAGTGCCAGTACGAGTAGGTCGAAATGCCGAGCTTCGAGCCGCCGGCCCACCCATTGTCGGCGGCCGGGCGTTCCAGGGCACCGGCGGACGTGGGGGCTGCCCCGGCGCCCAGAACGCTTCCAGCCGACAACGCACCGGCATTTTTGAGGAAACTCCGTCGAGAGGGCATGGGGCGTGGAGGATTGGGATGGAGAAGTGATCGGGAATGTCGAACCTAGCCAGGAGTATACAGTTTTTCCAGTCCTGCAAACAGGGCAATCGTATGTTAAAATTTTCTGTTGAAGACCGGTGGCTCGACTGCCTCTGATGGACAATACTGCCGGGGAAGCGCGGGAGAAAGGGAGAGTGGGAGTGGAGCGCACGGTCGTACTGCCTCAATCGAAGATACCGATCCGTGAAGAAGTCCATGAAGACCGTGTCTGCCTAGATGATGAACGGTCCTGGGGATCTAGATCCCCTTACTCACTCGGGAAAATGTTCAGATACGTTCGCACGGATCGGTAAAGACAAGTCGGTGGGTGCAAGATGCGATTGCCGTGGCCCCGCAAAAGGGGCGCTTTCCATCCCTGAACGGACCGATTCCATCTCCAATGATTCGACGCGTTTTGCTTCTCGTCAGTGTTGCTATGGGACTCCTCGCCGTCGGAGGGAACGCCTGCGCCCAGCCGGAGCCGACCGACGACCTCCCGTTCGACAATTCCGTTCAGGCACGTGATTCGGGGGAGGCTCAGATTCTGAATGTTCTGGAGGCCATGCGCAGCGGGCGGCAGCACTACAACGTGTCGGTACGAGACGGGCGCATCCTTCGACTCCTCACGGAGACGACGAACGCCCAGCGCGTCGTGGAAATTGGCACCTCGACCGGCGAGTCGGCCCTCTGGTTTGCCCTGGCCCTCCGAAAAACGGGCGGCCACCTCTACACGCACGAGATTAGCGAAAAACGAGCCCGGATTGCCCGCGAGAACTTCCAAAAGGCCGGCGTCGACTCGCTGATCACCCTCATCGAAGGGGATGCCCACGAAACGGTCCAGCGCTACGAAGAACCGATCGACATTGTCTTCCTGGACGCCGACAAATCGGGATATCCCGACTACCTCGACAAGCTGTTGCCCCTCGTGCGTCCCGGCGGCCTCGTCATCGCCCACAACATGAATCGCCCGTCGCCCGACCCGGGCTACGTAGAGGCTATCACGCAGAATCCGGAGTTAGAGAGCGTCTTCCTGTTGATGGACGCGTCGGGGATCGGGGTCACGATGAAGAAGCGGTAGCACTCCGCTGTATTGTCGTTGCACGGGAGGTTCTTTTTGAGAATGGAGAGAGGAGGCAGTGTAGGTTGGTACAGATGACAAAATTTGATATTTGTCATCTGTGGCCTTATGATGTCGATGCAATGTCGTATTCAGAGTCATACCCATTCGTAGTGTTATGCCGACCGTTCGCCTCACCATTCCGCAGGACGACCTCAGTGACGCGCAGAAGGTCCGATTCGTCGAGCGCCTGACGGACACTGTTCAGCAGTTCTACCTTGACGAGACGGGGGAGGACCTTCGGGACTTTGTGAACGTGCAGATTCAGGAGACCGCCGAGAAGGGGTATGCCGTAGGTGGAGAGATCATCGGGTGACGGAAGTGATGACCCTTGAGATCTGGGGCTCCGGGTCGGTATGTTGGGTCGCGAAGTGACATCCCAAATTCGAGCCAAGTATGCCCACGCCCGAAGACATCCTGGACGCGACCGAGGACGTGCTGCGTCGCTTCGGGCCCGAGAAGACGAACGTCGTGGACGTAGCCCGTGCGTTGGACGTGAGCCATGGCACCCTCTACCGGCATTTTTCGAGCAAGGATGCCTTGTTTGAAGCCGTGACGCGCCGGTGGCTGCGGCAGGTAGAGCGGCCGCTGGCATCTATCCGTGACGACGACGGACCCGCCGACGAGCGTCTCCATCAGTGGTTCGGCACCCTGGTGTCGATCAAGCACGAGGCGCGTCGGGACGACCCCGAGATGTTTGCGGCCTATTTCCATCTTGCGCAGGAGGCCACGGGCGTCGTGGACCAGCACGTGGATGAACTGGAATCGCAAGTGACCGCGATTCTTGAAGAGGGGAGGGCACAGGGCGTTTTCTACGTGGAGGACGCGGAGACGGCCGCCCGCGCGGTCTTTCAGGCGACCGCCCGGTTTCATCATCCGGCCCGTTCAGACACCTGGGACGATCCAGCCATCGACGAGCAGTTTGAGGCCGTGTGGCAACTCCTCCTGGAGGGGTTGACATGATAGATAGAAGGCCCGAAGAAGGGAATTGCGGTTCCGTCACAGCACGTTGCTCACGCATGGAAGGCCTCTCATGACCTCCAAGAGCTTTTACGATCAGTTGCCGGTCCTGGATGACTTTTCGGAGGTCGCGACGCCGGAGCACTACCGACCGGTCCCGGACGACTGGATGGTGGCCGTGGGCGACGTGCGCGATTCGACCGGGGCGATTGACGAGGGGAAATACAAGGACGTTAATGTGGTCGGGGCGTCGGTCATTGCCGCCGTGCTCAACGCCGTGGGGCACCGGTCGATTCCGTACGTCTTTGGAGGGGACGGGGCGGTGTTGTGTGTGCCGGGGGCGCGGGCCGAGGCGGTCACGCAGGCACTGGGAGGTGTGCGCCGGATGGCCCGGGACGAATTTGGTCTTCGCCTCGACGTGGGCATGGTGCCGGTCGACACCCTCATTCGAGACGGCCACACCGTGATGGTCGCCCGGTACCGGCTGTCGGACGTGATCGAGCAGGCCGTCTTCATGGGCAGTGGCCTCTACGTGGCAGAGCAGCGCGTGAAAGCCGAGCCGGATGGACCGTTCGGCGTACCATCCTCCGTGGAGGGGGCGGCCGACTTCTCCGGCCTCGAATGCCGGTGGGATCAGGTGCCAAGCCACCGGGACGAAATTGTGTCGCTTCTGGTGCACGCCACGGGGGCCTCCCTCCAAGACAATGCCCGAATCTACCACGACGTCATTGCTCGGCTGCGGGACATCTACGGGGGAGACGACGACAGTCGGCCCGTGTTGCACGGTCAGCTTCGCATGAATCTATCGCCCCAGAAGCTGTCGTCGGAGCGGCGGGTGCGGACGCACGGACAACGTTGGCATAATCGCCTGCTGTACTGGCCGAAAGTGCTGGTGCAGAATCTGATCGGAATGGTACTCATGGCGTCGGACTGGAGTACCCGCAAGACGCAGTGGGGCAATTACAAGCGGGACCTGGTGCAACACACCGACTTTCGCAAGATGGATGGGACCCTCCGGCAAGTGATTGCCAGTACGGAGGCGCAGCGAAAGGAGTTGGAGGCTTTTCTCCAAGCACAATATGAAGCCGGGAATCTCATCTACGGCCTTGATGCCTCGGACGCCGCGATGATTACGTGTCTGGTGTTCCAGTACGAAAAGGAGCACGTCCACTTTGTGGACGGGGCGGACGGCGGCTACGCGCATGCGGCGCAGGCGCTAAAGGAACGAGAGCAGACCTGAGTAGGGTGATCCGAAACAAGAGGTCGGACAGTTAGTGGTCGCCGGTCTGTCCACGGTAGAGCCATACGTGGCTGGCGTTGCCCCGATCAAACGTACTGTTGACGACCGCGAGGTCTCCGTTTCCGTTCACTGCGAGCTTTTCCATGAGCAGGCCCTGCTGGCTGCCGTTGAACCCGTGCTCGGGAGTGGCACTGCCCGGCACGACCGACGCCGCTTCGAACGTCCTGCCGCCGTCGGTCGACGTCGTGTAGGCGAGGCCCCGTGGACGATCGCTCCGATTCGGGTAACGCTCCCACAGTACGTGCAGCGTATCGCGGTCTGACACGCGCAGGGTCGGGAAGTGTGCTCCCCGGTCGGGTTGGGCCCGGTCCGAAATCGCAGTCGAAGTCGTAAATGAATCCGTACCGGGTGGGGAGCGGGTGTAGCGGACGTGGTATTGGTGGAAGGGACCGGAGGGGCTTTCGCCGTAGGCGAGGTGCAGGGTGCCGGACGGCGCAACCGCAAGCGATGGGGCGTCGGAATGGCCTTCGCTTTCGGCCACGGTTCGGGGCGGGGCAAGGGCGCTCCACGGATCCGTCGAGTGGCTGTAGCGGATGTCGGCGGCCGAATCTTCGCCCACGGCCCACGCGAGGTGCAGTGTGCCGGTCGAGTCGACGGCGAGGGAGGGACCGCGGGCCGGTCGGATTGTGGTCCCAGCTACGTGGACAGGGGCGGAGAAATGAGCCCCCGTGTCCGGTGAGCGGCAGAGCAGAAGGCGCCCTTCGTACTCCGTCCACGAGGCGTAAATGGTGCCTTCCGGCCCCACGGTGAGATCGAGGCTCCCGTTGTCCCAGATTTCCTGGGTCAGACGGCCTTTTCCGTCTCCTGCGACGGATTGTGAGAGGTTGATCGGTTCCTGAAAGGAGCGGCCTCCGTTCAGGGACCGCGCAAACATCGCCTCCCCCCCGTGCGTGCCGCCGGAGAAGATGATCTCCTGCCAGAGGACGTACACGGTATCCGGCCTCCCGGTCGGAAAGACCATGCGGGGAAGCCAGGAAAAGGTGTCCGGGGTCCGAGAGACGTTCACCGGAGAGCTTCGCAATGGCGTCCTGTCCGGCGCGTAGGCCTGGAAGTAGAGATCCTGCTCGACGTGATCGGTCCAGACCACACCGGCGGTGTCCTTGCGCCCGAGAGCGACGGTCGGGTCGTCCACGAACCGCCAGTCCGACTCGTTCATGCGCCAGGGACCCATATAGGCCTCGCCGGTTGCCACCTGTACGGGGTCGCTCCACGCCACGCCCCTCGTGCTCGGCGAATGTGTGTCGGCAGAAGGGGAAGAAGACCACGCGAGAACTCCGAGTCCCGCCAACAGAAACAGGCCGATCCAGAAACGAGGTCGAGGCATGGGCGAAAACCATTCAGCGAGGGCGGGCCTGCCCTCCATAAAGAAGGTCTCGCCACCGGAAAATGAAAGAGTCCCTGCACACCGGATCGTCGGGGGACGCTCGCACGGCGGTTCGAGCCGCTAGGAGGTCGCCGTAGATTCCGCAGGCGACTGCAGGGCGCGCCACACTAGCCACAGGCCGATGGCCACGGCGGGAATGCTGAGCATCTGTCCCATGCTCATCCCGAGCGGGAGGGCGATCTCAAAGTGCGCCTGCTCCATCTTGAATTGCTCCAGCACGATCCGCACGCCAAACACCAGCGTGAAGAAGAGGCCGATCAAGAAGCCGCGCGGCGTCTCTTCGCCCCACTTCCGGTAGAGGCCCCAGAGCAGCAAAAAGATCAGAAAGTAGGAAATGGACTCGTACACCTGCACGGGGTGGCGGGCCGTCTGATCGATGCGCTCGAAGACGACGGCCCACGGCAGGTCGGACGGCACGCCCAGGATTTCGGAGTTGAAGAGGTTGCCGAGGCGAATAAAGCTGCCGGTGAGGGCGACCGGAGCGGCGAGGCGGTCGAGCAACCACACGAACGGCTGGTCGTCGCGGCGACGGCTGTAAAGCCAGATGGCGAAGGGGACGCCGATGAGCCCCCCGTGGCTGGCCAGCCCGCCCTCCCAGATGGCGATGATCTCGAACGGGTTCATCAGGTAGTAGCCGGGGGCGTAGAAGAGGATGTGGCCCAGCCGGGCACCGATGACCGTGCCGCCGAGGAGGTAGAGGAGCAGAAAGTCCAGATCCGTTTCCGGACGGTCCTCGCGCTGGAAGACGTACCGCATCAGGTAGAAGCCGATCAGGAAGCCCGACGCAAACAGCAGACCGTACCAGCGAGGGGCGAGGGGGCCGAGGCGAAAGATCGTCGGGTCGACGTTCCAGTGAATCTGGAGGAGCATAGACAGTGAACTCATTGCCAGGGATCGGTCAAGAGGAGGCAGGCGCAACGGCACTTGGACATTCCCGAACCAATGATGCCGTGCAGCTGCAAGTCAAGAGTCATGAGGGTGCAGTTTCGGCGGAGAGCGGCAGCATTCGGCCTGCCGTATCTGTACAGGCGGCGGGTGTAGTCCGTAGTGTAATCAAGCACCGCTTTACTAGCGATTGCGCAGGGGTGCGTTCGGGCTTCGCGCAACCTTTACACGTCCGTCATAGGGCGCAGAAACTTTGCTTGTTTACATTCGATCTAAATAGTCCGTGATGTCACATCACCCCTCGATCCGTTTTCAGGCATGCGCTCCACCACCTCCGACACCACGACGTTGTTTTCCACCGAGCACGGGGCTGTAGACTGGGCGACGGACGAGCGCCTTGCCCTTACCCTCGGGGATCGAGAGTGGCTCTTTCAAGCAGAAGAGATCCGAACGCTTCACGACGCTCTGCAGCCGCTCGCCGCACAGGTGTATCGGTGCAACTGCGATTGTCGATGGCAGGTGCGTCTCGACGGGCGGGAGACCATAGTGTTGAGTACCGACGAAGTTCTTCGTATGCATTCGCTGCTGGACGGCGCCGGGGCGATGCTGGAGCTCTATTCGACCTTGGATGATGCCTCCATTGCCCATTCGGTGGCGTAGAGCCGGTAAGAAGTAAGACTGGTTGGTTGTTGATTGTTGGTCGTTGGGGAAAATGTCCCCCTTCACTCCCACTCTCCGATGCGCTCGTGGTCTTCAAGGGAACGTCCGGGGCGGTCTGTTGAGAACGTCCACCGAAGTACTCTTCGATTGGGCCTGCCGCGGTCACATGCTTCGCGGGGCAGAAATGCCGAGCACGGTGAGACCGTTCTTGAGTACCGTCTTGGCGGCGAGGGCCAGGTGCATGCGAGCGATGGCCAGGTCGTCCTCCTCGCCAATAATCTGACAGTTGTCGTAGAACTGGGAGAAGGCGGTCGCCACGTCGCGCAGGTAGTTGGGGACGAAGTGCGGGGCACGGGCGTCGGCGGCATTCTGGAGCGCCCGGGGGAAGCGGAGCAGCTCCTTCATGAGCGCAATCTCGTCCTCGTGCGTGAGCAGCGAGAGATCCGCGTCCTCGTCGTACGAGAACCCCACCTCTTCCGCCTTGTCGATGACGGAGCAGATCCGGGCGTGGGCGTACTGGAGGTAGAAGACTGGGTTCTTCTCGCTTTCCTCCTGCGCCAGCTCCAGGTCGAAGTTCAGGTGCGTGTCCGGTGAGCGCATCAGGAAGAAGAAGCGAGTCACGTCCTCGCCCACCTGGTCGATCAGGTCGTCGAGCGTCACGTAGTTGGCGCGGCGGGTGCTCATCTTTACCGGCTCGTCCCCCCGCACGAGCGTCACGAACTGGTAGAGTACGACGTTTACTTTTTCCTTGTCGTAGCCCAGCACGTCGATGGCGTTGAGGACGTCCGGGTAGGCCGCGTGGTGGTCGGCCCCAAAGACGTCGATCATCAGGTCGAAGCCGCGCTCGAACTTCGTCTTGTGGTAGGCGATGTCGGGCGTGCGGTACGTCGGCTCGCCGCTCTGCTTTACGAGCACCGTGTCCTGCTCCTTGCCGAACTCCGTGGTTTTGAGCCAGAGTGCGCCGTTCTCCTCGTAGGTGAGGCCCGCCTCCGTGAGCCCGTCAATGACGTCCTGCACCAGTCCGTCGTCGTGCAGCTCCTGTTCGTTGGCGTAGCTGTCCATTTCGATGTTGAGGCGCTGGAGGGTGCCCTCAATCTCTGCGAAAATGGCCGCCTCCGCCGCCTCCTGAAAGGGGCCCAGCGACTCGGTAGTGAGGAGGGATGCGCCGTGTTCGTCGTACACCTGCTCGGCAATGTCGACGATGTACTCGCCCAGGTAGCCGTCCTCCGGAAAACTGGCCGGGACCTCGACCGTGGTGTCGTCGTCGAGCGTGATCGTTTTAGTGGCCGCGTCCTCGCTCACGATGGCCTCGTAGCGGGCGCGGACCGACTGGGCGAGGACCCGCATCTGCCGCCCGGCGTCGTTGAAGTAGTACTCGCGCGTCACGTCGTAGCCGGTCCACTCCAGCAGGTTGGCAATCGTGTCGCCGAGGACGGCGTTGCGGCCGTGGCCGACGGTGAGGGGACCGGTGGGATTGGCGCTCACGTACTCCACGAGGGCCGACTGCCCCGCGCCCCCGTCCGAGTGCCCGAAGGTTTCGCCCTCGGCCAGGAGGTCGGCGAGGCCCTCGAACAGGTAGTCCTGTGCAAAGCGGAAGTTGATGAAGCCCGGTCCGGCCACCTCCACGCTCTTGATGCGCGTCGGGTCCACACGCTCGCGCAACTTCTCAGCCACCGTCTCGGCAATCGAGCGCGGGTTGTCCTCTAAAATGCTGCCGAGGCGGAGGGCCGTGTTCGTGGCGAGGTCCCCGTGCTCTTCGCGGGCGGGGGCTTCGAGAGACACGTCGAAGTCGTCGGGCACGTCCCCGAGATCGTCGAGTACGTGGCGAAGTTGCGTCTGGAGGTAGTCCTTCATAGGGAGGCACAGTGGCTGAAACAGACCGGTTGTCCTAAGCTAGGGAAACCGGGAGCTCTCCGAAAGCGCGGAGGGGGGCGTTTTGCGGGGTTTTTGCGAGCAGGGGGAGGCGGCGACTGGAGAAGGCGTGACCCCGCAGGTCTACAATCAGCTCTCCGTGAACTATGATCATGGACGCAGTGCAGAGTCAGCGCCGGTGATGAGGAGGGCGGCCCCCGAAGCCGTCTCGCGAACCGTGCGCTGGATGGGGGAGGGGGAGCGGTGGTGTCGTTTCGTGGGTCCGTCGTCCGGGTCGGTTGAGCGCCTAGCTCTGCGTGCCCGCAGCAACGTTGCGATCGATGGCCAGGTGATTGAGGAAGGCATGCACGTCAGTCGCGTTCAGGTCGCATGGATCCGATTGAGGAGAGACCGAGAAGAGATGGGCGGCGAGAGAGACATGGGAGAAGACGTTGGGCGAGACGTGACATTGAAAAATTAAAACCTTAATTTATACTATACAAGAGCAAGCGTATAGGATCCACTGTCTCCGTATTGCAGTGGGAGGCACGTCGATTGGCGGAGGCTGAGACTATACTATCTGCCGTACGCCATATAATTGTATGTTATCCCGACGATCAGTGGTCATCGACACGCCCTAACGTGTATTCTATCCGGATGAAACGGTCTTTTACCTAACAACTTCGGATCACCTCATGGTCATCCCTCGTCCTCACCTCACCCGCTTCTCACTTCCAGGTCGCTTCTTGGCACCAGTCCTGATATGCGGTCTCCTCCTAACGGGTTGCTCGCTGTTTGGAGAAGAGGAATCATCTGGATCTGACGGTGTGTCATTTGGATCTGACGGTGTGAGGTCAACCGTTCAGGACAAAGCGATTGTGATCAAGAATCGCCGCAGTGAGCCAATTTGGGTCAGGGTGGTTGGCACTAGCCAGATTCCGGTCATAATTTTTTCAGACCCTCCAAACCTTGAGGGAGACCCGATTCCCTCCGGCGAGCAGAGGGTAGTGGAATTTGAGGAGATCCTGATGGATGAGGACGAGGACGAGATTAGCGTTTCTTGGTGGAATGCGACCATGGAAGACGGAGAGCGCGTAGTAGGGGAGGTGTCATCATTCCGCGTAGAGCTGTAAGAAACCAGATAGCTTGAAAGTTGTGAATCCGAGAGAATCCGTAGTGTTGGTATAATCCTTCGCTAGAGCTGTCGGAGGGCTGTTGCCGACATCGATCAACGTTTGTCAGATGGGGTCGAGTTCGCCACCGGAAGTGACGATTCCAGTGAATGGGGACTGCGACTGGCCTTGTTATTTCGGGCGGACCGGTTTTTTTGTGCGTTTTCCCGTCTTCCGCACCTCAGCTTCCACGTTATGCCTACCGATTCTTCCAAGAACAAGCTCTCACTTCTCGCCGTGCGCACGATTCTGCTGCTACTACTGGGCGTTGTTCTCGCTCTGCCTTTGCAAGCTCAGTCCCAAACCCCGGAATTTTTTGAACTCAGCCGCGAAATTGAAAGTCCTCTGAAAACGGTTGAAAAGGAAGCTGAGAATGTTGCAAGGTCCAAACGGTATCTTCGTGAGGTTTCTCCCGCGGGGGATCCGACGGTGCTCATTCTAGGCGATCTGCATCTCAGCATTGCAGACGCTCCCTTTATCGTCTATCTCCGATCGACAAACCATCATACGAAGGTCCGACTGGAAAGCTTGAAGCTGGACGTGACGGACGAGACGATACGAGAAGCAAAAGCATTCCTCCAGGAAGTGAGTAGTCGATCCACTTCGTAGGCATAACACTCGCTAGAAATGACGGAGTGCCGTTGCCGACATCGGTTGAGGTCTTGTAGGCAGTTTCGGCTTCGCTGCACGGGAGTGGCGACGCCGGAGAATGGAAATTCCGGCTAGCGTTGTCATTTTGTCGGATTGGAGTTCTGTTTAAAGGTTTCCCGCCCCCGCACCTCAGCTAAATCGTTATGCTCACTGGGAGTAACCCTCTAAACAGAATGAATGATCGACAGAACACGGCGGTGGCAACAGCGATCTCGGGGCTCATCCTAGTGGTTGTGTTTTTATGCCCCTGGCGCGTTGAGTCAACTGGGGAGATAATGTGGAGTCCAATCTATCAGCAACCGATGTCCTATGTCCGCTCCTACAACGACGTCAGGCATGGTGAAAAGGGCGGCTCATGGATCGAATCAGACGAAGCCCAAATTGCCACTGATTTATTGGTGCTGCAGGTACTTCTAGTTGGAGCAGCGGGAGGAGCATTGTACCTGTACAATTCCGATTCTGAGCGAGACGAGAAGATTTCTCCGCCACAGTCTGTGGATTGAGCGTTGCGATGAGCCTACGGTTGCTGTGGCCATAACCCAGCATGACAGCCGACGACGGGCCGCAGCCATTTTGAAGAACTGGCATGTTCTGGGCTCTCTTCACTCGTTCGGGGCCCGTCGCGGCTGAATTCCCACGTTATAAGTCCCTTCCCCCATAGCGTTCTTTCTCAGAGCAGGAGTCCTACTATGTCTCGCATTCTGCCGATTCTCGCCTTCGTGCTTTTACTGCCTGTCGAGAGTCCTGCGCAAACCGATTCCCTTTCGGCGAGCGATAAAGTTGCAGATCTCCGTGAACGGGTGCTCCCTCTTCGCACTTTGGAGCCTGCGGAGGAGACCTTTTCGGATCTGATGCCGCTCAAGCAGCACATCGGGGATCGGCGGATCGTCATTCTCGGGGAGCCGACCCACGGAGACGGAACGGCGTTCCGGGCGAAAAGTCGGCTCGTCAAGTTCTTGCATCAAGAGATGGGGTTCGACGTGCTGGCCTTCGAAAGCGGTCTCTATGATCTTCGGTTGGCCACCAAGCGCGCTTCTTCCTTCGAAGAATATCTTCAGGCGGCCACGAACAATTTGTCACGGCCATGGGCACAGAGCAAGCAGGTCCGCCCGGTGCTGCGCTACTACGCCGAGACGCAAACCACGGAGACGCCCCTTCAACTCGCAGGGATCGACGGTGCCTTGCGTCCTCCCAGCG
Organism: Salinivenus sp.; assembly: GCA_018609755.1. Taxonomy (GTDB): domain Bacteria; phylum Bacteroidota; class Rhodothermia; order Rhodothermales; family Salinibacteraceae; genus Salinibacter. The sequence goes on along the minus strand of JAHENZ010000049.1, from coordinate 7,441 downwards.
ATTCCATTTTCATAGCTCGGCTTAAGAGCCATCTTCAGCGTCAGAATCAGTGGGCCGATGTGGCAGAGGGAACGCAGTTCGAGCAGACCCTCCGTCAGCAATTGACGAATCCGCTCGCTCTGGCGCGCGATACAGCCGCCTACCGCCAGTTCATTGCACGAATGGACAGGTTGATCCAACCTCTGAAGGGTGGGTCGTCTCAGGATGCGTTCTGGGCGCTCATGCTCGAAAACGTAAACGCGCAAGTGCAAACCGGCTTCCAGCGGAGCTACGAGCCCCGAAATCGACAGATGGCGCACAACCTGGTATGGTTGGCAGAAACGGCCTACCCTGAAAAGAAATTGATCGTGTGGATTGCCAGCTCGCACGGCGTCCGCAATCTCAGTTTGATCGAACGCATCAATGCTGATCGGTCATACGATGGGCAAACGTCGATGGGCGACGTGTTGGCCAAGACGTTTGAGGGAGGTATCTACACTCTTGGAATCACGGCGCATGGGGGAAAGTATGGAGCGTTCTATTGGGACGATCAGGATCCGAAAACCATCCAAGAGCCGAGTGCGGGTAGTCTCGAAGCTTTGTTGGGCACCCTTTCTCACGATTATTCGATTCTCGACTTTACGGGTGTGCCGAACGCACACTGGCTTTCCAAACCCCAAGTGGCCCGCCCGCTGGGCTACGAGGAGATGCGCGCGGACTGGACGGAGGTGATGGACGGACTCCTGTTCATTCGGACCATGCATCCGAACACGAAAGTTGAGGAGTAGAGCTTCATAAGCCTGTGATCAACCAGGAAAATGCGGGTACGGATTTGTTTGGTACAGACGTTCGACGCTCCATTGGTTGATTCCGAACGAAGTGTCGCGGCTTTTCGCAGGTAAGTTCTACGTTATGAACCACTCCACTCCCAAGCGCTTACCGAAAAACACAAAATGATACGACTACTCATAGCAGTTTTGTTGGTAGTGTATGGGGGCACTCCTTTCACCGTCCAAGCTCAAACTCAAGATTGTCCTGATACGTCTCCCTCTGAGGAAAAACTCACGCGGATTCGCAACGCCGGTCGCTGGCTTGCCCTCTATGAGATTGTCTGCGACCGTGCTGATGAGGCGTTGATAGAACAGGGACACTCAGTTGAAGGCTCACCTTGTCTGGCTCGAAAAACGAGTAAGGGGTGGAGCGTTGCCTACGGCAATTGGAGTGGGGATCGCTTTGAACAAAGGGCAGAAGCTCAGCTCAACGACGCCCGGGAAGTGACAGACGTTGAAGTTGAAGACTCTACGGTAAACCAAGGATGGATCTACAGATTCGGGCGAGCTGCATCGGCTAGTGAACGAGAAGCCGGAGACGAGTTGAGTGCGGTGATGGAGAAATACGAATACGGAGTTATTGTAGCCGACTACCCGTGGGACGACAGTGTGCTAACAACCTACATATTCCCTGACCCTGAGAATGAGATATTGTTGGGTGGGGATCTTCGAGTTAAGATCGACGCCAGTACAGGATCCATACTCCAGAGTGAGCGCCTCCACAATGAGGTGATTCCGATGGGCAGGTTTCCAAGAAATGCGAAGGCGAGTGTCTCGACTGCAGTCCGAACGTGTCTGCCGACGGAGACTGATGTGTTCATGGTACTTCGACGTGATTCGAGTCTTCCCCACACAATTGTGGCCGAGGAGTGGATATACGGCATCGAGCCGAATGGAGAGGTTAAGACACTACGACGGCGAGAAAAATAGAACCTCACAACCCTGTGCTAAAGATGGAATTTGGCCGGTGACGCTGTCGGGCGAGGTCGGCCAAGCGGGATCGGCTTCACCAATCCAGGTGGCGACGCCGGTGAATGGAAACTTTGCGGGCCGATGCCGACTGGTCGTGTCTGATTCTTTTGGGCGTTTTCTCGCCCATTTTGGTTGAGCTCCAACGTTCTCCCGCAGTGTTGTTTGTCCCCCAAGCTACACTGCACATCGTCACGAAATGCCCGTCCAGGAGCCGGTCGACAATCTCTCAGATAGGGGATGGGTATTCAATTCTTATAAAAGCTGGATCCAGAGGAGCACGGCACTCGACGGTGTCCTGGGTTGCTATGAGCCTCCTATTCAACGGCATCGTCCGAGCGTCGAAGATCCATGAATCGCCTGACCATTTTTGTCCACCTTCATAAGACGGGGGGTATGACCCTTCTGAATGAGATCGTGTCTCTCAACTATTCAGAGGACGAACGGGTAGACCTGCACGGAATCTTCGACCTGAGCGTTTGTGCAGATCACGTCCGCAACCACTCCCCGTCGCTTCGCATCGTGTCTGGGCACTTCCGGTATGGACTGCATGAGCATCTCAGTCGTCCCTGTCGATACATCACGATGCTTCGGCAGCCCGCCCGGCGGGTGCACTCGCTGTATCACTATTACCGAAATCGTCCGGAGCAATGGCGTCTCCACCTCACCAATCGGGGGGACGACCCGGAGCCGATTGGGACCCTCCGATCGTTCCTCACGGATGGCCGGTTTCGGATCACCGACAATGGAATGGTCAGGGCACTATCGGGAATCGGCGAATCGCACCCATACGGAGAGATTGGGGAGGAGGAATGTGAGGCTGCCGTTCAGCATCTCGATCACTGTGTCGTTGCTGGTCTCCTTGAGCAGTTTGATGCGTCTCTGCTCCTGATGGCCCAGTTCCTCAATTGGTCAACGTTGTACTACGCGCGCTCCAATCAAAATCACGAGAAACCCAGGTTTGAAGAGATGTCCCCGGAGGACCGATCGCTGATCGAAGCCCACACCCGGTGGGATCGGGTCTTATATGAGGCTGCAGCCGAGCGTTTGCAGCAGCAGGTAGAGGCGGAGGGAATTCGAGACCAGCTATCTTCGTACCAGTTCGTGAATGGAACCCTGTATCAACCTGCCCGCCGCATCTATTCGTGGATGAGAGCAGCGAAGTACAAGGTGCAAGAATGGTAAGACCGCTACGCCCGCATCTCCCCCGCCGTTGAGAAATGATTGGAGAAGTTGTTTCCAGTCGCCAGGGAGGAGAGGACACAGGACTCCGGGCCACGACGGCCCGGCGGGGTCGGCTTCGCTGGGCGAGAGCGGGGCCGTTGACGGGAGTTGAGGCGTCGGTTGGGCGTTTCCAGCAGTACTGAACATCGCGCGGGGCCGGGTGTATTTTGGATGCTTTGTGCCTCCAGTTTCGGAACGAGGTCAATCGCCGGAACGGGGGCCGCCTTGTGCTCTGCTCAACGATTTCCGTCCGAATGATTCCACTCATCTCCCCCAGAGATACGGATCGGCTCGACGCCATCCTCAGCCGCGACGCCACCTTCAGCGACGACGTGGACGCGGCGGTCGACGACATTCTCGCCCAGGTGCGGCGCAGCGGCGACACGGCGCTCCTCGACCTCACCGAACGGTTCGACGATGTCCGGCCCGACCCGGTGAAGATTCCGCCGTCCCTCCTCGACGAGGCCTCTGACGCGCTTAACGGCGATCTGCGCGAGGCGATTGCCAATGCCGCAGCCAACATTCGGCAATTCCATGAGAAACAGGTCCGCGAGTCGTGGTTCACCGACGACGGCGACGGCGTCATTCTGGGGCAGCGCGTGGTGCCGATGGAGCGGGTGGGCCTCTACGTGCCGGGCGGCACCGCCTTCTACCCGTCCAGCCTCCTCATGAATGCCATTCCGGCGCAGGTGGCAGGGGTGGAGGAACTCCACCTCGTCTCGCCGCCGCAGGCGGACGGGCGGCCGCACCCGCTCGTGATGGCCACCGCTGCGTTTCTCGGACTGGATCACGTGTACGCCGTGGGGGGGGCGCAGGCCGTAGGGGCGCTCGCCTTCGGAACCGAGACGGTGCCGGCCGTCGACAAGATTGTGGGGCCCGGCAACGCGTACGTGGCCGCGGCAAAGAAGAAGGTCTTTGGCCGCGTGGGCATCGACTCGGTGGCCGGGCCCAGCGAGATCGGCGTGCTGGCAGATGATACCGCCGATCCGGCGTTCGTGGCGGCGGACCTCCTCTCGCAGGCCGAGCACGACGTGCGGGCGTCCGCTATCCTCGTGACGCCGCATCGCCCGCTGGCCGAGACCGTGCAGACGGAGGTGGAGGCTCGCGTGCCCAATCTGCCCCGCGCCGACGTCATCGAACAGGCCTTGTCCGATTACGGCGCCTGCATCGTCACGGAGACGATGGATGAGGCTGTGGAGCTGATGAACACGCTCGCCGTGGAGCATCTGGAAATCCACGTAGACGATCCGTGGCAGACCATGACCCGCATCCGCCACGCGGGGGCCATCTTTCTCGGCGAATACTCGTCGGAGCCGGTGGGTGACTACTTCGCGGGGCCGAACCACGTGCTGCCGACCGGCGGCACCGCGCGCCACGCCTCCGCCCTCGGCGTCGACGACTTTATCCGCACCCAGTCCATCCTCTCTTACACGCGCGACCGGCTGGAAGAGACGGGCGACATGATCGTGACGCTGGCAGAGGCGGAGGAGCTCCAGGCCCACGCCGACGCGATCCGGGAACGCTTGAAGCGCGCCGACGGATCGTAACGAACGGTACGAAAAAGCCGTGACGGGGGAGACATTTCGCTCCGCCAGCGGTATGTTTGAAATCCGACTTCGATAGGGAGACGCCTTCGCCCGTGCCTTCGTCAACTGCGCTGCTGCCATGGCCGTTGAGACCTCCGCGACCACACCCGACGACGTGCTCGACTGCATTCGTCCCGCCGTGCGGAACGAGAGCGAGTACGTCGTGGGGACGCCCCCGGACATTGAGGTCAAGCTCAACCAGAATGAAAGTCCCTTCGACCTGCCGGACGAGCTGAAAGACGAGCTTCTGGATGGCTTTTCGGAGGTCGAATTCAACCGGTATCCCACCGAGCAGCCCGACCGGCTGCGCCATGCCCTGGCCGAGCACAACGACGTATCGCCTGAAAGCATCATCGTGGGTAACGGCTCGAACGAAATCACCTACACCTTCGGGCTTGCCTTTCTTGAGCCCGGGACGCCGATGGTGCTGCCGCGGCCCCTCTTCTCGCTTTACGAGAAGGTGGCCCGCCTCCAAGACGCCGACCTCACCGAGGTGCCGCCCCGCGACGACCTCCGGTTCGACACGGACGGATTGGTTCAGGCGGTGCGAGACACGGGGGCCAACCTTACGGTGCTCGCCACGCCCAACAACCCGACCGGCCGCGCCCTGCGCCTCGACGAAATTGCGCGGGTCGCGTCCGCTGCCTCCGGAATCGTGGTGGTGGATGAAGCCTACGTTGAATTCAACTCGGAGCCGAGCGCCGTACAGCTTCTGGACGATCATCCAAACGTCATCGTCCTGCGCACACTCTCGAAGGCCTTCGGGCTTGCCGGCATCCGCATCGGGTACCTCATGGCCCAGCCGGCGCTGGTGCAGGAACTCATGAAGGCGCGGCTTCCGTTCATGGTTGATCGCTTTGCGGAACAGGCGGCCCTGGCGGTTCTTCGGCGGCCCGATTTGGTCGAGGAACGCGTGCGACAGATGCAGGTCTCTATCACCGAAGTGCGCGAGGCGCTCAAGACCTTCGACGACGTGGAGGTCGTGCCCTCTCAGGCAAATTTCGTGATCTTCACGACCTCTCGGCCCGCAGATGAGTTACAAGACCAGTTGGCAGAACGAGGCGTCCTCGTGCGCAATATGAGCGGGTATTCCGAGCTGGAGGGGTACCTCCGTGTTAACGCGGGGACGCGGGCGGAGAACAAGGCTTTTCTGACTGCGTTGGAAGAGACGCTTTAAACGGAGGGGGCGCATCTCAGGAGATCGGCTCAATCGCGCCCATAGATAAGCGAGCTTTTTTGTGGCTACGCAAGCCACAGTGATTCACGGTCGCAGCCCCCGTCCGGGGGTTGAGGATTGAAATGAATACATTGACACCGCGATGGATTTTACTCGAGTAGACATCATCGGTCTCTCTACGAGTCCGTCCAGCGGCGGCGCCTACGCGCTGGTCCTGGGTGAGGTAGAGGGCAATCGCCGTCTCCCCATCATCATCGGCGCCTTCGAGGCGCAGGCGATTGCGCTGGAGTTGGAGAAGATCCAGCCGCCCCGCCCGATGACTCACGACCTGTTGCGTGACACCTTCCAGGAGCTCGACGTGGAGGTGACGGAGGTCGTGATCGATGAGCTTCGGGAGGGCACCTTCTTCGCCAAGATTCGATACCGCCACAATGGCGACGAGCACCAGCTCGACTCGCGCCCGAGCGACGCGGTGGCACTCGCCGTGCGGGTTGACGCCCCAATTTTTGTGGCCCCCATGGTGCTCGACGAGGCCGGTATCGTGGCCGAGGACGAGTCCGGCATCTCCTCGATTACCCAGCAGGCGGAGGAAGCCTCGGCTGGAGGGGGGGAAGAAGAGGAGATGGGCGGAACGGAGCTCGAGCGGAAGCAGAAGCAGCTGGAAAAGGCCGTGGAGGAGGAAAACTACGAGCGCGCAGCCGAGCTTCGAGACGAGATCCAGCGCCTGCAGGAGGAAGAGCAAGAGCAGGAGCAGAATAAAAATTAGGATCCTCGTTTCCGTCGATGCGCGTCGTTTGAGTTGACCGTTGTTGGGCGAAGCCGTGAGGGCCTTCCCTCGGGCTTCGCCTTTTTTGTTGTCGATGTCGTTCGATCCCTTCCGCCCGTCCCTCGCGTTGTTCTCGATCTCGTATGCCGCCCCCCGCTTCTTCCGCCGTTCGCCGTTGCCCGTCCGCCGACCTGGATGCATTTCCGGAGCTCTTTCTGGACTACTGCACAGACTATGAGGCGGTCGCTGATTTCTATCCGGGCGATTGGCGCTCGCCCTCGGTTCGCCGGGCGACGGCCGAAACGGCGGCGGCTCGACCGGTCGACCGGGAGGCTGTGGCCGACGTGCTGGCCGAGCAGAATGCAGAGTGGGGGGGAGGGGAGGCAGTGGAGCAAAATGTGGAGGCCCTCCGCGATCCGGACACCGTTGCGATCGTGACGGGGCAGCAGGTGGGGCTCTTTACCGGCCCGCTGTACACGATTTACAAGACGATCACCGCCCTCCAGCTGGCCGAGGAGTGGGCCGAACAGACGGGGCGGACGGTGGTGCCGGTCTTCTGGGTGGAAGGAGAGGATCACGACTTCGAGGAAATCGAAACGGCGCACGTGCTGCGGCGCAATGAGGGGGTCTCATTGTCCTACGCGCCGAGCGTCCGCGAGAATCCGGGGGCGGTGGGCCGGTTGGCCCTGACGGAGGAAATTACGGACGTTCTCGATCTGCTGGACGATACGCTGCCGGACTCCGACTTCAAGCCGACCGTGATGGAGCATGTGCGGTCGGCCTATCAGCCCGGCACGCGGCTTGAAGATGCGTTCGCTCATCTCCTTCGGTCGCTGTTTGAGGGCGAGGGGCTCGTGTTCATGAATCCCGACGATGAGCGGCTCAAGGCATTGACACGGCCGCTCTTTCG
>JAHENZ010000048.1 GCA_018609755.1 Salinivenus sp. | reverse complement strand
CTACCAGACCATGATGGCTCTCAACTTCCAGACCCTCTTCAACACGGCCCGCGCCGCGCTCCCGATCCTCACGGAGCAGGAGCAGAGCTTCTTGCTTGGCGTGTCCGCCCCCGCCGCGCTGGACGGGCAGGCCAATGCCGCGCTGTACGGGGCCTCGAAGGGGGCCGTAGCGGCCTACGTGAAGTCGCTCGGCAAGGAGAGAGGGGACGACGGCCTGCGCACGAGCGTCCTCTACCCAATGGGCGTCGTTGATACGCCGGCCAACCGCGACGCCATGCCGGACGCCGACCCGTCGTCCTGGGTTGCCCCCCGCGAGTTGGCAAACGGCATGCTTCACCTCGCTACCCGAAGCTCACGCGGTCACGTTCCGGAACTGAAGGTACACGCCGCGTCGAGCTAGCTCTTGCGACCGGCGGCCGCAGCGTGTTTCCCCGGCGGGTATCCGACGTGTCGAGTCTGACATCGTGATTCCCGGTGCGGAACCGTGTGGGGCGCCGGGAATGCAAGAGCATGAGTGTATCGCGGGTTACCACTCCTTTTCCCCCGCCCGACATGACCACGACTGCCACGCCCCCCAGCCTCTCCACGCTCGTTACCCGCCTTACCGACCGGGCCGGGGCGTGGCAACACGTCACGTTGGCGCCGCATTCAGACCGGGCCGTTGCGTTCCGTCTGGACGACGCCACGATTGGCGTGCTCCACCACGACGGCCTGCTGGAGGTGCCGGTTCCCATGCCCGTCCGCACGGTGCTCGTCGAGGAGGGCCTTGCTGTTCCGAACGAGACGCACCCCGGAGCCGACTGGGTGGCAGCCCGTCTCCAATCGGCGGACGACGTAGAGGCCACCGTCCTCCTGCTCCGCCTCTCCTACCTCTACCGTCTGCTCTTGCGCAGCCGGAATGAGACCACGCTCCATCGCATCCGCATCGAGGTTGGGCAGTACGACCTGCCGGAAGCCTTGAACACGATCTACGACACCATGCTTGCCAAGCGGGTGGGAGTGTCCTCGCTGCCTTCTCCTCAGCGAAATGCTGCCTGAGCGCTCCGAGGCACGTTTCGTGCCATTCCTTCGTGGTCGGTTCCTGTGGGCCGGGTGAAACTTCGCCCCTCCACTGCCCGCATAACCGATTTTTCACGCAAACGGCTTGGCAAATCCGGTCCCGACCGCGACCCTTGTAATGTGGTGGTGAAACTCACTGACGCTCCTTTCCTGGACGGATCATCCCCTACGTCCTGCCACGGGCGGTCGCGTGTATTTTCTGGACCGACGACGTGTTGTCTCTTTTTCGGTCCCTCGCGGCCTCTTCTCCTGCCGACTCGGTCTCGTTCTGCGTCGCTATCCTGAATCAACGCCCCTTCCCGAATGAATACACGTGACAAGCTCCAGTCGATTGCAATCAATCTCTGGTGGAGCTGGAGTCCGGAGGCCCGATCACTGTTCCACCGCCTGAACCCGGAGGTCTTCCGGACCTCGGGCAACAACCCGCAAGCCGCCCTCGCTCTTGCTCAAGACGAGGTGCTGAACGACCCCGACTTCCAGGATGAAGTCGACACCGTGTACGACGAATATATGTCGTACATGGATCGCGATCCGGAAATTGCGGACGCCCCCAACATCTCCTACTTCTGCATGGAGTACGGCATTCACGAGAGCATGTCGCTGTACTCGGGCGGTCTCGGCGTGCTGGCAGGTGACCACTCGAAGGCGGCCTCCGACCTCGGGCTGCCGTTCACGGCCATCGGCCTGTTTCTCCGAGAAGGCTACTTCGAGCAGTCCTTCAACGCCAACGGCTGGCAGCAGTCCACCTATCCGGTGCTCGACCCAGCGAAGCATCCGATCTCGCTCGTCACGGGGCGGGGCGGAAGCGATCCGCTGACGGTGACCGTGCACATCGGCACGCAGCCGGTGCACGTCCGCGCCTGGAAGCTGAACCTCGGCCATACGGACTTGTACCTGCTCGATACCGACTTCGACGCCAATCCGGAGGAATTCCGCCCCCTCACCCGACGGCTGTACCAGGGCGGCGACCACCAGCGCATCCGGCAGGAGCTCATCCTTGGAGTGGGCGGCCTTCGGCTGCTCCGGGCCCTGGGCGTCGAGTCCGACGTGTACCACGCCAACGAAGGCCACTGCGCGTTCCTCATGCTCGAGCTGCTGCGCGAACGGCTCGACGCAGGCGACGACCTGGACGCAGCGGAAGACTGGGTGCGGGACAAGAGCGTCTTTACCACCCACACGCCCGTAATGGCCGGGCACGACCACTTCGATCCCGGCCTCTTTTCGGAGGCGATGGCCGGCTTTCAGGACGAGATTGACCTCTCCCACAACCAGTTGCTCAGCTACGGCCGGGTCGATCCGGACGATCCGGAGGAGACGTTCACGATGACCGTGCTGGGCCTCAAGCTCTCCCGCGCGGCCAACGGCGTCTCGAAACTTAACGGCCACGTGGCCCGGCAGCAGTGGGAGGACCTCTACCCGGATCGCGAGCTGGACGAGGTTCCCATCGACGCGATCACGAACGGCGTGCACCTGCCGACCTGGACCGCCGGCCCGGCCCGCGACTTCCTGGAGGAGCACCTCGACGGCGATTTCACTGAGCGCCAGGACCCGAAGGTGTGGGACGGCCTCGACGACGTGAGCGACGACACGCTCTGGGACTACCGCTCCTCCCTCCGCAAGCGCCTGATCGAGTTTGTCGAGGCCCACGTGCAGGGGCAGAGCCTGCCGATGCAGCCCGAGCTCGACCCGGAGGCCCTTACCATTGGCTTCGCACGCCGATTTGCGACGTACAAGCGCGCGCCCCTCATCTTCCGCGACCGGGAGCGCGCCCGTGCCCTCTTCACCGACCCCGATCGCCCCATCCAGCTCATCTACGCCGGAAAGGCCCATCCGCAGGACGACGCCGGGAAGGAGTTCATCCAGCGCATCTACGAGATCAGTCAGCTGGAGGACTTCAAGGGGAAGGTGATCTTCCTGGAGGGCTACGACATGGAAATTGGCCGCATGCTGACGTCCGGCTGCGACGTGTGGCTCAACAACCCGCGCCGCCCGAAAGAGGCCTCCGGCACAAGTGGACAGAAGGTGGCGGCCCACGGAGGACTCAACCTCAGCGTCCTCGATGGATGGTGGCCTGAGGGCTACAACGGCCACAACGGCTGGGCGATTGGACCGGAACCGACCGGCGACTACGGCGAGGCCGACCCGGAAGTCCAGGACGAACAGGATGCCGAGTCGCTCTACACTCAGCTGGAAGAAGAGGTCATTCCCACGTTCTATGACCGCAACGCAGACGGGCTGCCAACAGAGTGGATTTCGATGATGCGGGACGCCATGACGGGACTCACGGCCCCCTTCAGCGCGAAGCGCATGGTGATTGATTACGTGGAGGAGATGTATCGCAACGACGGGTCCTAGCCCATCCACACGTCCGTCTTCGGGCGGCGTGATTCTGCTGCCCTACAGAACCGGGCGCACACGTTCTTGACGGCTCCATCAGAGGGGCTCCTGCCGACACGCAGGAGCCCTTTTTTCTATGTTTCTATGGACGCCGCCCCGGATACAACTCCAATGAAGCATCCCCCCCCCACGTAGTGGTTGCTCAATTCCACATCCTGAGCAGGGATCCAGGGGAGACAGCGGTGTTGAGCGGGCCCCATCGGGAAATTAGGGCCGGACGCAGACCGAAGCGAGATCTCCACCTCCAGTGCCCGGGCCTGCGTGGAAAATTTAACCACGCGCTCATAGAGAATCCCCTGACAGTCTTCAGCGATCGCCCCCCACTTCTCGCGCGATCCAGCCCACCTCCACTCCGTTTAACCCACACAAAAGAAATACGACCGCAAGAAGTGGATTCAGCATAGTCCTAAAACAGCGACTCATCATACCCTCACGAACAGAGCTCCCTCCGACGTTCATGTTCTGAATCAACCCCCCCAGTCCCATGACTTCGCAAAGAGCACGTCGCCTTCATGATCGATACTTCATATTTGCCGAGATTGGCCTAATCCTGTCGCTTCTCGTCGTCATCGTCGCCTTCCAGGCCGACTGGACTCCCAAGCAGGAGTACCAGGTGAACCTCCAGGACCAAGAGATCGTCGAGATGGAGGAGATTCAACAAACCAAGCAGGAATCGGAACCTCCCCCTCCTCCTCGACCGCCTGCTCCGGTGGAAGCACCGAACAACGCGGTGATTGAACAGGAGAACATTAACTTCGATGCGTCCCTCGACCTGGACGCCGAGTTAGACGTGAGCAACGACCGCCCCGCTCCGCCCGACGAACCGGAAGAGGAGTCGAAAGAAGAAAATGAGCCCGAAATCTTCGTGGCCGTCGAGAAAAGTCCAGATTGCGGAGGCATCGAATCGCTTCGGAACAAGGTCCAGTATCCAAAATTCGCGCGCCAGGCTGGCATTCAGGGACGCGTCATCGTCCAGTTCGTCGTCAACGAAGAAGGAAACGTGACCAACCCGAAGATTCTTCAGGGGGCGCACACCCTGCTCAACGAAGAGGCCCTGCGGGCCGTACAGAAGCTGGAGTGTACTCCAGGAGAGCAACGAGGACAACCTGTGAAAGTCCGGATGACAATGCCGGTTTCCTTCCGACTGAAGTCGAGCCCCCAATAGTGAGATCGCTCATTGACGCATTCGACAACTAAGAGAGGATCGATGCTCAAGTGAGTCGTCCGGCGCGCTGTCGAATCAATGGGGACGGGCAGGCGTCGGACCAACACGGATTTTGTTCTTCTGGGTCACACAACGTCCCCATGCGCACGGTTTTGATTTCTCTTTGGGTCTGGTTTGCAATTGGGACCCTCATCGTGGCCTGGATCCCGATCATGCTGGTAGCCCGGCTCCTGGACCGCGACCCGGCTCTTTACAATACAGGCCTTACCCTGCGCTGGCTGGGGCGGGCCATGACGTACGTGAACCCGTTTTGGGACATCGAATTGGAGGGGTCCTTTCCCGAAAATCCGCGCAATCCCTACGTGGTGGTGAGCAACCACTTTTCGCAGGCCGACCCCCCCATCATTTCCCACGTCCCCTGGGAGATGAAGTGGGTGGCCAAAAAGTCGCTCTTCAAACTGCCGGCGGCCGGGTGGCTACTACAACTCAGCGGGGACATCTCGGTAGATCGGCGGGACAAGCGGAGCCGGGCCCGGGTGCTGGAAACCTCGGCGTCCTACCTGCAGCACGACTGCAGCGTGATGTTTTTTCCAGAGGGCACCCGCTCGCGAGATGGACGGGTCCACCGCTTCTCCGACGGCGCCTTCCGCCTCGCCATCAAGAACGGCGTGCCGGTACTGCCCATCGCCCTCGACGGCACCCACGAGGCCCTACCGAAGCACTCGATCTGGTTCAATCCGGACGTGGAGACGATTCGCCTGAAGGTGCTAGACCCGGTGGACACGAGTGGCTACGCCCCTAACCAGGCGCGCGAGCTACAGCGACACGTCCGGGCACGCATCATCGCACAGCTTGCGACCTGGCGAGACGTGCCGCCCGTGGAGGTCGATGCCTTGAACGACACGGACGCCGATGCGACCGAGTGGCTGGACGCGCCCCCGCCCCCTGCCGAGGATTCGTCGGAGGGTGAAGCATCCGTCAAACCGTCCTCGCCGTCTGGATCCGCGGAACCGGGCGGTTAGTTGCGTCATTTCTGTAGATCCGGCGTCGGAGTGCCTCCGGTACACAGATTTCTCTTGCCCAGTAGCTCAATCGGCAGAGCGTCCGGCTCTGGACCGGGAGGCTGATGGTTCGAATCCATCCTGGGCAGCCCTCGCCCTGCGGCTGATCGCCGTGGGGTTTTTTTGTTTGGCAGAGAGGCCCTTTTCGTAGGGCGCTTCCCACACCGTTATCTGAGCATACCTCCGATTGCCGCCTCCGTGGGGATTGGAACCAAACGTTGAACCCCCGACGGCCGAGAACAAACCAAAGCTCGCACACGCCCACACTCACCTGCCTCCTGATCGGGACAACTCGATTTCGGGCGGGCAATACCGGTCAATCATCCCTCCTCCTCCTCTACTCCCCACACAATGGCGTTTGAGCTCGACGACCTCGACGATCTTCTCGACCTCGAATACATCGAGCACAACATTTTTCGAGGTCGCAGCATCGACAGTACCGATCCGTTGACGAACGCAGCGATCCCCTGCGAAAATTAGAGGACCTTCCAAATCACGAGTCAGTCAAAATTCAGTCAGTCCGCTTCACGGATCGGTAGCTCGGGCAACGTGTTCGGGGGGCAGGCCCTGGCCCAGTCGCTCGTGGCCGCTCAGCGCACCGTCGAGGACGAGCGCGTGCCCCACTCGATGCACGGCTACTTCATTCTGCCGGGGGACGTGGACGCGCCCATCGTCTACGAGGTGGATCGCCTGCGGGACGGCAAGAGCTTTACCACGCGCCGCATCGTGGCCATCCAGCACGGGCGGGCAATCTTCAACATGGCGGCCTCGTTCCAGCTGCCGGAGGACGGGGTGGAGCACCAGGCCGAGATGCCGGATGTGCCGGGGCCGGACGAGCTCCCCCGCGAGCTTGAGTTGATCCGCGCCGTCAAGGATCAGATTCCGGAGGCGGTGCGCTCCTTCTACACGCGGGAGCGGCCCATCGAATTCCGCCCCGTCTCGCCTGTCGACCCGTTCGATCCGGATCCGACACCGCCCCACAGGCACGTCTGGCTCCGCGCGCGAGGCACGCTCCCCGACGACCGGCGTACGCATCGGAGTCTACTCGCGTATGCGTCGGACTACGGCCTACTGAGCACGGCCCTGCGCCCGCACGGCCTCTCCTTCGTCCAACCGGACCTCCAGCTCGCCTCTCTCGACCACGCCCTCTGGTTCCACCGGCCCGTCCGGGCGGACGAGTGGCTGCTCTACGCGATGGAAAGTCCCAGCGCCTCGGGCGCCCGCGGCTTCGTACAGGGGCAGATCTTTTCCGCGGACGGCACGCTCGTCGCGTCGGTGGCGCAGGAGGGACTGATGCGGGTGTGGGAATAATCCCAACTCCGCACGTGTCGTGGGGGGACGTAGGCTTGGAAGTGTGGAGATACGGACGTGATAACACCTACGAACACCCACACTTTCAGACTTCCACACACCCGAGAAGCCGGAGGGTACCTAATGCAGTACATCCTGCAGCAGAATTCGGAAGCATGACCCGCACTACCCCTCCCGCCCCGACACTTCGCCCGCCGACGCGTCGGCTTGCTCACCGTCCGACACCGACTTCTCCTCTTCCCCTTCCAGCCCCCGGTGGCGAATGTCGCGGCCCTCGACCATGAAGACGATGCCCTGCGCCACGTTCTTTGCGTGGTCGGAGATGCGCTCCAGGGCCTTGCTCACCGTGAGCAGGTGCGAGAGCGCCTCCGCCTGCTCGTGCCCCTCTTCCAGCATGCCCACGAGGGTCGTGAAGGTCTCGTCGTGCAGGCGATTCACCTGCAGGTCGCGGGCGATGACCTTCCGTGCCTTCAAGCGGTCATTCTCCAGAAAAGCATCCTCGGCCTCCCGAAGCATGGTGCGAGACATGTCGGCCATCTTGGGCAAGCGCGTCTGGGCCAGCAGGCCGGGCGCATCCGCCAGATGACGTGCATTGCGGGAGAGGTTGCGACAATGATCGCCAATGCGCTCCAGGTCGGTGTTGATCTTGACGGCCATGATGAGCATGCGCAGGTCCACCGCCACAGGGGCGTGCAGTGCCAAAATGCGCTCGCACTGCTCGTCGATGCGGAGCTCGAGGGCGTCGATCGCGTCGTCACCGGCCACCACCTGCTCGGCAAGCTCCGTGTCGCCCTGCAACAGGGCGTTCATGGCGTCGGCAAATTGGGCGTCGACGTGGTTCGCCATCTCGGCGATCAGGCCGCGAAGCAGCGCCAACTCCTGGTCGAGGGAGGAACGATTCGACATGGCCGGGAGGAAGATAGGAAAGGCGAGATCGCGCAGGCGGAGACGCCCCTACGTCACGTGTAACTTTAAGGTATCACGACTTCTCTTACGTACAGCGACGAGGCCCGATCCCAGATCCCGTACGACCGGACAGACACACCCGACTCCTCTCTCGAATTCTGAGGCAACGGTGAGCGGTGCTAGCCGAAGCGGCCCGTCACGTAGGCCTCCGTGCGATCCTTCTCGGGCCGCGTAAAGAGCTGGTCGGTTGGATTCATTTCGATGAGGCGACCCATGTACAGAAACGCCGTCTCGTCACTGATGCGAGAGGCCTGTTGCATGTTGTGCGTCACGATCACGATGGTATACTTCTCCTTCAGCTCCGTGATCGTCTCTTCCACCTTCGACGTGGCGATGGGGTCGAGGGCGCTGGCCGGCTCGTCCATCAGCAGCACGTCCGGCTCCACCGCGAGGGTGCGGGCGATGCAGAGTCGCTGCTGCTGGCCCCCGCTCAGGTTGTAGGCACTGGAGTGGAGCTGATCCTTCACCTCATCCCAGAGGGCCGCCTGCCGCAGGGAACGCTCCACCAGGGCGTCAATGTCGCCGGTGTAGCCGTTAATCTCGGCGCCCCAGGCCACGTTCTTGTAGATCGTCTTGGGAAACGGATTGGGCTTTTGGAAGACCATCCCCACGCGCCGCCGCACCATCACCGGATCGGTGTTCGGAGCGTAAATGTCCTGCCCGTCCACGCGAATCGTGCCCTCCAGCGTCGTCCCCTGAATGAGCTCATTCATTCGGTTGAGGCAGCGAAGGAGGGTCGACTTGCCGCAGCCCGAGGGCCCAATGAGCGCCGTCACCTGCTCGGGCTGGATGCCCATGGTGATCCCCTGCAGGGCGTGATTGTCCTCGTACCAGAAATTGAGGTCCTCAATCTTGATTTTCGGCTGCACGGCAGTCGAGGCGGTGTTGGAAGCGGCGGTCTGCGCATCCTCGTCCGCGGCCTGCCCGTTGCTCACGGCCGACGCGTCGTCGGCGGACGCCTCGTCTACAGACGTCGTCGGCGAGTGTGCATCGTTGGGGGGATCGTCAGTCGTCATGGCAGGCAAGGTCGATCATACGGGAAGAACGGACGGTCGTTGGTTTAGGCGCCGGCGCGGCGCTCTTCGAAGTAGTTGCGCAGCAGGAT
>JAHENZ010000047.1 GCA_018609755.1 Salinivenus sp. | reverse complement strand
GCCACCGATCCGTGAATAAGTTTCTGAAGTTTGGTTTCGATTTTAGCTGCGCACGGTTCTCAACAGGCTGAAAAAAGTCGTTTAGGTACGTTCTCACGGATCGGTATTTCCGTCTGTATCTCCTGCGCGGAATCTGCTCGGGATCGACCGCTGCCAACAACCGCTGACGATTGTGGCGTCCGGGGACCGATGCTCGAAACCGCCGGAGTAGTCGTGCAAGGTCACTAGTCGGAGCACGGGGGCAGATTATTCAAGTCCGGTTCTTTTACGGGCACATCTACCGTCACCGAACGGGTCCCGAGGACGAGACCTGTGCCCTGCTGCACGTTCGAATGCTCAATGGGTGCAGCCATCTCCTTCAGCTGCAGCTTGTTGAAATGCTCTCCCGGCCATTCCGGCCCCACGGCCACAGCCGTCAGCGTCGCGGCCCGTGCAATTGCAGGGGGAGGGGGCTCGAAGAGGCCTGCCTCTATCTGTTGGGCCGCAATGTCAACCAGATTGTCATTGGGCTTCATTCGGATTCGGTACGTGTCCGCCCCCTCCGCCCGAGCCGCATTCGTCCACAGATACGGAGAGCTCAACCCAAAACGAGTGGTGTATTGCAGGGCCAGTCGTCCAAGCCGCCGAACCGAGTCGATCCGGGCTCGAACCGGCAGCACTTCTCGATCTCCCGTTCGTTCTCGTCTGCAGTAGCGAAGGGAGTCAAGCACCTCGGCCGTCGGGCGACGCTCCGGAAGCGTCACTTGTGCCGACGACGCATTTCCGTCCGGCCCCTCCACCCGGATTTGGTAGGTCGCTCCCGCCTCAAGCCCGCCGGGCGTTCGGTAGTTGCGAACGGGCAGCTGATCCACCTGCCGCGAATGAACCTCCAGCGTGTCCACCTCTCCGGTCGACCCCTTCGTGAACGTCACCACTTCCGACGCCTCGCCCGGGGCCCCCCGAAGCGTCGAATCACGCAGCGGCTCCACCCGGATCGTGCCGCCGTCGGGGTACGAGATCCTCCCGTACAAGCTGTAGTAGAGCGGATGGTCCTGGGGATTTTCAAAGAGTGGAACGGTGGTGTCGCAGCCTGCAAACAGCATGACGCCGCAGAAAAGCAGTATCCCCCCTGCCACTGCTCTCCAGACAAACGTCAACTGGCTCGATTTCTTCACGTCCGATCTAGTGCTCAGTCAAGCTGAGAATGTCGAGTGTCGAATTGCGCTCGGGGTTCAAAGGTTGTTGTCTGCTACGAAATTACGATTTGATGGGCAACGCTCGACCCAACACGGAGAACGTGACGCAGCACTAGTGGACCGTTACAGATGAGCTTGCGGGTTGAAGCCGCGATCTCAAAATTCCAGATTGTGGCATGTCATTTCGAGCATGGCAATCTGAGATTGCCTACGTCGAGAAATCTTCCAGGCGAAGCCTCCGACTTCGGAGAGGCTTCTCGACTGCGCTCGAAGCGACCTGCCTGAGGAATTTTGAGATCGCTTGTGACGCTAAATGACATGTAACAGTCCACTAGTGGTCAGTCAAGCCGAAGGTGTCGGGTACCGAATTGAATACGCCCACTTGAATGTCACTTCAACGGCCGGAATAGCGTTCATTGATCGGCGCTCTACTCGACATGGAAAACTTGACGCACCACTAGATCTCGTTCCCGAAAATAAAAGCAGGGACCGCACACGCTCGTGTCTCCCTCCCCGCTCTCGTCGTTCATTCCGGACAGGACGATAGCGTATGCTGACGGCGTTCTCGGACGAGAACCTCCGTAGTCGTTGAGTGCGTTCCCACCACAATTCCTACTCCCTGCTGCACATTTGACACGCGATTCGGTGCCACGGTCTCTTTGAATGTGGAAATGTTGAAGTCTCGTCCAGGCCATCCAGGACCTGCTGCCGTCACCGTGAGTGAGGCCGCTTGAGCAGTTGCAGGAGACGGTCGCCCAAAGTCATTTTCAGTATGTCGGGCCGTAATATCCCTCAGGTTTTCTTCAGTGTTGATGTAAGCGCGAAACTTGTCGTCCCCCACTGCCTGACTTCTTCTCGTCCAACGGTACGGAGGGCTTACACCATAGCGCGTGCAATACTTCATGGACACCTGCGCCAGACGCTCAACGGCTCCGAACCGGACACGCACCCGATACCCTTCCTCCCCGTAGAGCGAGTCAACGACTTCCACCTCTGGGGCCCGCTCCGGGATCGTAATCCGGGCAGAGGACGCATTTCCGTTCGGCCCCTCCACCCGGATTCGATAGCTCGCTCCCGCCTCAAGCCCGCCGGGCGTTCGGTAGTTGCGAACGGGCAGCTGATCCACCTGCCGCGAATGAACCTCCAGCGTGTCCGCCTCTCCGGTTGACACCTTCGTGAACGTCACCACTTCCGACGCCTCGCCCCGCGTCCCCCGAAGGATCGAATCGCGCAGCGGCTCCACCCGAATCGTGCCGCCGTCGGGGTACGAGATCCTCCCGTACAGGCTGTAGTAGAGCGGATCATCCTGGGAATTTTCAAACACCGGAACGGTCGTGTCGCACCCGACCAACAGTACAGTCATTCCCACGAGAACGCCCAAGAATCGAAATACTCCTGACCCATCCTGACGTGACATTCAGCGGAGGCCTTTCTTCAAGGTGCAACTGACAGTTTCGACGGACTCCTACATGTACTCAAATTTTCTCTCAGTATCATCCCAGAGCCGAGCATGGACTGGACACTCTAGGTTTCGCCGAAAATGAGACGGGAACGGCGAGGTGCCCCCTCGGCGAAGATGTCGTCTGCTGCTCAAAAGGTCCTCTCCAATCATAGTAACGTTCTACACGCAACACAGGGGAAGCACCCATACCTCACCTGCTCCTTCACGCCATGTTCAAGCGATCTCGTCAAAGCACGGGGGAAATGATTGCCCCCCTCTCGAAAAAGCTGGCGTCTCATGTACCCAGCCGCCGCTAATTGGGGGACTGGTAGCGGGGGCGCCAGTTGGAAGGTAGACTCGACCCACTGGCGCGTCACGTTTGTTCACGTCGAGTAGAGCGTTGATCAACGGACTGCATTCACCCCATGAAAGCAACCTTCAGATCAACGTGTCCGATCCAATACCTGACAGTCTTCAACTGCCTGACTACCACGTGTACTCGAGTGACAACTTGTGAATTGGATGTCGTTCTTTTAAAGCCCTAGACCAAAGGAAAGGTCGTCGCGACACACACCTCACGACATTTTCATTTTGTTATCTCCCGGAAAAGGCGAACACAAGCCTCATCTTTGCTCTTGATCGCACCTAGACTCCGGACGGCAGCCCTTGCTCCTCACACCAAGGAAAGAGCGTGACGCTCAACTGCTTACTCGGCTCGATGCGCTTCTGGCCAACGGGGGCAAGGACGAACCCGTCACTCTCGTGAAGCCCAGCCAGCATGTGAGAGTTTTGCTTGGCGGGAACGCTCAAGATTGCCTCTCCCTCTTCCCTCTTCTCAACCCGCACCAGTAGATACTTCGCCCGCTTCGCCTTCCGTCGTTCGTAGGGCTCGGCCATCCGTCCGGCAATCTGCCGCCCGTCCGGCTGCGGATGGGCGAGGCACTGCCGAATGATGGGGCCGGCGTAGACCACGGCGTTGATGGCTGCGGAAAAGGGATTGCCCGGCAGTCCAAAGAGCAGTGTGTCGTCCCGCGTGGCGAAGAAGAGGGGCTTCCCCGGCTTTTGCTTCACCTTCCAGAACTGCCGCTCGAATCCGACTTCTTCCGCAGCCCCCTTCACGTGATCGTGCGGCCCCACGGACACGCCCCCCGTAACGAGCACAAGGTCGGCTGTCGCGGCGGCCTGATCGATGGCCTCCACCGTGTCGTCCCTTTTGTCGGGCACCGACACGACCCTTCCAACCTCAGCCCCCAGCTCTTCCAACAGCGACGTGAGCACGTATCGATTGGAGTTGCGGATCTGGCCGGGCTGGAGATCAGCGTCGGCATCCACCAGCTCGCTTCCGGTGCTGAGCACCGCCACCGTGGGCGGCTCGAAGACCGGTCCGCGGGATACGCCCAAGCTCGCCAACCGACCCAGCAGGGGCGGCGTGATCTTTTCTCCGGCCGCTGCAATACCGTCCCCAACCGCGACCTCTTCGCCCTCAAACCGGATGTTGTCCTGCGGCTTGCCCGCGTCGTGGAGCCGCACCTGCTCCTCCCCGCCGTCGGTGTCTTCGATTCGAATCACGCGCTCGGCCCCCTCCGGCACCACGGCGCCGGTTGAAATCTTGACGGCCTGCCCCGGCCCCACCGTGCCGTCGAACGGAGCACCCGCCTGCGCCTCCCCGAGCACCGGAAACGGGTCCTGAATCGGATCGCCATCATCGGGCAGCCGCACCGCATAGCCGTCCATCGCGCTGTTGTCGAAGGACGGCATCGGCTCGGGCGCGGTCACGTCCTCGGCCAGCCAGAGGCCCTGCACCTCGTCGAGGCTCCGTTTCGTCACTCGAGGGGCAGGCTGATGCTTCTCGACGATGGACTGTGCTTTGGCGATGGAGATCATCGGCAACGAAAGATACTGGTACGGAAGGCAGTGTCGGGTGGCGACGTGGACGAGCATTCATTGGAGATGCAAATTCCGTATTGCGTATCTCGTATTGCATGCCCTTTCTTCTCTACGAAATACGCACTACGACCTTCTCGAACCGGAAAACGGCTCTCTCGACTTGCACCTTCGGCCGACGGATTTCGACGAACCTGCGGCAGAGATCCTCACTTGGTCGGTCCACAATTCCAACGTTTCAGATGAACGCCGTCACCGAAAGATTCGAATGCACAGCCCGCCTCCCACTTACTTGAACAACTTGGGGGCCATCGCCCGAAGGTTGTCACGCCACACCGGCCAGGTGTGTCCGCCGGGGCGCTCGTAGTACTGATACTCGATACCGATCTGATCAAACCGCTTCATCATCCGCTGGTTGTTTTCATAGGCGATGTCCTCTTTGCCCCCCATCGCCAGGAAGAACAACTCCATATTCTGATTAAAGGTCTCGGTATGTTCTTTCAGATAGGCATACTGCTCTTCGGCAATCTCTTTCTGGTTCGGCAGCCAGCCCGAGCTAAACACGCCCAGAGAACCGAAGAGATCGGAATTGGGGACGCCCGCATACAGCGTTTGGAGGCCGCCCATCGATAATCCGGCCAACGCCCGGTTGTCGGGATCGGTCCGGACCCTGTACTTCTGCTCTACAACGGGAAGAATCTCATTGAGGAGCTCCTCCCTGAACAGTTTTAAACTGCCGTTCATTCCCTCTGCCGGCATGTTGCCATCCACCATGACGACGAGCATCGGGGTGGTGTCCCCATGGGCGATGAGGTTGTCCATGATGATGTCCGTGCGTCCCTGTCGAACCCATCCGGTTTCATTCTCCCCACCCCCGTGCAGGAGGTACAGTACCGGATAGTCTCGGCTCTTGCTCGAGTCGTAGCTGGGCGGGGTGTAGACGAAGAATCGCCGCCAGCTGTCCGTGGTGCTTGAGTAGTAGCGCTGCATCCGCACGTCCCCGTGGGGCACGTCCTGGATCGAGTAATCATCCACCTCATACGGAATTTCGATGCCGCTGACCCAGCGCCCCATCCCGTAAAACGACTTGCTGGCGGGATCCGCTACCGGGACGCCGTCTATGATCAGGCTGTAGTAGTGGATTCCCGGCCGCAGCGAATCGGTCGTGACCGTCCAGACGCCCTCTTCATTGCGCTCCATGTCATAGGTTTTCCCCAGGTCAATCTGAAGCGAATCGGCCTCGGGCGCTTCGATGCGGAACGTCACACGGTTATCGGGCAGAACGCGGGGGTACTCGGCGCCAGGTACATTCGTCGGCGCCGGCGTTCCCGGCTGGGCAACTGCGTCTGCCGAAAACACCAGCAAAAACAAGAACAGAAACAAGGCGTACTTTGGGGATTTGATATCCATTCCTGATTGCACCTTAGGAAGATGTTTGGCGGTTAGGTCGGCTGGTGCTATTGAATCCTTATGGAGCAGCTTCCCAACGCCAGAAAATCACTCCATTGTCGCTCTGAGCTTGACTCAGAGCCCATCCGATGATCGATTAGGGCAACCTCAACGGCTGGATAGGCTCTGGCAATCTAGATTGCCTCAATCAAGTTTGAACATCTCAGATGCTGGCCATCTGGATGGCCTGGAGCGACGGTGGAGTCCATTTCTGGCGGTTGGAGGTCGACACACATGTCATTGACATATAGCACAACACGATCTAAGGGAGACTACTTGCCGTACAGGGCCATGCCGAAATCGGCCGTCGTGGAGTCGTCCGCAATCAGCGACCGATCTCGGTAGGCCGCCCCTTCCGTGTAGGTATCTGACTGGGTTCGCCGCCAGAACAGCGGGGCGGAGCCGCGCACGCCCTGCACTTCCAGCACGTACGTTCGGCCTGCGTTCAGCGTCGGCTGACGGGATTCGGCCAGTTGCAGTTTTAGGAGCCCCCGCCCCTGTGGCTCGTAATTGATGCGCATCTCCTCTCCGGGTCCCAGTAGATTTTTGCCCACCGTGTACGAAGAGTCTGCCGGGTCTTCTTCGGTTACCTCGTACAGAGCAAGGGTGGCCGGCTCGTCTTCCGTGGTTCCAAACCCATCGCCAGCGTACAGGCTGATTTCCTCCAGCTCAAGGTCGGACTCCACAGTGAACGTCTGTCCCATCTGCGTGGCCCCGTTCTCGCCGCTGTTAAAGCTCTCGGAGGCAGTGGTTTGCTGATAGGGCTCTTCAGTCGTGCGGATCGCGGGATTCCCGTTCCAGCTACTGTCAGCCGTGCCGTGATTCTGCGTGACCTCAATGTCGCTATCGACCGTGACCAGCGGGGCGTCGGGGTGAAAGATGGGCGCTTTATACTCGTCGGTCGGATTCGGGGGCTCACTGACTCCCTTTTGGGTTTTCTCGATCGGCTTAATGGTGCCGTCCTCATTGTAGTGCAGGTACTCAACAGACACGGAACGCCGCCCCATCGCTCCGGACACCCCATCGATGGAGAGTTGGGCGGTGTGGTAGAAAAAGTACCACTGGTCTTTGTACTCCACGATTCCCGGATGGATGGTAAAGCTGTTCTCCGTCCGGTCCATGATGATGCCGCGATACGTCCAGGGACCGGTAATGTCGGACGCCGTGGCATAGCATATTTTCTCAAACATATTCTGATGCGCAAAGCAGGGATAGCTCAGATAGAAGGTGTCCTTGCGCTTGTGGATCCACGGCCCCTCGGTAAAGTTAGGGAGGTATATTTCGCGAATGGGCCCGTCGAACTCCGTCATGTTGGGCTTGAGCTTGGCCAGGTACAGATGCATGTTGCCCCAGGCTACCCAGGTCGTCCCGTCCTCCGTGGTGAAGGCGGTCGGATCGATGTCATCCCAGTCGTGCGGGTCCTCGGGGGTGGGCGTCATCGCGTCATACACCAGGGCCGAGCCTTTGGCATCCGTAAACGGCCCGAGGGGAGTGTCGGCTTCCGCCACCCCAACGCCTTTGCCCTCGTGCGGCGGGCCGTGTTGCACCGTGGTGTAGAAATAGAACGATCCGTCTTTTTCAATGACCTGGGAGGCCCAGGCGTCGCTAATCGCCCAATCGAAGTCGGTGGGCTCCATCACCGGCCCGTGATAGGTCCAGTTTTTCAGGTCGGTCGTGGAGTAGGCGACCCATTCGGTAATGTTGAACATCTCCCCTTCCCCGGCTTCGTCGTGCCCGGCATACACGAACAGGGTGTCGTTGTGGACTAACGGGGCCGGATCCGCCGTAAAGATGTTTCTGAAAATCGGGTTCTCGCCCGGATCAAGATCCTGGGCACCGACGAGATTTGTGCACGTGAGAAGGGAGACGAAGAAAAAGAAGCCGGCGATTCGAGCGTTGTGCATATCCCAAGTATGCAAAATGATGGGGATCGAGACCCTAAAAAGAACAAGTCATTTTATCTTATCACCAAAGAACCGGTGTTTATCCGAGAGTGTCAATTCGCCCCCCCCGCGCACGGCAATCGCCTCTTAGCGACGACGGTTGCTTGCACCCGTTTACAGGGGGCAGACTGTCGGTGCCCCCACACTCCCGTTCCCCCTTTCGCCCGTACATTCTCGGCATTTTACCTGCGACCAGACGCAGCTGAGCCTCCATCGCTCGGAGGAATTTTTAACATGCGATCGTCCTGCGGAACCCCCTGAGCGGCCAGTGCTCGACTCTTGCGTATTTCGTATTGCGTATTCGTCGTTCGAATGAGGAGTACGGAATACGCAATACGCACTGCTGGAATCATGGGGCCGAGCCGTCGCTCGGTTGGCCCAGCGATGGGGAAATGCCAACCGTTCAGCCCGAGTGCTCCGGCTTCTCGTGACTGCCGCCCCACAGCATCGGGAAGATGTGCAGAAGGCCGGGAAAGAGGGCGTGCAGCGACTCCTCGGCACCGCTGGAGCTTCCCGGCAGCGTGCAGACGAGCGTTTGTCCGATCGTCCCCGCCACCTGCCGCGAGAGGAGGGCGTAGGGCGTGCGCTCCAGACCGTAGGAGCGCATCTGCTCGGCAATGCCGGGCGCCTCTCGCTCGAGGATGGGAGCAATCGCCTCCGGCGTCTCGTCGCGCGGCCCAAAACCGGTGCCGCCCGTCGTAAAGACGAGATCGATGGCGTGCTCGTCGGCCTTCTCCTCCACATAGTCGCGAATCCGGTCCGGCTCATCCGGCAGAATGTCGTACGTCTCCACGTCCACCGGATACTCCTCCAGAAACGACTGGATCACTTTCCCAGAGCGGTCTTCGCGGTCCCCGGCGTACGTCGAGTCCGACACGACGAGCACCGCCGCGCCCAGATTCTCCTCGAACTCCTGCTGGTAGTCCGACGACCCGCCGCGCTTCTCCACGACCTTGACCTCGGACATCTCCAGGTCGTCGGCCAGCGGTTTGCACATGTCGTAGGCGTTGAGGAGGGCCGCGGAAACGGCCGTGATGGCCTCAATCTCCACGCCCGTCTTCCACACCGTCTGCGCTTCGGCGGTCACCTTGAGCCCCTCGTCCACAACCTCAAAACTCAGGTCCACCCAGTCGAGCGGCAGCGTCTGACAGAACGTGACCCATTCGGAGGTGCGCTTGGCGGCGTCGATGCCGGCGGCACGGGCGGTGGCCG
>JAHENZ010000046.1 GCA_018609755.1 Salinivenus sp. | reverse complement strand
GTTTGCGGTAGAGACCCTGTTGTGCTCGCTTGTTTACATGACGAGCGAGCAGTTGGATGAGGGGGTCAATACTTTCAGGAAGCGTCTCCGTCTCCGCCATGTTCTCCGGAACGACAGGGAGGTCTCCCACCACCTCGAGCATCCGAAAGACGTTGGCAACCGGCCCTTTCGGCTGAAGATGAAGAGCACGCTGATCGGTAAGGGGTAAGACGCCCACGTATCCCCCAGCCTCCAAACGCCACTTTGCGTCGGCCCACGTGCGGAGCACGTCGACGTACATGTCGTAGCGCTGCCGAAGAGTCGCCGCTTCGTCCCTCGACAGCCCATCGGAGGCAAGGGTGACTGTCGAATGTTCTGTGAGCGTAATGTCGTCCATCGAATCTACCCCGTCAGGTTGAATCGGTCACGGACATTCTCCCATCGGAATTCCTCGATGTTCGACGGTTCTCCGAAGAAGTACTCTTCCAGGTAGGGTACGATTTCGTAGCGCCACACAGCTTCCAACTCACTGTCGAGATCTTCTCGAAGGAAGTACGACGGCCCCACGGCATAATGCTGGTCATCGATTGTCTGATTGACCTCTTTCAGAAGCTCCACGAGAGGTTCGACATCAAAACCCGTCTCCTCCCGTTCGTGGAAGCGGCGGAGCACCTCCATCTTCGGAAACAGTGGGAGAAAGGCGAACCGGCGTCGGAGCGCGTGGTCAACGAGGGCAATCGACCGATCCGCCGTGTTCATGGTGCCGATCAGGTACACATTGTCGGGAATGTGGAACGAAGTCCCCCCAGCCAGCTCCACGCTCTCGTTCCGATACTCCAACAGGTACATCAGCTCCCCGAAGACCCGAGAGAGATTGGCCCGGTTGATCTCGTCGATGATGAGCACGCAGGGATCGGACCGATTCTCTGCCCGATCGCAAAAGGTCAGGAAGCGCCCGGTCTCCATTTCATACGATAAATTCCGGTTCTCGTCCTTCGTCGGACGCAGCCCCTCCATGAAATCCTCGTACGCGTAGGACGGATGGAACTGCACGAGATCCATGAACCCGTACCCGCCGCCGATGAGGTGCTTGGCGAGCTTTTGGGCGAGAAAGGTTTTGCCCGTCCCCGGTGGGCCGTAGAAGATGGCCTGCTTCTTTCGTTGCAATGCCAAAACCCACTGCTGGAGCGTTGATTGATCGATCGCCGTCTCGCGCTCAATGTCATCCAGTTCGTATGCGGGATTCGGCTGGTCCTCTTCTCGACGAAGCGGCTGCTCCAGATACTCCGTGATGACGGGCAACGGATCCTCCCGCATCGCAAGGAGCATCAAGGGAAAGACGCGCTGAAAGACTGACGCCACGTGAGACCGAAGCTCGTCCGATGATGCCGTCAGGACTTGTTGCTTCGACAACGCCGCATAAGCCCGAATGCTCGTCTCGCGTATGTGATCGAACCACTCTGAAAAGCCCCTTCCTCCCTCTACCTGAACCGATCCATCCTCCTGGACCTTCACTTCCTCCTCCGGATGTCCAAAGAACAGATCCGCGTGCTCCATCGACTCCGCAAGGAGTGAATCGAGACGGCCACGAAACCGCTCAACGTTTTGCCGAAAACGACGGGTTGGCTCTCCACTGTGCTCCCCAATCGAAAATCCGAACCGAACATACTTTCGCTTCATCGAAAGAAAGAGCTGTGCACTTTCCGTACGGCGTTCCCCTTTCGGATAGAAGGCGCCCCAGTAGTAGTCCCACGCGCCCCCCTGCCCAAAGTCGTTCTTGAGGATACGCCCGAACAGGTATTTTTCAGTTTCGAGCCGATTGGTAATCGCCGGCGGCAACTCCTTGGCAATCGACCTGAAAAAGACCTGGAAAGGCTCCCGCAGGTAATCATTGATGGCCTCCTTGTTCTCTTCGTAGTACGATTTCCGAGGGGTCTGGTGCAGTCCCTCTAGGAGCTGAAAAGCCTCACGTGAAAATGGTCCAGCCTCTTCCGAAAAAAAATCAGTGGCCTTCGTTTCTTCTGATGTAAACTCCAGTTCACTGGCTTCCCCTTTTCTCGCGAACGAGAAGAGCTGCTCAAGCTGGAAATCATCAATCTCTTTCAACTGAAGATTTTTTCCCTTCCGCTCAAAGTGAAGATGTTGTCGCTCCTCCTCTGGCAGCGGGATTTGATCGAGAAAAGGACCAAGATCCTGAGCATAGACACCGATCTGATCCTCCTCCTTCAAAGCAACGACAAGGAGTCCAGCCTTTGGACACTTCCGAAGCGTTTCGTATTGATTTTTCTTGATCGCGTGCCATTTTCCCGTCCCGCCAAGCACGAAATACGCGCGGCCCTCGTCGTCCTCGTAGATCGTCTGATAGGAGTTCACACTGCTGAGTGAGCGCTCCAGATCCCTTTCGAGTTGTTCAAGGACTCGATCTCGGTCAACTTTCTGGTACTGAGGCATGGTGAAGAGATGAGACTTCGCAGATTCATGAACATGCACGCAACCACGTCATCTTGCAGCCGAGGCGCAGCGCCTCCAAGGGAATGGACCCACCGCCCGCAAACGGATCGAGCACCTTGGGCGGATCGAAATTGCCGTCCGCATCAGTGTACTGCTCGCGAACGCGCTCCTGGGCCCGCTGGATGTTTTCGTCATTGCCATTCTTTACGGCCTCCCACGGGACGATGCGCCAGATGAGGTCCTTGATCTCG
Organism: Salinivenus sp.; assembly: GCA_018609755.1. Taxonomy (GTDB): domain Bacteria; phylum Bacteroidota; class Rhodothermia; order Rhodothermales; family Salinibacteraceae; genus Salinibacter. The sequence continues at coordinate 15,056 of JAHENZ010000046.1, read as the reverse complement.
TCCCGTTCCTCCTGCAACTTGGGCGGCGGACTCCCTTCCTCGTCCAAATCTTCGTCCTGTACGGGATCCTCTAATAGCGCCGCGAGGGTGGTGGCGCGCGAGGCGGCGACCAGGGGACGCCGGGCCCACCAGTTGTGCAACGTCGAGGAATGGCCGTGGCGGATGTTCTTCTCCCGTGCCGAGGCCTCCGAGATTTCGGCAAGGGGCAAATCGTGCTCGATGAGGCGACGTTTCATACGGGACGGACGCGGCATACAGAAGAGTAACAAGACCCGACATCTTCCCTCGTATGAATGAGATGTCACTCGCTACAACGTACCCGGTGGCCCCGACGATGTCATACGAATCCTCCTTGGCCCCTCGCAGCACGACGTCACAAGAAGAAGGGAGAACAGCAGCCCACCGAAACGACACCGATCATCGCTCTTGCCCGGCTGCCAACGTGCCCTCCTCCATCGTTAACGTCCGCCGCTCCCCCGTCGAGCGTCTGACGACGACCCGCTCCACACCCGGCGGCACCCGAAGCACCCGCGAGGACTGCGAGAGGTAGGATGATCCGTAGTAAAACTCTGTCCGACGCGTTTTCCCATCTGCAAAGTGGAGCACAGCGGATTGATCGAGCGGTCGCAGCTGCACGGTCCGCATCGAGTCGACGGGCCGAGGCCGGAAGGCCTGTAGCGAATCGTCGTTCTGCGTCGCCAGCACGAGAGAGGACCCGTCCCCCGTCGCCACACGGGCAGTGGCCTTCGCGTCTCCGTCCACGAAAAAGCCGCTCTCCGTCCCGTCCTGCACCGAGAATCGCCCGGTGCCGTCGCCCTTCAGATACGCTCCCACGAACGCATCGAGGCGGCCCGTCCGCATGCTCGGCGCGTACCAGTTGCCCGTCATCAACATGTCGAGGTGGCCGTCGGCGTCAAAGTCGCCGGTCTCCATTCCGAAGACGGGCGCCGTCTGCACCGAGCGCGGCAGCGCCCGGACCGACAGCGTGCCGTCGCCCTCATTCTCCAGGTAGCTCGTCTCAAAACGGACCGCCTCCCGAACGTACGCGTCCGCTCGCTCACGTTCGGTAAACACGTCCGTGAACGTCGCCTGGGCGTACGAGTCATAGGTCGGGAAACGAGCCTTCAGACCCGGAATCTGAGCAATGATCTCGTCGCGGCGGGGCACCGGCACTTCAGTTCCCTCCACGTACTGCGTGAGTACCGGGTCCACCGCTCCATTTCCGTCGTAGTCCTCGGCGTGGATCCGCATAGGTTGCTCCGGCGAGGCCTCGTAGCGAGTGTTGAGGCCGAGGTTGCCCGCCACGTACTCGGTGTCGCCATCAGAATCGAAGTCTCCTGCTTCAAGACTCATCCACCAGCCCGCCGTGTCGCCGAGTCCAGCCTGCTCCGTACTCTCGGAAAACGTGCTGCCTTCATTCTCGAAGATCGTAATCGGCATCCACTCGCCCACGACCATAAGGTCTAGCTGTCCATCCGCGTCGTAATCGGTCCAGAGCGCGTCCGTCACCATCCCTACGTCGGCCAGCTCCGGTGCTCGCTCGTCGGTTACATCGGTAAACTGCACCGTGCCGTCCTCCGAGTCGTTGCGGAGGAGAAAACTGCGAGGCGGAAGCGGGTATTCGCCGGGCCGGACGCGTCCCCCCACAAAGAGGTCCAGATCCTCATCCGCATCGTAATCCGCCGCCGTCACCACCGAGCCACTGGCCGCTTCGGTCGGCAGTGCATCCGGCACCCGCTGGAGCGTACCATTCTCGTTGTGGTAAAAGCGGTCCTGGTAGACCGTACTGTCGGCCGCCCGCACCGGGCCGCCGGACACGACGTAGAGGTCCCGATCCCCGTCACCGTCCGCGTCAAAGAAGAGCGCCCCCCGGTCCTCGTATCGTGCCGATCCTGCGAGGGAGTCGCGCCGGAACTGCCCGTCCGTCGTCTGCCGGAAGAGCACGGTGGGGTGACCCCGGTCCGCCCCCACGAGCACGTCGTCCCGCCCGTTGCCATTGACGTCCCCGACCGCGAGGGCCGGACCGTCCATCGAGAGCTTGTGCGGCAAAATGGGCGTTCGCTCGAACTCGTTGACCTCGCGCTCTCGATGCCGATACGTGAGGCCGCGCTCGGCGGCCACGTCGTGAAACCGGAGCGAGTCGGAGGGGGTCTCGGCGGCAGAATCAGACGGAAGAGACGCGGCCTCGTATCGAACGTCGAGTACCTGTCCCGCCGATAGATCTGTGAGCAGTTGTGTTTTCCCGTCGGGCCACATCACCTCCAGCGAGTCGGCCGTCGAGTCGGCGCCGAGACCGAAATGGGCGATGGGCTGAACGGTGGACTCGAACCCGCGGTACGGTGAATGATCGTAGTACTGAGTGGACGTGCCGTTGTGGAGGGTCAGCTTCGTACCGAGCCCTCCCCGATTCCCATCGGGGCCGTGCAGGTCGACGCGCAGGGCGTGGCTGCTGTCCCGTTCGCTGGCACGGTTCTCCAGGATTGTAGCCTTTTCATCCATGTTGTTGACCACCAGATCGAGGTCGCCGTCCCCGTCCAAATCCCCCATTGCCGCTCCCGAGGAGAGGCCGGGCGGGGAGGCAGCCCACTCGCCGGTCCGATCTGCAAAACGCAGTTCTCCCTCGTTTTCGAAGAAGTAGTTCGGAAGCGTGACCCGCGGGAGATCCTCCAGCAGCTTCGTCATTTTCTTCTGCTGAGCCTCTTCCGTTCCGAACACCCCTACCTGCTGGTACTTACCCGAAAAGTCGAGATTCGTCATGTCCTTCCCGTACCCGTTCGTCACGAAGAGGTCCCGATCGCCATCGTTGTCGTAATCGGCCAGCAGCGATGCCCAACTCCAGTCCGTCGCCTCGATCCCCGCCAATTGTCCCACCTCGCTGAACGAGAGCCCGTCGTTCGGCGTCGGCCCGTTGTTGATCTGAAGCATGTTGCGGACGTACTGCGGCTCGTATCCGATCTGAAGGGCCTTCTCGAAGGTCTTCTGGTCGAAGTATCGCAGCATCATCTTATTCCGCCAGTTGCCGGGGGGCAACATGTCGAGCACGAAGATGTCATTCCAGCGGTCATTGTTCACATCAGCGACGTCCACGCCCATCGAGCTGTAGGACTGATGCTTCACGTACTCGTCAATCCGATTCGTAAAGGTCCCCTCCCCATTGTTGACGTACAACAGGTCGTTCGAGATGAAGTCGTTGGCCACGTACACGTCCGGCCAACCGTCCTTATTCACGTCGCTGATGGCAACGCCCAATCCGTGGCCTTCAATCTGAATGCCCGCCTCCGCGGACACGTCCGTGAAGGTCCCATCCCTATTGTTGCGGTAGAGCCGATCCGTGTTGGAGGCCTGCCCGTCCGTCAGTTTGCGGTCGATCGTGATCCGGCTCCGGGCCTGCGTGACGTTGTTGAGCAGGTACAGGTCCAGGTCTCCATCCTGATCATAGTCGAAAAACGCCGCCTGGGTCGTGTAGGACGAGTCGGCGATGCCGTACGCTTCGGCCCGCTCTTCGAATTGAGGGATGCCCTCCTCCCCCACCCCCTGATTGACGAGCAACCGGTTCGCTCGGGATTTCTGGATACTGGCCGGCCCACCGACGGAGACATAAATGTCCAGAAGCCCATCCTGGTTAATGTCCACCAGGGCGACGCCCTTCGAGCTGGTCCGCTCTAGCCCGACGCCGGCGTCAGCCGTCACTTCCCGAAACTGCAGATTGCCCTGATTCAGGTAGAGCTCGTTTTCTTGCTTTACATTTCCCGCGAAGTAGAGGTCGGGGCGCCCATCGTTATTCAAATCGCCCATCGCCACCCCCCCATCACTGAAGGTGTGATTGACCTTGAACGCCTGCAGCAGTGAATCTGCCCTCAGGGTGGGATTCGAGAAATGGACGCCCGAATGCTGGGAAGGGACCGGGTCGAAAAGGGAATCTGAGGAGTTTGTGCACCCGACGCAGGCGAGGAAAAGAATCGCAAGCGTGCTACAGGGCCATACCCGGGAAGCGATCATAAATCGTGAGGTGAAGCGGGCAATCTGCTGCAAACCTACAGTAGATATGCACATACGTGGGGGAAATGATCTCCGCTTCGTTCAGGAACGTGCGCGCTACTCTCCCGCCGCAGCCAGGCGGCCCTTGCTTCCCGTCAGGGTCCGCCGCTCCCCCGTCGAGTTCGTGATAACGACCCGTACCACGTCCGGGGGCACCCGAAGCACCCGTGAAGACTGCGAGAGGTACGACGATCCGTAGTAAAACTCCGCCTGGCGCGTGCGCCCGTCCGTAAAATGGAGGACAGCGGACTGGTCAAGCGGGCGCAGCTGCACGGTGCGCATCGAGTCGAGGCGGGGCGACCGGAAGGCCTTCAGCGAATCACTATTTTGCGTCACCAGCACGAGAGAGGAGCCGTTGCCCGTCGCCACGCGAGCAGTGGCCTTTGCATCCCCGTCTACGTAGAAGCCATTTTCGGTACCGTTCCGCACCGAAAACTGCCCGGTCCCATCCCCATGAAGATGAGCACCCACGAACGCATCGGCCCGGCCGGTTCGAATGTTCGGGGCATACCAGTTGCCAACCATCAAGAGATCGAGATGTCCATTTCCGTCAAAGTCTCCCGTCTCCATTCCAAAGACAGGCGCGATTTGCACCGAGCGTGGAAGCGCCCGCACAGAGAAGGTACCGCCCCCCTCGTTCTCCAGATAACTCGTCTCGAAGCGGGCCGCTTCTTTGACGTACGCCGCTGCTCGCTCCTCGTCTGTAAACGCCTCGGAGAAGGAGGCAGTGGCATATTTTTCGTACATCGGAAAGCGAGCTTTCAACCCCGGAATTTGTGCGATCATCTCGTCCCGTCGGGGAACGGGGTAGCGCGTTCCGTTGACGACGTAGGTCAGAACTGGATCGATCTGTCCATTCTCGTCATAGTCCTTGGCGTGAATCTGAACGGGTGCACCTGGCGCTGCTTCATATCGAGTATTGAGGCCGAGATTCCCGGCCACGTAATCAGTATCCCCGTCCTCGTCGAAATCTCCCGCTGCTAGGCTCATCCACCAGCCGGACGTCCCCTCGAGCCCCGACTCTTCTGTAACCTCCGTAAAGCCGTCGTCCTTATCATTTTTGAAGACGGAAACCGGCATCCATTCGCCCACGACCATAAGGTCTACCCGCCCGTCTTCATTGAAGTCCGTCCAGAGAGCATCCGTAACGAGACCGGGTCTGATTAATGCCGGTGCCACCGTCTCGGTCACGTCCGTAAACGCCAGCTCTCCATCCTCCGAGTCGTTCCGGAGTACAAAACTGCGAGGCGGACGGGGGTACTCCCCGGGTCGCACTCGTCCTCCGACGAAGAGGTCGAGGTCTCCATCCTGATCATAATCGGCTGCCGTCACGACCGATCCCCCAGCCCGGATCTCCGGAAGCGTCCCCTCGACCCGCCGCAACGTCCCTCCCCCGTCATTTCGATAGAGCCGATCCTGATACGCGGTCGAATCGAGTGCCCGAACGGGTCCCCCGGACACGACGTAGAGATCCCGGTCCCCATCCCCGTCCGCGTCAAAGAAAAGCGCCCCCCGGTCCTCGTATCGTGTCGATCCTGCGAGGGAGTCGCGCTGAAACTGTCCGTCCGCCGTCTGCCGGAAGAGTACGGACGGATGCCCCCGGTCCGCCCCTACGAGCACGTCGTCGCGCCCATTGCCATCCACGTCCCCGACCGCAAGGGCCGGCCCATCCTTCGATAATTTATGGGGCAAAATGGGCGTGCGTTCAAACTCGTTGACGTCATGCTCTGAGTGTTCGTAGAGGAGGCCCCGCTTGTCGTTAACAGCTCGGAAGGATAATGAATCGGTGTCCGTTCGGAGATGTCTTTTTGAGGAGTCCGGAGCAGAGGCAGCCTCATATTGGAGATCCAGTTCTCCCGCCGAGACATTTCTGAGGAGCTGGGTCTTGCCGTCCGGCCACAACACCGACAGCGAATCGGCCGTCGAGTCGGCCCCCAATCCAAAGTGGGCAATCGGCTCGACGGTGGCTTGATAGCCTCGATAGGGATAATGCTCGTAGTACTGCGTCTGCCCGCTATGGTAGAGGGTGAGCTTTGCTCCAAGCCCTCCCCGATTGCCGACAGGCCCGTGCAAATCAACCCGCAACGCGTGAGAGCTGTCTCGGCTCCTGGCGTGATTCTCGAGAATCCGCGCCTCCTCTCCCACATTGTTCGTCACGATGTCCAAATCCCCATCCTGGTCCAGATCAGCAATTGAGGCCCCCGTGGTTATCCCCTCCCGCTCCGTAATCCATTCTCCCGTGCGGTTTGTGAAAGTAATCTCGCCCTCGTTCTCAAAAAAGTAGTTCGGCAACGACAGGCGAGGAAGATTCTCAATCAGCTTGGACAATTTCTTCCGATTTGCCTCTTCGGTACCGAAAGCCATGATCTCCCGGTGCTTTTGACCGAAGTCGAGGTCTGCCATCTCCTTCCCATACCCGTTACTGACAAAGAGATCGCGGTCCCCGTCATTGTCGTAGTCTGCCAGAAGAGGAGCCCAACTCCAGTCAGTGGCGTCAACCCCTGCAAGCTGCCCAATTTCACTAAAAGAAAGCCCTCCTCTCGGAGTAGATCCGTTGTTGAGCTGCAGCATATTGCGAACGTACTGCGGCTCATATCCGGTTTGTAGCGCTTTCTCGAAGGTAGACTGATCAAAAAACCGGCTCATGGTCTTATTCCGTTGGTTGCCGGGCGGCAACATGTCCAGAACCATGATGTCATTCCAGGCATCATTATTTACGTCGGCGACATCTACCCCCATCGAGCTGTATGACTGGTGCCGTATGTAGTCGTCAATTCGGTTGGTAAATGTGCCGTCTCCATTATTGACGTAGAGCAGATCATTGGATATGAAATCATTCGCCGCGTACACGTCCGGCCAGCCATCCTTGTTGATGTCGCTAATCGCGACTCCAAGGCCGTGACCTTCTATCTGAATCCCTGCCTTTTCGGAAACATCCGTGAATGTCCCGTCTCCGTTGTTTCGATATAGACGATCTGTGTCGGAGGCTTGGCCGTCTTTGAGCCGTCGGCCAAGCGAGATTCGACTTCGGGCCTGCGTAGCGGTGTTTAGAAGATATACGTCCAGATCTCCATCCCGATCGTAATCGAAGAAGGCGGCCTGTTTCGTGTAAGACGAATCAGCGAGTCCATATGTCTTCGAAGCCTCCTCAAAGGAGGGGCTCCCGTCCGCTCCTATCCCTTGGTTCAGATATAGACGGTTGGCCCGTGATTTTGGGGTTCCCGTCTTCGGTCCTCCCACACAGAGATAGATGTCGAGGAGACCATCTTGATTGATGTCAACAAAGGACACTCCGGTCGACCACCGTTGTGCGGCAGCCACTCCCGCTTCCTCCGTCACCTCGCGAAACTCCAGTCCTCCTTCGTTGAGATACAGCGCGTTAGACGTCACATTCGAAGTGAAGTAGAGATCGGTCCAACCGTCGTTGTTGACATCTCCCGCAGCCACCCCTCCTCCACTAAACAGGAAATCGTACTCGTCGGGACCAATCAGGGAGTCGTCGGGCACCTGATTCACGAAATCTACCCCGGTCACTTCGCTCGGCAGACGCTCGAAGAGGGGCGACGTCGAATTCTCACAGCCAAGGAGTAGTAGAACCGGGATCAGGAAACTTGCCAACAGTAGAAGCTTCGGAGAGACAAGCCGAATTTGCATAGAAGAACGGGCTGTAAATGAGGTCGAGCGATTTTCCATCCCAACGAGTAGTCTTAAAAAATCTCCGGGTCCTGTTTCTTTTCGGTTCTTGCCTCGTGTCGACGTCCCGACACTGACGTAGGATCGCATGTAGTAGCTCCCGGAGTTGTTCGGGATCAAACATCTGCACGGAACGAAGCAGCTCCGATGCGAGCCGATCGGGTTAATTTATAGCTAAACAGAGGAGCATTTCTTTTTCCGTAGACCCCCGCTGTTCAATAACGCAAACCCCAAAATCCAAAGAGTCTCTTTCGAGAAAAAAATAACAGGTTGCCCGCCGCGATCTCAGATGGCGACCACGACGGACAACCTGTCTTTCGCAACGAGAAGTGCTTACGACTCGTTACTCGCTACGATGGAGGGCTCCATACCAGATGCTCTCCAACCCCGGATAATCTTCCCATCTAGTACGGAAGATCACTGTTCACATCGCTGGAAATTTCCGGATTGTTGTCGATCTCTTCCAGCGGAATGGGCTGGTAGTAGGGTCCAGAGTCCGGTGCATTCGGATTCAGTTGGGTGAGGTACGTCGGATGCCGAAGGAGAAAGGAAAGGAGCGCAGGCTCCCCCGTGAATTCCATTACGTACTCATGATAGAGGTCCTGCATAGTTGGACTACTTATATCACTAAGCCCAACCCGAGATCGGACTTGGTTAATCCGACCAGCGGAGCTCATTGTGCCTCCACTTGCTCCATTTAACTTCGCCTCAGCCAGTCCGAGATAGACTTCAGCGAGCCGAAGCTCCCGAAAGTTGATTCCCGAATTCGCTCCTCCAGGCGGACTGTTGGTCTTGTAGTAGACGTGGAATTTCTTCCAGCTCGGGCGGTTGTCCTGCTGGGACGCCTCAAGATTACCAGCCCCGGAGCAATTTCCCTGCGGATTAACCGAGGTGGTATAAACGCTATTCCCGTTGTTAAACGTATCACAGGCGAAGTAGAACGTGTGGGTTGCTCGGGGATCCGAAAGGTCGGAAACCTGAGCACTCGTTTCCGGCCCATCCGAGGTCTCAAAACTCGAAACCCCCATCTCTTCGAGAACCGAGCGTGAGGCCACTACATTCCGCCACTCCAGGAACCCATACTCCTGATTCCGGAACGTTCGGGTCGTCCCGTCTCCTCCCTGCTGATTCCAAGCCCCCCCGTTCGAGGACTGGGCGTGCTGCACTTCAAAGATGGACTCGCTATTGTTCTCCGTTTCCTCCTTAAAGTTGTCGAAGTAAGAGCCCACGAGCTCCAGCGTACCGCCACCAGGCGCTTCCCCGTTGTCGACGACCTGAATGAAGGCATCATGAGCCTCCTGATATTCTTCCTGACGGAGGTGGGATCGTCCCTTTACAGCCATGGCCGCCGTGGCGGTGGCCCGTCCGATGTTGGCATCCTCCGCAAAGCTCCAGGGCAGATTATTGATGGCAAAGTTGAGATCACTCTCGATTTGATCGTTGATTTCGCTTGGGTCTCCCAGAGGCTTCCCCCCTACAGCCGAAGGCGCTTCAGTAAAGAAGGGAACTCCACGACTCTGCTCCCCACTCTCCCCGTAAAGCGCCATGAGCTTCTCGTAGTAGAACGCGCGCAGAAAACGAGCTTCTGCTTTCAGTCGAGTACGCATGCCTTCCTCGATCTGTGCGTCGGGCACCCCGTCGGCATTGTTGATCGCAAGGTTGGCCCGCTTAATGCCCTGATAAAGGCCCGTCCAATGGAGGGTGAGTCCACTATTGGATCCGTCCCCATGGGTCCAGTTAACCATATCCCCAATCCAGGCCTCCGTCTGCCCGCCTCCGGGCTCTACAACGCCTGGGAGGGTATCGTACACGAAGAATTTCCGCCGCTTGTGCATGCCGTTCGTATTTAGATTGGAATAGACCGCATGAACAGCGGTTGCAAGCTGCTGCCCGGTGCTGTAATAGTTTTCCCGGGTCGGCTCGTTGGGATTCTTCTGATTCAGGTTGAAATCGCAGGACAGAAACAAGGCTGCGCAAGCAAAAACAGAGACTAATATTAACGTGGCTTTCCGCATCATAATACAGCTCTCAATAGTCAAGAAGGAATGGAACAAGGAAAATTGGGACAATGACGTCCCAGCCAATGTCTAAATCATTCCCCCATAACGTCCCCGCCTTAGAGGCGGGGACCGATTGGGGACTTAGTCACTGTTTGGCTAGAAGTCCAGATTCACACCCACCCGGAAGGCACGAGGCTGAACGTATTGACCCGTGTCGATGCCGATGCTGTTATCAGCACCCTGCTCATTCGGGTTAGAAGTATCCCGCGGCCCTACCTCAGGATCGTACCCTGGGTAGCCTGTGAACGTGTACAGGTTCTTGGCCTGCACGTAGATCCGGGCTCGTCGAACCTGACTGAGGTTCAAGGGGAGTTCGTACCCAAGGGTTACCCGCTGGACCCGAAGATAGTCCGCATCAGAAATCCAGCGCGTTGACATCCGGTTATTATTGTTCGGGTCACTCGACCCATTCACGATACGCGGAATGTTCGTATCGGTATTATCGGGCGTCCAGGCATCCTCCAGCTTCGTGGAGTGATTATTGATCCGCGTCATGCCCTCAGTCCAATAGGCATAGTCCCGATAGATTTGATGCCCAGCAGCGCCTTGAAGACTCAGACCGAAGTCAAAGTTGTTCCAGCTCACATTGCCCGAGAGGCCGAAGTAGTAGTCTGGATGCGGAGATCCAATCCGGGTTCGGTCGTCCGCATTGATTTCGTCGTCTCCGTTCTGGTTTACAAACTTAATGTCACCGGGCTGTGGATCGTTGTCGGGCCCAGCCTGATCGGGAAGATCCTCATTTAGCGACCCATCGTCCTGGAAGTCGCTCTCCCGATAGAGGCGATCAACCTCCCAGCCGTAGAAGAACCAGATGGGCTCTCCCTCCTCGATCCGGGTTGCCTGACCCTCTGCCTGTTGAAAATCCGCTCCCGGCAGAGGATTTCCACCTCCAAGCGACGTTACCTCATTGTTCGTGGTCGAGAAGTTGGCATCCACCGACCAATCGAACTCTCCCTCCCCTTGACTCTGGTAGCCAGCAGTAAATTCAAATCCACTGGTCTGAACCGTTCCAGTGTTCGACCGCGGATCGCCCGCAAACCCGAAGGAGGGCGGCAGAGAAATTGTGAGAAGGATGTCCTCGGTCGTATTTCGGTAGTATTCTCCAGAGAACGTGAAGGACTGATCGAAGAGACCAACGTCGACCCCAGCATTCAGGGTGGCAGTCGTTTCCCAACGGAGGTCCGGATTCGACAGCCCCACAATCGAGGCCCCCTGCTCGTTTCCTCCGACAAACGGATACTCAAAACTGGTATTTACCGTCGACTGATACTCGTACCGATCAAGAGACTGGTTATTACCCGTGATGCCGTAGCTTCCCCGAATCTTGAGGTTGCTAAGTGTCGACACGTCTGAAAGGAAGGGTTCTTCGCTGAGAACCCATCCCACCGAACCTGCCGGAAAAATCCCATACTTTTCGTTGGGGCCAAACCGCGAGTATCCGTCTCGGCGTATGGATCCCTGCAGAAGATACCGGCCTTCGTAATCGTAGGTTACCCGGCCGAAAACAGATTGTAGGACATCTGTCCCTGCCGTGCCTCCGACATTATCCTCCTGTACAGAACCGGGAACCTCAATTTCATCAGTGAGCGGATTTCGCCCCTGCCCTTCCAGGTCGCTGAACCAAGTCACGTTCACCTCATACCCCGCGACGGCGTTCAAATTATGGGACCCAAACGTCTGATCCAGATTCAGCGTCGTTGTGGAGAGGGGAGAGATGACACTGGATCGATTTTCCGTGATGGTCGAGTACCCTTGCTCATTGATTCCCGCACCAGTTACGAATGAGGGAATAAAGTCGTCGTACGTTGAGAACTCCCCATCCAGACCGAGTACGGTCTCAAACGTCAGGCCTTCGACAACGTCAGCACCAACCGTCAGATTCCCGACAAGCTTCGTCGCGCCAGTCTCTTCGTATCCAAGCTCTTGTATCCGAACGGGATTCGGATCATCGAACCCGTCATTTCCGTCCGGCCCATCAAACCCACCGGGCTTATCGGAATTTCGGACACTGATGTATGGAGGATACCGCTGCGCGAGGCCAAGTATCTCACTCGATCGCATCGGGTTTTGAATTCGGTGCGTCACAGAAAAGGACTCCGATACGTCGAAGCGACCTAGATCTATGTTCGAGTTGATCCGCAGGGAATACCGTTCGAACCCGGTTTCCACTACGGCCCCTTCCTCCCGCGTGTATCCTCCTGAGACGCGATACTGTGCAACGTCTGACCCTCCGGAGACACTGATACTGTTGTTCGTGACGAGACCTGTCTGAAACACCGCATCCTGCCAGTCCACGTTCTTGTCTAGAATATCCTCAGCATTCCCTTCCTGAATTTCGCCGGGCGGTGCCGCTCCTGAATTTTGTGCGAGCGTTCTATTGAACTCTACGTACTGCTGGGTGTCCATCACGTCGATCCATTTACTTTCGGGAACGCTCTGCATACCAATCGACGAACGAAAACTCACCCGAGTGTCCCCTTCCGTTCCCTTCTTTGTGGTAATCAGCACCACTCCGTTCGCGGCTCGCGACCCGTACACCGACGCAGCCGATGCGTCTTTGAGAACCTCAATGGACTGAATGTCGTCCGGATTAAGTCCTTCAATGCCTCCCGTCGGAACCCCGTCGACCACATAGAGAGGATTGTTATTATTCGTCGTCGCAAGACCACGGATTCGAACGATGGCCCCCTCCCCCGGAGACCCAGTATTTGTGACGTTTACTCCGGACGCTTGCCCCTGCAGCGCCTGATCTATACTCGTGGACTGTACGTCCTCGAGATCCTCAGACGAGACCTGGCTCACAGCGGCGGTTACGCTCTGCCGCTCTTGCTCGCCATACCCAACGACCACGAGCTCATCGAGCGACTGCTGCTGCTGTTGCAGAGAAAAGTTGACCGTGGTGGTTTCCCCAGCATTCACCTGAACGTTTTCACGCACAGTTTCCTGATACCCCAGGAAAGAGGCTCGCACCGAATACGTCCCTGGCTCTACGCCTTTGATCGCGTAACTTCCGTCCGAATCGGTGGCCGCCCCCTTCTGAGTCCCAACAAGCACGATGTTTGCCCCTGGAAGAGGATCTCCAGCAGTGGCGTCTGTGACGGTCCCGCGAACGGTGCCTCCCTGCTGCGCAAATGCGCTTCCTACCCCAAAGAGGATAAGACAGAAACTCAGTGCCGCCGCGCTCACAGCGTGCTTCTGCTCCGTTTCCAGCAGCCGCCAGACCGCAGCAAATGAAGGTATCCAATTCTGTAATGGTTCTTGCATGTCAACCGTGCTTAGCAGTGATCGTGATCACGAAGCATTCTCCATTCAAGAAAACGGTTTCATCCGCTACAGGGCAACGCTGGCCCTATCTGAGAGTAACCAGCAGGTGGATCCGCGCGCAGAGGACCGATGGAGGAGCACCGGCTTACGCCAACAGCCACAAAATGCCCGTACGTTTACAAAAGTCTGATATTGAAACCGATTTCACCCGCTTCCCATGCAAACAGTCTCGTGGGAGAATGTCAAGAAACCGAGGACGCCAACTGCTCCGTCCCCCCGCTGCTCGCATTCGATCGAGACGGGACATGAAATCGGTTTCGTTTTCTCAAAATCATATAATGACCTATCCTTACTAATTGCAAATGCATCTTACAAAGCCCTCTGTTGAACAGACCGGGAGGACAAAGACAACACCAATTTCACCCGACATACACAAACCGGTGCTTTGAATCTTGCCCGATGAGAATCAAGCGCTCAATCATTCGCCCCCCGGTCTGCTGAAATGCTACTGCTTTAGCGTTCGCCCCCCCGATCATACTGGGCGTTCGCAGCCGCCGTCCCGTCTATAGAAACTGCAGGGCGTTTCAGCACCCTTGGACGGGCGTGTCCCTCCACAACTTCCAGGTGCTGATTCACGTCGAGGTTCGTGTGCGTGTCAACTGTTCGCCCGGGAGTCGGCCAGACGATGCGCAATGTGTCGATGTGTGTGGCGGTGCCCAATCCAATCTCCTGCTGCAAACTTGAAGCCCCAAAGCTCCCCCCCGTCGAGACGGTGCGATGAACAGTGCGCCGAGTTCCTTCGGCAGTCGTAACGACGAGACGAATCCGGGCCCCAATCGCCGATCGATTGGCCGATCGGCCTTCCAGATCCAGCGTAATCCAGGACCGATCATGTCCCGGATTTTCAAAGAGGACGTTTCTCGCCCGATCACCTTCGACAGCCCCCCCCATCACGCTGTAAATATCCTGATCCCCGTCGTTGTCGAAATCCCCAAACCCGACAGCGTGTCCCTTCTGGACGTGGGCAAAGCCTCCCTGGTAACTCACCTCTTCAAAGCGTTCCCTTGCCTGATTGTGAAACATCCGATTCGGCACGATGGCAGTAGAGGGTGGGGCCCCTGTGCCCAGATAGAGATCCTGATAGCCGTCGTTGTCGAGATCCCCGTAGTTCGCCCCCATGGCGAAAAGGATTTCGTCCAACCCTACGTCCCCGGAAACCTCGGTGAACGTGGACGTCTCCCCAGGGCGAGAGTTGGTGTTGTTACCATCGTTGCGGTAAAGCCGGGGCCGCGTCGCACGACGGAAAACGGCGGTACTCTCTTCTCCCAACAGCTCCACCGCCATCGCCCGGCCGAGCTGGTTTAGATACCGCGTGTCGTATCCGGCCACGAAAAGATCGTCTCGTCCATCGTTGTTGTAGTCCCAAAACCAAACGGGAAAGCTGTATCGGGGCCCCTGCACTCCCGCCTCCTCCGCACGCTCGACGAAGTGCCAGTCTTCTGTCGAAGAACCGCCCTGATTTACGTAGAGCCGGTTCTCTCCTCCCAGCACCGACACGTAGAGATCCGGCCACCCATCCCCGTTCACATCCCCCCACGCCGTCCCTTTCACATAGGCACTCAGATCAATGCCCACCTCCTGACTCACATTCGTGAACGTCCCGTCTCCATTATTGAGGTAGAGCGCACTCGGATGCTTCACCTGCGATTGCCGCCCTTCCCCCGTGACCCGACCAACCTGCGCGTCCGACTCGTTGCCGACGAAAAGGTCGATCCACCCGTCACGATTAAAATCTCGCCAGGCCGCCGTCTGTGTCGGATGGTACGAGTCGAGTCCGGCCTGAAACGTCACGTCGGTGAACGTACCGTCCCCGTTGTTTCTCAGCAACGAGTTGGGATGCTGCCCCGCCTGTCCGAGCCAGGCACCGCGGAGGACGAAGACGTCTTCGTATCCGTCGTTATTGTAGTCGGCGTGGACTGTGTTCAGCCCGCCCACCAACCC
>JAHENZ010000045.1 GCA_018609755.1 Salinivenus sp. | reverse complement strand
GCCGTCACCGCTACGAAGTGGACGCCAACCAGGAGCTCGTCGGGCTCGGCCTCGCGAACATAGCGGGCGCGTTCTTCAGCGCCTACCCCACTACCGGCGGCTTCTCACGGACGGCCGTGAACGACGAGGCCGGTGCAAAAACGAACCTCGCAGCGATAATTAGCGCCGGAATCATCGCCCTCACGCTCCTCTTCCTCACGCCGCTCTTCTACTACCTCCCCCAGGCGGTCCTCGCAGCCATCATCATGGTCGCCGTCGCCGGGCTCGTCGACCTTGAGGAGGCGCGCAGGCTCTGGCAGGTCGACCGTCGCGATTTTGCACTGATGACCCTTACGTTCGTAGCGACGCTCACGCTCGGCATCGAGCAGGGCATCCTGACCGGCGTGATCGTCTCGCTCATCGTCGTCATCTACGAAAGCTCCACGCCCCATACCGCCGTGATGGGTCGGCTGCCAGACACGGAGACCTACCGCAACCTGAAACGGAACCCCGACGCGAAAACACGAAGCCACATTGTGATCCTCCGGATGGACGCGAATCTCTACTTCGCCAACGTGTCCACCTTCCAGGACCTGGTGCTCGACCTCGACGTGAACGACCCGGCGCTGCAGGCCGTGGTGGTGGACATGTATCCGGTCAATCAGATCGACTCCACGGCGACCCATACCCTTCAGGAGATCATTGAGACGTGTCGCCGGAACGGAGTCGAGCTGTACCTGGCCGGCGTAAAGGGCCCGGTAAAAGACGTACTCGACGCGGCGGGGCTATCCGAGGAGTTGGGTGAAGATCGGTTCTTCCTCGAAGTGCACGACGCGGTGGAGGCGGCAGAGGCCGCGGTCGACCCGCAAGGAGGAACGACGCCCAAAGAACCCGTTTCGACCTCTTCTTAAGCTTTTGTCAAGAACACTGACTCATGATGCTCCGACTCGATTGTATCGCAGTACTCGTAGCAACAACGTTCATTGCTGCCGGACCCGGTACGGCGGCACAGGCCCAACATCACGGGGAGCATGCGCCCGCCCCCGAGTCATCCCACGTATCGCCGTCCCCAAATCAGGAAACGGTTCTTCAGGCGCCGGGGCAGGCCGTGTTTGGGACCGTACAGGAAGCCATTCGGCAGCTGGAGGCCGACTCAACGACCGACTGGTCGCAGGTGGACGTGGACCGGCTGCGCCGGCACCTTCTCGACATGCACAACGTGGCGGTGCACGTAACGGTGGAGGAGAAGGCGTCGATTGAGAACGGCGTGCGACTCCGGGTGCGCCCGACTCGGGAAGCGGCCCACGCATCGCTCGACCGCGTGCTCGCTGCACACCCGCACATGCTGAAGCAGGAGACCGGCTGGTCGATGGCGGTGGAAGAGCAGGACGACGCCTACGTGCTCCGCGTGACGACCGACAATCCGAATGAAACCGTCAAGATCCGAGCACTGGGATACATGGGCCTGCTCGCCTACGGCTCTCATCACCAGAGCCACCATTGGCAACTCGTACAGGGAAAACATCCCCATTACCCTGAGAACCAGTAGTATGGTGAGCATTCCATACGGAGACTCTCTATTTACGTGCTCCGTGTAAGCGACTGCGTTCCACTACAGAAAGAGGACCTTTCAGCTCTTCGACGACATGGAGGCAGCCGCAGACTGGGTGGACCTGCCTGTCGAGGTGCTAACGAATATCCCAGACGCCCAGTGGATCGAGCCGTAGCTCGCTTTAATCGGTTCACGTTGCCCCCCATTCGATACTGATTGCTTACACTTTCCGAAATGGTTGAGGGAGGGCGACGACGAGACACAGCGTGGGACGGAGTCGGCCACTTCCGACTTGGCAAACGGCCTCCTATTCCTTCTCCACAAAATCGGGTACCTCTTCCGGAATCCGCCAGAGAAAGATGAGACTACTCCCCACTTCTTTCGTAACGTCCGGAGTCCACTCTTCCATGTGAAAGTCGTGGGCCACCACTCGGGTGCCAGGCTCCAGCTCACGAAGCAGCTTCGACCGGAGCCGCAGATTGGCCGACGGGAGGAGGTAAACGATTACGACAGTCGCCTCACTGATGTCAGCCTCAAAGAGATCGGCCCGGCGAAACTCGACGCGGTCGGCAACCTCGGCCTCCTGGGCATTTGTCTGGGCCTTTGTGACGAGTGCAGAATCGATCTCGATGCCGACGCCCCGTGCCTCATACGTCTTTGCCGCCGCAATGGGAATCCGTCCGTCCCCACTGCCCAAGTCGTACACGACATCTTCCGAGGTCACGTTGGCGAGTGCCAGCATCGAGTCCACGACGTGGGACGGCGTCGCTACGTAGGGCGCGGCCTTGTCGTCCTTGGTCTGATAACGATAGCCGAGTGTGGTGCTACCGGCCGAGTCCGGCTCTTGTGCCCACCCTGGGGGGGGAAGAGCCCCAACAACAACCAGGAGTCCCACGAGAACCGACCGCGAAAGAAGAAAACGCATGGAGACAATCCTCTCTGGGTGCAAATACGCGTCTACGAGAACAGGTCGTCAATCGGACGGTTGTTCGGGGGAATACCACACGAAACGAACGGTGGCCCCGCGCCCCTTATGCATTCCCTCGTCCAGCATCGGTTCGGCAATTTCGATCCGTTCGATGCCCTCTGCATCGAAGTGCTCGCGGAGCTCGTCGGCCGTCACCATCATCTCCACGTCCGGCGGGCCGCCGCTGGTGTAGCCCTCGGTCCGCTGCTCGGGCCGGAACCACTCGGCAATGAGCAGGCCGCCCGGCCGCAGCACGCGCTGGAGGAGATCGTACAACTGTGCCTGTTCGGATGGGGGAAGATGAAGAAACGTGACGACGATAGCGTCCCAGGTCCGATCCGGCGCCCACTCCCGAACGTCTGCCTGAATCGTATCGACGGAAACGCCCTCCCTCTCGGCAAGCCGCCTCGTTTTGTGCAGTCCCTCCGCCGAGTAATCGACCGCCGTGACGGTGTGCCCCTGCTGTGCCAGGTGGACCGCGTTGCGTCCCTCGCCGCACCCGAGGTCGAGAACTGCCTGCGGAGAGGAGAGCCAGGTCACAGCAGCATCCCGGACAAAATCGTTGGGCTGTACGCCGTACACGTACTCGTCGGCGGCAAAGCGTTCATCCCAAAAGGAGGACGGTTTTGGCATAACACCGGTGGCGTCGGAATCAAACGTGAGAACTCCAAACGCTAATTCGCAGACAAGGACTCAGTAGCCGTACCGAAGTTGACTCGTGCCGAGTCGCTCGCGGTGACGTGCACCGCCGTGACTCCGGCCTCCGGCCTCGAGACCGTTCCGGCGTACTCGCTGGTGGTGCCCGCAAACGAAAGCGGCGCCTCCGCCACAACCTTTCCTTCGTTCAAAAGCTGAGCTCGAATGGTGTACCGGTTTGCGTCCCAGAGGCCTCCGGGCTCGGTCGGACATCCGCACATCATGCGGACACGGGCTCGAACGTCGACGCTCGATCCAGGCGAGGCGTCAATGACGGAGGCGTCGAGCACCTCCACAATGAACCCGTGCAGCGTGAGCGTGATGCCATCGCCCGTCACGTCTTGCCCCGGAATCAGCAGCGTGGTCTTGGACGCCGTCTGTATCGACTGCGGGTAGTCGAGCGGCCCCTTCGCCGTAATCTTCACGCGGGTGGGACGCGTCAGGTCAAGCGTAGTCTCGTACTTCGCCGCCCCCGGCACGTCGTAGATGGTCGCCCCCCGTTCGTGCGGTTGCTTCATAATCTTGTCCGTGCTCCCCGAATCGCCCGTCTGCTGCCCTTCCGCAAGGACCTCCCCAGTCTCGGCATCGCGAATGATGATCTGGGCACCGCCGACGGGGTCTTGGATGATCTTCGCGTCGTTGGAGAGGGCCCGCACCACCACCCGGGTGGGCACGGCCTCTTGGGCGAGGGCCGGCGCGGCAAAGAGGAACAGGAGAGCAGATACGCTGAGCAGGAAGAATCGACGGTTCACGGCACTGAACAATTTTCGAAAGACGGTGAGACAATCTGTATGCCCATTCCCCGCTCCCGCCCCCCCATGCTGCAGCTGTGGTCGGTCGACCCACAATAATTCGAGTGTTTTCTCCACAGAAGGGCATTCCGCAAATGAACGACGGTTGATCGATTTGTTAGTACGTTACGATTCCATCGCATAGTTGTTTTTACATGTAGACACCTCTGATATGATCGCCCGACCCCTTCTGTCCGTTTTTCTCGTGCTCGCCCTGCTTTCGGCTGGGTGTGGCGACGCCCCGGATGCTGCCGAGCCCACTGAAACACCGCCCGACTCCATTCGGCAGCTGGTGGAGCAGAAGATCGCGGCGCTGAACGAGATGCGCGAATCGCTGGCTACGACCATCGACACGCCCACCGTCGACGAGAACACCTTCAAGCGCGTGTGCGCGCCAGTCGGGAAACGAGCACGGCAAATCAGTGACGAGCAGGGGTGGACTGTGCAACAGTTGGCCGAGAAGTACCGCAACCCGGCGCACACACTCGATTCCGAAGCACAACGGCTCTACGAAACGTTCCTGACCTCTCCGGACCAGACGGACACGTGGATTCGGACCACCCACGACGGCACGCAAGGGTGGCGATACGCGCGTCGAATTACAGTGCAGTCCTCCTGCCTTGCCTGCCACGGCCCCAAGGAACAGCGCCCTGAGTTTGTAAAAACGGGATATCCGGAGGATCGAGCGTACGGGTTTGAGGAGGGTGATTTGCGCGGCCTCTACACTGTATTCGTTCCCGAATCCCAGTCTCCAAAGTAGTCCCCCCTCAAACGATGGACCCCACGAACATACGGCACCGGTAATCTGGAACAGCACTTCCGAGACGCGGAAAGCACTCCTGCCGACGAGATTGGACTCTCCTCCCCGCTTGTCCTCTTAAAAGACGATATACGGACCTTCAATCGCATCCTGCTCCCCACGGACTTCTCGACGATGGCACATCGCGCCCTGTCGTTTACCGGGCGCCCTGTCCGGTATTCCCCGCCAAGGCCTTCGCCTCCTCACGAGACGACACCGTCGCGGAACCCGCAGCGAAAGCCAGGTAGTCCGTCACGATTCCGCATCGGCGTCCGTCTCAAACACCGGCTCGAAGTCGTGGAGGGGCATGCCGTGCTCGCCCGTGGCACGGGAAGAGGGGTCGCGGGCCAACTCTAGCTCATAGGCCACACGATCGCTGCGATAATAGCGCCGCTGGTAGTAGACGCGCTTGTCCCCCTCCGTCAGCGAGAGTCGCTCAATGAGAAGAAGCGCCTCGCCGGACTCAACCCCCAGCGCCTTGGCCACTGCCGCGTCCGCGTTGGCCGCCGAGATTCGATAATGCCCCCGAAGAATGGGGATGTCGTACTCCGTCTCCAAGATCTGGTAGATCGTCTCGTGCTCAAGGTCGTGGCCCTCCAGCAGCTGTGCGTAGAACATGGGCAGCCAGGTTCGGTCGAACGCGACGGGCCGATCATCGCCGAGGCGTAGCCGATCGAGCCGCATGACCTTCTGCTCGTCGGTCTCCAGATGGACGGCCACGTCGGGCGGGGGCGTCTCGGGGGCGTGGTGTTCCACTTCGGAGCGAGCCTCCAGCCCGGCCTGTGCCATGTCTTGTGCGAAATCGGTGAGGCGCACGAGCCCCTGTGCGGCCCGTTGCTCCTTCACGAACGACCCCAGCCCCTGCCGCCGGTAGATGTAATCCTCGTTTTCGAGGGTTTGCAGGGCCCGCCGCACCGTCACACGGCTCACGTCAAAGCGCTCTCCGAGTTCTTTCTCGGACGGCAGCTTTTCGTCAATGTCGTACGCGCCGTCGTCGATTTGATCACGCAACCAGTCGCTGATCTGTTCGTGGCGCGGGCGTCCAGACTCGAGGGTCATGATGGAAATCCGGAGAGATGTCTTCGGGGCGCAATTCGATCGAAGGTGTTAACAGGTCACCGCAACATCGAAGTTCCCCAATCCCTTCCAATTCCTGGATCAAGACATCATTACGTCCGATTCAGGAAAGCCCCTACACCTCGGGCGGCCAAACGTAGCCATCTTTGAGTTGGCTTCATGCCGTCCCCAGATGACACACGGCCGAGTTCACTCTCGCTCACTTCCAAAAATGATCCCCTCCTTCCACCCATGCTCAACATTCAACGCGTACTCTTTCCAACCGACTTTTCCGATGGAGCCAAGCGCGCATTCCCGCAGGCAGTGTTCCTGGCCGACTGGCACGATGCCGAGCTTCACATCCTAAACGTGACCGGGCGCCACCGGCACGACTACGAGGAAACGAAGGCGAATTTTCCAATCGCCCTCGACACCCTCACGGACTGGCTTCGCCGTCCAGACGAGTCGATCGACGGCATGAACTGGCCCGATCTTGAGGCTCTGCCGATCGAGCAGACGCAGATCGAGTCCGCAGCGGCGGCGGAGCGCATCGTGGACTACGGGGACGACAACGAGATTGACCTCGTGGTGATGGGCACCCACGGACGACGCGGCGTCGACCGGATGCTCTTCGGCAGTGTTACGGAGGAGGTGGTGCGCACGGCGTCCTGCCCGGTCTTCACGGTGCGCGCCGACGCCGACGTAACGCCCAGTCAGGCGATTCGCCGCATCCTCGTGCCTATTGACTTCTCCGATGCCTCCGAAAGCGCCGTGCAGCACGCAAAGGAAATCGCCCAGACCTACGGTGCGGAAATCGATCTGCTTCACGTTGTGGAGCCGCCGTTCTATCCGTCGGCGTACGGCATCGACTCCGCGAGCTTCCCCACGCAGGAGGTGGTCGACCGCGTGGAGAAGCAGCTTGGAGACGTGGCCCGAGAGGAGATTGGATACGAACACGTCATGGTGGAGGCCACCGTGGGCCACCCGCCCAGCGAAATTCTGCACTACGTGGACGAGAATGAGGTCGATCTGGTCGTTATCGCCACGCACGGACGCACCGGACTGGAGCGAGCCCTCCTGGGGAGCGTCACCGAGCGGGTGCTGCGCCAGTCGCCCGCCCCGGTGTTTGTCGTAAAGCCCACCCGAAGATCTCTGTTGCCTTCGTCCACGGCGATGGAAGACGCAGAGTAGCTTCCGTTGACGATTCGGCGCGGGAACCGGGAGACGTGCCCGGTCCCCCGGTTCCACGCCTTCGTTCATACATCAAGGGCAAGACTCTCCGAAGATCCAGACGGGCGTAAGGACCCACCTTACACACGGCTGCGCGAATACTACTACACGTCTGCGCGAATACTACAACGTGATCCCCAAACGAGTTTTTTAGCCTCCAATATCCAGTTGGGTTGTGTTCTCTCGCCCCAACCAGTCGGCGCTGCATCTGATGATTCCTTCCCGTCTGCCATGTCTTCGACCAAGACCACATCTTCAACGACGGCCTCACATCCAATTCTTGACGAGCTTGAACCGTCGCTCTACCACGCCCTCACAATCCTATCGGAAAAGTGGCAAGAGGTGTCCTTAACCCTCACTCCGATCCCTCCCTCAACGACAAAGGGTGCCGAGCGAACCTTCCAACTGGAAACCCCTAATGAGTCGATCGCGCTCATTCGATTGAGCGTGTACCCACTGGGGTCGGGAACCTACGAGGTGTATGTGGCTCTCGCGGACGGTCCCACCCGACGCCTTACGTACGATCCAACCCGAAAGGACACGACTACCGACCAGAACGCGCGGCTGAACCGTCTAATCACAACTACTCTCCTTGAGGAAATCGACCCTCGACTTGGGGAAAAGAAGTCTCGACAATCTGAAATGGCTTCATCGGCCGTTCCTCCTCAAATCGATTTCGACTGCGACGGGACGATTCAGTATCTCAATTCGGCAGCTCGGGACCTCATTGGTAACGCGCGCGACCCCGAGGCCGCTCGCAGCTTTTTCGCTCACGTCCACGGCAACAATTTACGACGCGTCGTTCGTGACCTCACCCACATGAAGCACGGAAAGATGCAGAACGCACGGTGGCTCTTGCGTCTCTACACGGGCGCCTCCCGTGGACGCTGGTACCGGGTACGAGCAATGAACCGACTCGACTCCGCGGGAGTCATCCGCTCTCGTCTCCATCCCCTCAACGGGACTCAGGAGACCTCAGCAGATCATGACGAGCACGCCCCGAAGTAATACAAAATCCAACTCAGGATGTCGGGACACTGGAGGTCAGAGTTGACTCCGAATGGCATAGAACGCCATTTTCGAGAACG
>JAHENZ010000044.1 GCA_018609755.1 Salinivenus sp. | reverse complement strand
TCTTGCGTGCGAAAGGTCCACGGACGGTTGATGAGCAGCATCGCCCCCTCACTCGCCGACATTCCGTGCAGACTCATGTGCATCGAAAACGGCCCGTGGTCGCGCAGAAAGGCCGACACGTGCTCGTTTTCGGGCCGCATGTCGGGGTAGCCGTACTCCAGGTCCCGCCCCGGCTGCTCGCGCACCGCGTGGCGCAGGTACGCCTCCAGGTCCGGCCACCGCTCAATCCATCGCCGGTTGCGGGCCTCGCCGTCCGGATTCGTGTGCGGCACGATCACGAACGTGTAGCGCCGAAGCCAGGGCTCCATCTTATTTCGCTCCTTCAGCGCATTGATCACAAAATTACGGAGCGTCTCCGGCCCCACGGGCTCGTCGGCATGGTTGCCGGCAATGAGACTCACGGTATGCTCCCCAGTGCCCAACCGGACCCCGTAGAGCATGGCTCCTTCTTCACTGGGCCCAAGCTCTTTGAAGGTCGCAATGTCGGGGTGATTTAGGCAGACCGTCTCGATGTCCGTCCGCACCCCGCCGTGCGTACGAAATCGAGGATGATCGTCCACGAGACTGGTGAGAGAAAACGGCATGGTGTGATCGGTCCTGCAGAGAAGCAATTAGCGTCTCTCTCTATCCTCCGACCGGCGAGATGTTCGGCGCAAAAGACCGGTCCACCGTTGGGGCGCGCGCGTCCTCTGGAAAGAAATCCGTCACCGAAAGTCGAAATCTTCAAAGTGAATGCGGGCGTCGGACACGCCCCGGCGCCGAAGCTGCCGGTGGAAATCCTCGGTGAGCCGCTTGGGACCGCAGATGAAGATGTCGGTGTCCGTCACGTCCCCAAGATCACCGGCCGTGAGGTGCCCCTCCTCCACCGAGCAGACGAGCACAACGTTGAAGTTCGGTACCTCGTGGCTGAGGGCCTCAAATTCGTCCCGGTACACCGCGTCGCTGCGCTCGTGGACGCAGTAGTAGAAATCGACCGTGGGCATTCCCTCCCCACCGTGAGCGAGGTTGCGCGCCCAACTCAGGAAGGGCGCGACCCCGACGCCCCCGGCAATCCAGATCTGCCGCCCCCCACCGTCACGATAATCGAACCGTCCATACGGGCCTTCGAGAGACACGTCCACGCCCGGCTCCAGCCGCTCGTAGAGCCGCGTCGTGTAGTCTCCGAGCGCTTTCACCATAATCGTGAGCGTTTCCGCGTCCGCTGGGCTACATAGCGTGTACGGATGCGATTCTCGGGTCAGGTCCGCGTCGTGAAAGGTCACAAAGACGAACTGCCCCGGCACGAACTCAATGCGGCCATCTACCGGCGACAGGTCCACCTCCAGCACGTCGTCACTCAGCCGGGTCACCTCCGTTACAGTGTAGCGGGACTTCGGCCAAAGTGGAAGCACAACGGTCTTGTACGTGGCCGCTACGAGCCCCACACACATGAGCGCCGTTAGGTATGCCCACAGTCCCGCGTGTTGCGCCACAGCCACCGGCAACCCCGGCGAAGGTTCAACGAACCACACGTGAAGTGCACCGCCCAGCAGCACCAGTCCCAGGGCCTTGTGTGAGAGTTTCCACTTGTCGTACGGCACCCAGCTCGTGAGCGTGACAATCAGCAGCAGGACCATCCCCCAAAGCGCGTAGACGCCCAGGTCGACGGCCCCTCGGGCGTGGCCCGGAAGCAGAAATCCGACCGCTCGCCCCCAGTCGGCCGGTGCAAACCGAAGGGCAAGCCCGATCGGGTGCAGCAGCAGGAGTCCGAAGGCGGTGAGGCCCACCCGATGATGCACGCGATACATCCCGTCGAGTCCGCCAAAATAGTCCTCCAGCCATCGCAGTCGAGCGGACAAGATGAAAGAGAGCGACAGCGCGGCCATTCCTGCCAGTCCAGCGACTTGCCCAATCGCAAGCACCGATTGTGCGTTGCCCCACCGTCGCCCCGTCGTCAGATCCGGCCCATCCACGAGCCAAAGTGCCGCCGGGACGAGCACCAGTCCCCAGACGACGATTTCCCCGATACGAGGTCGTGAGTTCATGGGCAACGGACGGCCGAATCAGCATTTACGAACGAGGATACCGACTCGTCAGCCCTCTAGGCCAACGGCGTATCCAGACGATGTCGCCCTATCCACATACTGTTACGGATCAGTGTGTTTAGGGATCGTTCTTTTCGCCCCGAGAACCGCCCTTCACAACCGCAATTTCTGGCAAAACTGCTTCGACCGGCGGCGCGAGAGCTCAACCTCCGTCCCATCTTCCAGCGTGACCTTCAACTTGTCCTTCGACCATCGCGACACGTCGTCCACCCAGTCGAGATTTAGAATGTGCTGGCGACTGGCACGGAAAAACTGGTCGGGATCGAGCCGGTCTTCGAGGTAGCTGAGCGAGCGGTGAATGAGCGGTTCGTGGCCATTGAAGTAGAGTCGCGTGTAATTGCCAGCGGATTCGAAGAGGCGCACGTCGGCCAGTTGCACAAACCAGCAGCGGTCACCGTCTTTCACGAAGACCTGCTCCTCGGCGGTGAGCGTCGTCGGGGCCTCTGCTTCCGCCGCGACGGCCTGGGGCTGTGCTCCCGTGGTTCTCGCCCGGACCGTTTCGATGGCATCGGCCAGCCGTTCAGGTTCAACGGGCTTCACGAGATAGTCGAGCGCGTTCACCTCGAATGCCTGGATGGCATACTCGTCGTAGGCAGTGACAAAGACGACGTGGGGAACGGCATCGAGACGTTCAAGCAGATCGAAGCCACTGTCCCCGGGCATCTGCACGTCGAGCAACAGCAGATCGGGCTGGTGCTCGCGAACAGCCTGCTCGGCCTCGTCGGCGTTGGCCGCCTCCCCTACGACCTCTACCACCTCGTGGTCCTCCAGCAGCCGCCGGAGTTCCCGGCGGGCCAATCGCTCGTCGTCAACGATGAGAGTATCAAGCAGAGATGCAGACATGAATCTGTTGTGTCGATCGTCAGCGCGTCAGAACGAGCCAGTTAAAATACAACTCCCACCCGGAATCAAGGAAAATCAGGAGGGCCCCCCTTCCACGGCACGGGGGCCCGGTTCAACAGCGGGCCGCTGGTATTCAGACTGACGCGGAAGGAGGGCCGTCGCGGTTACGGTCTCAGCGTCGGTGTTTTCTAGCGTCAGCGAGGCATCCTCTCCAAAAAGCAGTTGCAGCCGCTCTCGGGCATTTTGCAGCCCCACGCCCCCCTCTTCCGACTCGAGAACGCCGGGGTTGGCTACCTGTAGCCGCAGAACGTCGTCTACAAGGTCGGCCTGGATGGTGACCGTCCCCCCCTCCCGCCGGGCCGCCACTCCGTGCTTGATGCCATTCTCTACGAGCGTTTGCACGAGTAGAAACGGCACCGGACGATTGAGCGCCGTTTCCGTCGCGTCAATCTCGTATCGGAGCCGGTCTTCAAACCGTACCTTTTCCAGCTCCAGGTACGTACGAACGGTGGACAACTCCTCCTCCAGTGGGACGGTCTTCACGTCATCCACCTGAAGGGTCGACCGCAGCAAACGCGCCAGCCGGGTGACCATCCGCTGCGCCCGCTCCGGATCCTCGGCAATCAAGGCCCGAACGCTGTTCAGACTGTTGAAAAAGAAGTGGGGGTTCAGCTGGAGCTTCAGGGCTTTCAGCCGAGCAGTTTCGGCCTGCGCCTCCAGCTTCCATTTGTCGACCTCCGCCTGCCGGTAATCCCACGCCAGATGCACTCCAAAATAGATGACCAACCAGAGGCCCATCAGAATGGAATTGCCGAACAGATTCAACGAGAACCGGTGGAGCGTCCAGTACTCCTCCTCTTCCACCCCAATGACCTCGATAATTCCAAAGTAGGCCGGGAGGTCACTAAGCACGTTAAAGCTGAGGCTGAGCACGAGCGCCGCGCCCACCAGTCGAGGGGCAAGATGCTTCAGGGAGAGATCGAGCCATCCGGCGCGATGGACGTATCCCCGAAAGGCATGAGTGAGCCCAACGCCTAGCGCCACGGAGAGTCCCTGGTTGAGAAGAATAGTCCACCCTTCTTGAGCTTTCCAGTTGACGAGCAGGAGGCTGATGCCGCACACCAGCGTCCATCCGCCGAGTTGACAGAGCCAGTACGCATGCTGCCGATTCATGAGTCGTGGGATCGGGTGACAATCCAGCTTGCGAATGAGGAAACAGAATGGAGAGATCCAGACCGAGTGTGCCTATGGTCAGTCAAGCCGGAGGTGTCAGGTGCCGAATCGCACACGTCGATCCGAATGTTGCTTCAGTGGCCTGAATACAAACCGTCGATCAACGCTCGACTCGACATGGAAAACTTGACGCAGCACTAGTGGTCAGTCAAACCGAAGGTGTTGGGTACAGAATTGAATACGCCCGCTTGAATGACGCTTCAACGGCCTGAATACCGTTCGTTGATCGGGGCTCTACTCGACATGGAAAACTTGACGCACCACTAGCTCGAAGCCGAAATACTCGTCCGCTCATCGAAAAATCTCCAGTGCCAGCGGTGCTCAAACTTCAAGCGTGAGTTCCGGAACCTCTTTCAGGGAACTCGGGACCCGAAGCATAAAAACGAGAAACGATGAATCGAATCCTCCTTCGACGAACGGGAGCATCGTTTGATGAGTGGGCGCTCTCGCCCCTGATCCACTTTTTTCAAACCCGAACGGAGAGCGAGGTTCTTTTCGTTCTCGGCAGAAGCGACCACCGGACGCACTCCCACTCGTCAATCGCACCGTCCGCTCATAGACGGCACCGCCCATCCGTCGGACACGACTTGTAGGGAAACGATAGCACACATACGTTTGGGATCACGACGCTGGGAGGGGCGCGACGTCCCCAGGGTTCTCCCGAGAGCTTGCGTTCGTTCTCCATTCAACGACCTCACATCCGCCGTGAATACTCAAACGACCTCTCCTGAAACGTTCGTCAACACCAAGATCCTAATGACGGCGAGTGCCGGATTAATGGGGCTTCTCGGGCTGGGCGTATCTCTCTTCCCGGATGAAATTCTACAATCGTTCGGCACGCAGCCCGAAGGCGCTCCAGCCGTTCTGATTCAACTCGCCGGCGTCTTCTATATGAGCTTTGCACTTCTCAACTGGATGGCCCGGGAGAAGTTGATCGGGGGCATCTACAGTCGCCCCGTCGCCATGGGAAACGTGGTTCACTTTCTGGCGGGCAGTATCGTATTCGTCAAACACCTGACCGGGTCCCCGCTCCTCGTTCCCTTTTCGATCGTAGCAGGTGTCTACGCGCTCTTTGCGGCGACCTTCGGAACTGTTGCCTTCGCCGGAGGACAAAGCTGCGGGTGACCCTCGTCTCTCCGAACGACTTTACCGATCCGTGAAGAAGTCCATCAAGATCATTTCCGCTCGCATGAGAGACGGTCCCCCGCTTTTTGGAAAAAATATTTCGATACCTTCGCACGGATCGGTACGTTCGCCCCTCGTACTCACGACAAACGCATCTTACTTCGAAGCTCGGCAGTTCTCACAGAAACGGAATTCCGTCGCAACGCCCATGCGCCCACGCTCCCTCTCGCCCGTGCCTGTCCGGCACTCTCATTCATCGGAGGCACACGAGCCCACCTGCTCTCAGGAAAACCTCCAAGATACGATTGCCCTTGACTCCCTCAATACTTGAATATAGATTCACCCCAAAGACACTTATATTCAAACAGCCTGACACAGCCTTTGCTCATACACCCCTCGTCCGCAATGCGCTCTCTTCGACCGCTTTCGCTCCTCCTGTTGTTCACCGGCCTTCTCGGCTTGAGCACGCCCGCACTCGGGCAAACGGTTCCAGACTCAGTCCGGGTGGCGGGTGAGAATGCCGTCTCTCCATCCGTTGAATATCAAGGCGATCTCCCGCCGCTTCTCGACCGACAGGTGTTCTTTGGGGATCCGCAGTACGCCAACGCCCAGCTTTCCCCGAACGGTGAGCACGTGTCGTTCACCAAGCCTTATAAGGGAAAAATGAACGTGTGGGTGAAAGACACCGGTGCGCCCTTTTCGTCGGCGGAGCCGGTAACGGCGGATACCACTCGCCCAGTGACCGGGTACTTTTGGTCACAAGACAGTGAACGGATTCTGTACGTCCAGGACAAGGGCGGCAACGAAAACTACCACATTTATGCCGTGGACCCCGACGCCGAGGAAGAAACAGATCTCGGGGTGCCTCCGGCCCGAGACCTGACGCCGTACGAGGGCGTGCGGGCCAACATTTATGCCGTCCCGGAGGCCACTCCTGGCGAAATTTACGTGGGCTTGAACGATCGCAATCCGCAGTACCACGACCTGTACCGGATTGACGTATCCACCGGTGAGCGGGAGTTGGTGTTCAAAAACAACGAGGGCTACGGAAGCTACACGTTTGACCACGAGGGCCGCCTCCGGCTCGCCAGTCGGCAGACCGACGGCGGGGGCACGGAAATTCAGCAGGTAGAAATTAGTGGACAGGACACCACCCTCACCACGATCTACTCCTGCTCGGTGGACGAATCCTGCGGCGTGACCCGCTTCCACAAGGACAATGAGCGGGTGTACCTCCAAACCAACAAGGGAGCGGACGTGGACCTGCAGCGGCTCGTGTTGCTCGACGTAAAGACGCAGGAAACGGAGGTCGTGGCCTCCGATCCCGAAAACGAGGTCGACTTCGGTGGAGCGCTCTTCAACGACAAGACCGAGGAACTTGTCGCCACCGTCTACACGGGAAAACGGCAACGTGTGTACCCGAAGACCGATGCCTTCGAGCAGACGTACAAGACGCTCAAGCAAAAGTTGCCGGACGGTGAGATCTCCCTCCAGTCCTCGACGGAGGACTTCCAGACGCACGTCGTGAGCGTGGAGCAGGACATAAATCCGGGGGCCACGTACCTCTTCGACGAGGAAAAGGGCACCGTGGAGAAGCTCTATGAGTCCCGACCGGCCGTCCCGAGCGAGGCGCTCACGGAAATGAAGCCGGTCACCTATGAGGCCCGCGACGGACTGGAAATTCCGGCGTACTTGACACTGCCAAAAGGCGTAGAGGCGGAGAAGTTGCCGACGGTGATGTTCATCCACGGCGGTCCCTGGTCGCGTGACACCTGGGGGTACGACGCCTACGCACAATTCTTGGCCAACCGGGGCTACGCGGTCTTACAGCCGAATTATCGAGGCTCCAGCGGCTATGGGCAATCGTTCCTCCACGCGGGGGACGAGAAATGGGGCACCGGGGCGATGCAGCACGACATCACCGACGGCGTGAAGTATCTAATTGATCAGGGCATCGCTGACTCCTCCCGTGTGGGCATCTTTGGCGGCTCATACGGCGGCTACGCCACGCTGGCCGGAGTCACCTTTACGCCAGACCTCTACGCAGCGGGCGTGCCCTACGTCGCTCCGTCGAACCTCCTCACACTCATCAATTCCTTTCCCGCCTATTGGAAGCCATACCTGGAAGGGACGTGGTATGAGCGCGTGGGAAATCCGGACAATCCGGAGGACCGGAAGCGGCTGAAGCGTCAATCGCCTCTCTTCCACGCCGACCAGATTACCGCCCCCCTCCTCGTGCTCCACGGCGCCAATGATCCGCGCGTGAAACAGCAGGAGTCCGACATGATCGTGGCCACGCTGCGCGACCAGGGGCATCCGGTCGAATACATCGTGGCGCCGGACGAGGGGCATGGCTTTCAAAATGAGGACAACCGACTGGCGACGGCAACGGCAATGGAAGCGTTCCTGGCTGAACACCTGGGCGGCCGCTATCAGAACAACGCCTCCGATCGCATTGCGTCTCGACTGTCGGAAATCCGGGTGGACCCCGATTCCGTCACCATGCCGGATACCTCTACCACGGCCGAAGCGGAGAAGAGCACACCCGGTGGCCTCTCAATGGTGGACGGCACCCGGCTCGCCCCCGGCACTCTGTCGTACGACGTGACGATGCAGATGCGGGGACGCTCGCTTGACCTTTCCTCCACCCAGCAGATCGCGGCCACGACGACCTCCGGAACGGACACGTGGACCGCCGTCAACAAAACCGAGACGCCCCGTGCAACCGTCACGGACTCTCTGGTCGTGAACCGGTCAACGCTCCGACCTGTCGCCCGCCACCTGAGCGGCCCCATGACCCTGAACGTGACGTACA
Source organism: Salinivenus sp. (assembly GCA_018609755.1). Classification (GTDB taxonomy): domain Bacteria; phylum Bacteroidota; class Rhodothermia; order Rhodothermales; family Salinibacteraceae; genus Salinibacter. The sequence goes on along the minus strand of JAHENZ010000044.1, from coordinate 3,241 downwards.
CCGACTCGTCGGCCTCCGGCAAGGTGAGCGTTCAGGGTCGCACATCCTCCATCGACAAAACCTTCTCTGAGCCGATGCTTGCAGGCGGATCCAACAACACGCTCGCCTTGGCCTCTCTGCCGCTTGAACGTGGATACTCTGCCACGCTCTCCTCTTTCAACGAGCGACAGCAATCGGTGCAAACTCGCACGTACTCCGTCGAGGGAACGGAAACGGTGAAGACGCCTGCCGGCTCGTTCGAGACCTACGTGGTGGACGTGAGCTCGAAAAATGGCGACACGTCCGGCACGATGCACGTCCGGACCCAGGCGCCGCACTTCGTCGTGAAGTCGACCATTGAACAGTCGGGTCCTCAGGGCAGTGCCACCATCGAACAAACCCTCTCGTCGATGGACGTGGAGACGGCCTCAGCATCCAGAACAAAGTAGAACCTGGCTTATCCGCCCTCAGCCGAGCGTCGGCTGGGGGCTTTTGTCCGTCTCGGCGAAATTTGACTCCTGCCCATGTTTCGAAAGCCGCTCCCCTGAATCCTTCTGGGTAGAGCGCCGCTCTCAATTACGGAGCCCATCGTAAAGCTCATTAGTGGTCCGGTAATCTTCACGTTCTGGAGAAGCTACCCATCCGTGGCCGTGGAATCTCCGGGAACCCCCATGTTTTCTTCTTTCTTCAGCTCCTTGCCCGTCCACGGCTTCTTGCGCCCCTTTGTGGCGGCCCGCACCTTGGCCACCTCCTCGGCGGTCACGGCACTCGCATCGTTGCCGAAGTTCGACCGAATGTAGGTCGAGATCGCCGCAATGCCTTCATCGTCCAAGGCCCCGCCCCAGGGCGGCATGGACCCACTGTAGGTCTGCCCATCCACCTCAATTGTACCACTAATGCCATGCAGTAACAGCCGAATGAGGCGCCCTTTATCGCCAGTCACCCAGTCCGTATCCCGGAGGGGCGGAAAGGTACCGGGCACACCTCGTCCCCCCATCTGGTGACAACTCATGCAGCGCGTGTTGTAGATTTGCTCCCCATCGTCGGCCGGGCTAAGAGAAACTCCTGCCTGGTACACAGCGCGTGCGGACGACTGTGAGGGTGCCGTGGAGCCAGGAGTGCCCTGCATTCCGAGAACTACCCCCAGCACGAGGAGGACGGTCCCGAACTGAAGGTACCACGGATACGCAAACGGGCTCAAGGAATCGGATTTGAACATACGACAATCAAAATTCAAGATCTCAGACTGCTATGAATGAAATGTCCCTTATCGCTCCCCTTCCGTTGACGACGGTGCGGACGCCGTTTGGGCCACTTGGGGATTGGCACCGGCCTCCACGCGAAGAGTAGCAGGCGTACTCTTCCGACCGGACGGATCGGTCACGACGAGACGGACCGTGTACGTGCCCGACTCGTCATACGTGTGTGTCGGGCGCACCTTCGAACTCGTCGCCCCGTCCCCGAACGTCCAGCGATAGTCGAGCGTCCCCGCATCCGGATCGTGGGAGGTTGACGCATCAAACTGGAAGGTGCGTCCCTCTTTCTCCGGCACGGGCTGGGCATCGGCACTACTTACCGGGTCGAGTCCTCGATCCCAGCGGTAGCGAGTCACCTGCGCAGCCTCCCCCTCATCCCAGAATCCAGCAAACTCGGCGAGGTACAGCGCGCCGTCCGGCCCCACCTCCATCGAAATGGGCGTGGTGCTCGTGAGCTGATCGAACGTTTTAATGTCCGTGTAGCGCCTGGACGGCATCGTGTACTGGGTCGGCGTCCGCCGCACGCTCTCCGACGTGTCGCTTCGAAAGGTGCGGTCCTTCACGTCGACCCACTTGATCCAGCGCCGCGCCCAGTCGTAGACGAACATCTTGTCCTGAAAAGCCGCGGGAAAGCCGCCCGCGCCCTCATGGCGGTAGATCGGTCCCACCGTAGCCGAGCGTCCGCCGGTCTGGTAGGTGTACTCCCAAAGGGGCGGCTCGTAATTCGGGATGTCCTCCGGCCCCATCTGGTTGTAGAAGAGGCGCCCAAGGGTGCGAGGCCAGCCAAAGTTCTCGCCGCCGTCCGGCGCCCGGTCGTACTCGTCATAATCGAAACTCGCGTCCGGTCCCACGACGCCTATGTGGAGATCCCCAGTTTCGTGATCCACTTTGAAGCGGTAGGGATTGCGCAGACCGTAGGCGTAAATCTCCCACCGCACCCCGGGCTCGCCATAGAAGGGATTATCCTTCGGGATCGTCCCGTCCTTGTTGATGCGAAGAATCTTGCCGCGCAGATCCTGCAGGTTCTGAGCCGAGCGTTCCGAGTCCACATTCCGCGACCAGTGGTAGTCCTCCAGGTCATGCTCGTCCATGAAGGCCTGTAGTTCTTCCTCCGTCAGCTCCCACGAGGGCCGCACTTCGGACATACCGGTGTCGCCCGTCGAGAGGTAGAGCGTGCCGTCCGGTCCCCACTCCAGGTCGCCCGCCTGATGACAACACTGCGGCTCGGTGGGCACCCGAAGCAGCACCTCCTCGCTCGATAGATCAAGCGTCCCGTCTCGATATTTGAAGCGGGAGAGCGTGTTGATGATCGTCTCCGGTTCCGTGTAATAGAGGTACACGTAATTCTGGCCGTCATAGAACCGGGGATCGACCTCGATGCCGAGCAGGCCGTGCTCGATGTTCGTCGGGTCGGTCGTCTCCAACTGGGCGATGGGCCGCGTCGTGTCGCGCGCGGAATCGTAGTGGTGCACCTCGCCCCGAAGCTCAGCGATCCAGACGTTGCCCTTCTCGTCGACGGCAATGTCGTCCGGCCACACATCTTCCGAAAGAACCTCTTTCACGCGTCGGCCGGCAAATTGCGCCTCCGTCCGCCCGGCGGCCATCCGCATGCCCTCCAGCAGGTGATCCACGTAAAACGGTGTGCCCCATACGTCCGGGAAGTGGCCCAGCTTCGTCATGAAGACGCGCCCGCCCTCGTAGTTGCGCATCCACGCAATCGGGTAATCGTCGCGGGTCTGGTCGGCGTGGCCCTGTTCGATCCCTACGCTCGCCATGTCGAGGGAGGCGAGAACGCGCGAGTTCCAGCGCGGATTCTCGTCTAGCACGTAGATCTCGTCCCGGAGCCAGAAGCTCTCTCCCATCTTCTTCATGGCCGGATTGTTGGGCTCTTCGACCGCCACCTTCACCGATTGCGTCCAGGGATGCTCTTCAAAGAGGCCGCCCCCGACCATCGTACGGTATGCCTCCCACTCGTAGAAGGCGTCGAGGGCCGCGTGGGCCCCCAC
>JAHENZ010000043.1 GCA_018609755.1 Salinivenus sp. | reverse complement strand
GCGGACGAGGCCGAGCGCTTCGGAGAAGCCGACCTGCTGCGCCTGCTGACGGTGGCGGGGGAGGCGGAGGACGACGTGAAGAACAGCCCGCAGCCGCGCTTGAAGCTGGAAACGACGCTCCTCAAGATGGCCCAGATGCGCCGCGCGGCCGACCTGCGGGAGGTGATCCAGAAGATCGATCGCCTGGAGCAGATGGCCGCGTCCGGGGAGCTCCCCGAATCGCTTCCCAGTGGTGGGGCTGAGTCGCCCTCCGCGCCGTCGTCGGAGACCTCTTCGGAGGCATCGGCCGACGATCTGCAGGATCCTAAGAATACAGCCGCCGAGCCCACGCCGTCGTACGAGTCCCCGACGGAGGACGCGTCGCCCGACGACGCGGCCAGCTCCTCGTCCGATGCACCTACTCCCGATTCCGAGGCGGACGAGGCCGAGGTGTCGACGAGCCCATCCGCCTCCGATTCCGACGAGGCGACGCCGGAAGACGCAGTGGACGAGGACGAGAAGAGCGAGTTCAGTCCTCCCTCGGATCCCTCGACGAACGCAGAGACGTCGGAGGCCGAAGAGGCCCGTCCGTCCCCGTCGGATTCCCCCGATTCGGACCGCGACGATTCGCCCCCCGACGACGCAGACGATGACGGCTCCAGCGTCGGGTACGACGATTTGTTCGGGACGCCCGCCCTCGACGACAGTTCATCTGGGGGTGACGGAGCCTCCGGCGATGCCTCGACGGACGCACGGGGCCGCTCCTCCGATTCGGACGGCGGGTCCGGGGCCGGGGCGCAGGCCGCCGTCGCCGAGCCCGCCATTGCGGGCGACGGGCCGAGCGTGGAGGGGCTGGTGCAGCAGTGGCCCCAGTTCGTGAAGTCGGTCAAGCAGGAGCGCATCCGCCTCGGCTCACTTCTCGACGAGGCCGAGCCGGTCGAGATCATGGGGGAGGAGCTTACCGTTGCCGTCCCGAAATCTTTTCACCGCGACTCGCTCCGCGACGAGCAGCGGTTTGTTCTTGAGCGGCTCACGTCCACGTTCGACACCGCGATCACCGAGATCCGGTTTGTGGTGGAGGAGTCGTCGCCCGATCCGGAAACGACGAACGATGCGGGCGATCCCATGAGCCCCCGTGAGCAACTCCAGGAGCTGCGGGACACGTATCCGGCCCTCGACGTACTCTTCAACGAGTTTGGCGCCGAACCGGTGTGGTAGCGGGCCCCTCGCATTAAAATACGGAAAACGTTGGGTTCTGAGGAAAGGGATCGCCCGTTCGCTTCGTACGTTGAAACTAAAGTGGATAGACCAACCACTCGGTGCCGCACTGTGCACCTAGCGGTTCTACGACTCGATTCTTTTTGGTACGAGACACACCCCAGACCTATGGCTAACGGACCCGGAGGCATGAACATGTCGGACATGTTCGGCAAGATGATGAAGATGCAAGAGAAGATGAATGCCGCCCAGGAAGGGCTGGAAGACGAGACCGTCACGGCAGAGGCCGGTGGCGGCATGGTGAAGGTGACCGCGAACGGCAATCAGAAGATTACGGGCATCGAGATCGACCCGGAGGCTGTGGATCCGGACGATCTGGAGCTGCTGGAAGACCTGATCATCGCAGGCGTCAACAAGGCCCTCGAAGATGCGTCCGAAATGGCGCAGGAGCAAATGAAGGAGCAGATGGGAGGGATGCTGCCTCCGGGCATGGACCTGAGCCAGCTCGGCCTCTAGACACTGGTGAATTGCGAATGGCGAGTGTCGAATGAATGAGCTCGCTGTTCGTATTCGAAATTCGACATTCGCAATTCGAGATTGCCATGCAGTTTACCTCGGAGTCCGTCGAAACCCTGGTGGAGCAGTTTTCGAAGCTGCCCACCATTGGGACGAAGACGGCGCGGCGACTGGCCAACTACGTCCTGAAGATGCCGCGCGAGGAGGTGGAGGCCATCGCCGATGCCCTGATGGCGGTGAAGGAGCAGGTACAGCGCTGCTCCACGTGTTTTGTCGTGGCCGATGAGGATCCGTGCCCCATCTGCGGATCCGACAAGCGCGACCAGTCCACCATCTGTGTCGTCGAGGAGTCCAGCGACCTGCTCGCCATCGAGCGCACCGGCGAGTACCGGGGCGTGTACCACGTGCTCGGCGGCGTCATCTCGCCGCTCGATGGCGTGGGACCAGACGATCTGCGCGTCCACGAACTGGCGAGCCGCATCGATCCGTCGTTTGACGACACAGCGACGAACGGGGACCTCGACGCAGACGCGGATGAGGCGGGGACCGGCGCCTCCACGAACGGCGAACCGACCGAGGCCGTGGAAGCTCAGGGGGGACGGGTCGACGAAGTCATTCTGGCAGTGAATCCGAATGTGGAGGGCGACACGACGGCCTACTACATCTCTCAACTACTGGAGCCGTTTGACGTGGAGGTGACCCGCATTGCGCGCGGCCTTCCGATCGGCGGCGACCTCGAATATGCGGACGAGGCCACCCTTTCCCGGGCCCTGGAGGGACGGGGAGGGGTAGAGGACGGCGACCGCTCCTGATCCGAATGGGCCGCTAAATCGACAGTGTCAGATGCCGAATTGGACACGTTTGCCCTGAATGCTAGTGGCATGGATACAGTCCGTCGATCGACGCTCGACTCGACATGGACGCCCCATCACTAGCTATGAGCGGAGATCTACACGCGTGAGCCAGGGCCCCGTTTGGGGCATACTTTTCACCGGACAGACCCTTCCGACGTTATGAGAATCACGGTTATTGGCGCAGGCTCTATTGGAAGCGCCGTCGTGCGAGAATTGTGTCGACGCACCGACGAGGTCGATCAGGTACAGGTGTGCGACACGCGCTCACGGGCCCTTCAGCAGCTCCACGAGGAGGTCGACAGTCAATTTCTCCGTTCCTTCCAGGTCGACGCGCGGGACATGACGGTTCTCTCCCAGATCGTGCAAGGGAGCGACTGCGTCATCAGCTGCGTGCCGGCGGAATTGAACCCGGAACTCGCCGAACTCTGCCTCGAGGTCGGGGTCCACTTCTGCGACCTCGGCGGCGTTGACGAGCACGTTCAGCAGCAGCTTGAGCTGGCCGAGGAGGCCCGCGAAAAGTCGGTGTGGATCGTGCCCAACTGCGGCCTCGCGCCCGGACTCGTGAACATGCTCTGCTTCCGGGCCCTCGACCAGCTCGATCGGGCCGAGGCGGCGCACCTGCGCGTCGGGGACGTACCGCTGCATCCGGAGCCCCCCTTCAACTTTCGCATCTCGTGGTCGGCCGACCGGGTGATCGACGACTACACGAATCCGGCGCGGCTCATTGAGAACGGGACGGTGGTGGAGGTCGATTCTCTGTCGCGGGACGAGGAGATTCACTTCGAAGAAGAGCCCTTCGGCAAAATGGAGGCCTTCTGCACACAGGGAGGGCTCTCGACGCTTACGGATACGCTCTCGGGTCGCGTCAATGAACTCGATCACAAGACCATTCGCTGGCCCGGCCACGCGCACCAGATGCGGTTCATCATGGGGCTGGGATTGGGGGAGGATCGAAAGATTGGCGTGCGCACGCACCTCACGTATCGTGACATCCTGGTGCGCCGCATGCGGGATCGTTTGGGCGGGGACCATGAGGATGCCGTCCTCCTGCGCGTGCTCGTGCGAGGCGAGCAGAACGGGGACCCCGCGACGATCGTGTACGAAATGATCGAGCGCTACAACGAGAGTGCCCACCAAACGGCCGTTATGCGGTGCACTGCCATCCCGACAGTGGTGGTGGCCCTCCTCCTCGCGCGGGAAGAGGCGGTCACGGGGGGCGGAGCCGACGTTCCGGAGAACATACTGCCCCGACAGCGTTTTCTCGACGAGGTGGCCGAGCGCGGGCTCAACATCCAACACAACGTCTACGAGGATCACCGCGAGATCACCGCGAAGAGTCCGTTGGAGGGGGAGCACGCGTAGGTTTTGTCTCAGGGAGTGGAGAGCAAACGCATTTCGAACAGGGAGAGGGCAGGCCGCCTCTGGGAACGCTGGACGCGCACTCCGCTTGAAGGAGGACCGTTGATGCACGGATGCGTACCGTGAGGCCCGAGAGGAAAGAGGCTCCGGAAGTGAGGTGTACGGGAGCTGTGGCTACGGTGCACACAGGCAGTCGAATATTGTGCCGTTGCATCCTTGCCGCCCTTCAGGTGCACGCTAAACTGGGAGGAGAACAGAGGCCACTTCTCGAGGTCGAAAAATCACGCTGTACTACGCTCACAATCTACTTGATTGCGTATCGGCACTGATTGATACAGCACGCACCTTGCGTTGCGGTTCTCGGGTCCGCAAAACGGCGAGGCCCGATTTGTATGATGGCATACTACCGGTGTTGTTCGTTTCGTGCCGTTTGTCTCCATTACTTTTCAGTATAGTATGCGTCGGGCGCGACGTACGTGCCTGCGACGGGCGGCGTCCCCTCGTTCCTGGGCTGGGCGAGCCGGTGTGTGTGTGGTGCTGCTCTGGGGACTGCTGAGTGGGTTGGGGGCGGCAGTTGCTCAGGAGCGTCCGTCCCCCGACACGGTTTCGACCGACACGACGGTCGCCGACACAGCTCAGGCCCCCTCCCGACAGCTGACGGAGTCGCCGGTTCGACCGCTTCTTCCCTTGCCCGTCGACAGTCTCGGCGCTGAGCAGCCTACCGCGGATCCCCTTTCCACCGAACGGCTTGCCCCCGACACCCTCACGGAGGACAGGCGAATCTCCGTGCCCGACACGGGCCTCGTGGCCCGGTATCTGCCCTCGTTTCGGCGTCGCTCCGGCGAGCTCTTTGCCCCCCACTCTGCATTTTTCGGGCCCCGTGCCCCTCCGTTGCAGGACCACTCCGTCTCACTCGATTCTACGAGCTACGACTATACCCTCGACGGGAGCACTCGGGGACAGATGCGCCTGGACGCGGACGTGTACCGGCGCCAGAACTATCGGGCCAACGTGCAGGAAAACTGGACGACGCTGGTCGAGCAGCGCCAGCAGCAGCGCAACCAGCGGGGCGGGTTCGGGGTCAGCATGGAGGTGCCGGGAGGACGCGAGAGTGCCTTTACCACCATCTTCGGCAAGCCGCAGGTCGATCTTCGGGTGAACGGCCAGGCCGACATCAACGCGGGATTCCAATACAGCAAAAACGACCGGCAGGGGGCCCGGACCGGCGACGCGACCCAGCTTGACCCAAGCTTCAAGCAGGACCTGCGGCTCGGCATCACGGGCACGATCGGCGACAAACTGCAAATCAACGTCGACTGGGATACGAACAACCAGTTCGACTACCAGAATCAGGTGAAGCTGGAGTACACCGGATACGAGGACGAAATCGTTCAGAGCGTTGAGGCCGGCAACGTATTTCTCGAAACCCCCTCCCAGCTCATTAGCGGAGGGCAGAGCCTTTTCGGCATCAAGAGCGAGCTGCAGCTCGGCAACCTGAACGTGACCACCATCGCCAGCCAGCAAGAGGGGCAGTCCAACAGCCTCTCCATCGAGGGTGGGGCCGAGACGACGGAGTTTTCCCTGAAGCCCACCGATTACGATCAGGACACCCACTTCTTTCTCGGCTACTACTTCCGCAACAGCTGGAACGTGGCCCACCAGGATCCGACGAGCATTCGCCCGCCCGTGGATCAGATTGAAAACATTGAGGTGTGGAAGCTGCAGACCTCCAGCAGTGCCAGCGAAGAGGCCGACGTCCGGCGCGTGGCTGCACTCGTGGACCTGGGCGAGTCACCCCAGATGCTCCAGCAAGCCGATGCGTACACAGAGCGCCAACTCCCGGCACCGGCCGGCGATCAGTACGCGGAGGCCGACATTTCCGCACTGCGCGACGGAGAAAACACGTCGGTGTCCACCTACGTCGAGAACAATCTGACACAACCTCTCGAAACGCAGGACTGGGAAGAAGGCAACTTCAAGAAGCTGGAGAAGGGGCGGGATTACCGGCTCGACGACCGACTCGGCTTTATTTCCTTGAACCAGCGCCTGCGCCCCAACGAGGCCCTGGCGGTGGCCTACAAGTATCGCGTGAACGGGCAGGTGCGGCAGATTGGGGATTTTGCCACGGAGCAGGGCGGCACCACGGGCGGGGTGCGGGCCGACCGGCTCGTGCTCAAGCTGCTCCGTCCCACCAATCCGGTGGCCCCCGGACCGAACGCCACCGACGAACCCCCCGCCTGGTACTTGGAGATGCGAAACATCTACCGGCTGAGTGGGCGCGGCTTCAGCGCGGAAAATTTTGAAATGGACATCGAATATCAGCCGTCGGGACAGGGCGCGACGAACACCCTCACGGAGATCTCGAATGCCCCCCTTCTGCAGATCCTCGGGCTCGACCGCGTCGATCAGTCCGGGCGGCCGAACCCAGACAACGAGTTCGACTTCACGAGCCAGGTCATCAACGAAGGGGAAGGCATTATCTACTTCCCCTACCTCCGGCCGTTCGGCGAGCGCATCCTGGACGTGGCAGAGGAGAACGGCAGTAGCACGGACGGCCAGCCGTTTGCGTTTGAAAACCTGTACGTCAAGAAAAAGAGCAACGCCGAGAAGGAGGACACCGAAAAAAACGTATTCAGCATGACGGGCTCCTACAAGGGGGAGTCCCAGGGCTTCTACGACCTGAAGGCGTTTACGGGACTCGTGGAGGGCTCCGTGGAGGTCACCTCCGGCGGACAGACGCTCCAAGAGGGGACCGATTACGTGGTGGACTACCAGAGCGGCACCGTGAACATCACGAATCAGTCGTACCTTACGGACGGGCGGGAGATCGACATCTCGTACGAGCAGCAGAGCGTTGCGAACCTGCAGAAAAAGACGCTGCTCGGCGCCCGGGCCGACTGGAGCCTGCAGGATCAGTTTGCCCTCGGGGCCACGGTCATGCGGCTCAGCCAGCGGTCCCCCGTCGACAAATTCCGGATCGGACAGGAGCCGATCAAAAACACCATCTGGGGAGTGGATGGGTCGATGGAGCTGGAGCCGCGCTGGCTCACACAGGCCGTCGACGCGCTGCCTCTCGTACAAACGCGGGCCGAAAGTCAGGTCTCCGTCTCGGGCGAGTTTGCCCAGTTGCGGCCCGGCCACACCAACACGGAGGCGTTCGAGCGCACGGTGGAAGACGTGCAGGACGACAGCACAGACAGCTATGCCTCCGACGAGCTCAACGGCGTCTCCTACGTCGACGACTTCGAGGGCTTCGAAAACACCTTTTCGCTCCGGGAGCAGTTGAACGCCTGGCAGGTCAGCGCCGCACCGGACTCTCTGGGGCTCGGCCCCGGGGCGGACGACGTTGAGCGCACGTACTGGCGGGGCAGCCTGGCCTGGTACCAGCTCAACCAGCAGATCACGGAAGACCTGGAGGGCGAGGTGGCGCAGCGCGGGCCGGCGGAAGCGACGGAGCTCCTCGACGTGCGCGACGTCTTCGACCGCGACACTCGCGGCTCGGCCGACCCCACGCTCCGGTCCCTCGACTTCTACTTTAATCCCTGGAGGCGTGGGCCGTACAACTACACCTCGGACCTCACGTCCTTCTTCCGCAACCCCACCCGCGTGTGGGGCGGCGTCACCCGCCAACTCCCGGAGGGATACACCGACTTTTCGGTGCAGAACGTCGAATTCGTCGAGTTCATCGTGAAGCCGTATCCCGAAAACGGCGAAATCACCGACGGGTCGAAGCTCTACGTCAATCTCGGCACCATTTCCGAGGACGTAGTCCCGAACGATCGGCTCAACTCCGAGAATGGACTCGCCCTCACCTTCAATGAGAACGACCTCGACGCGCTGAGTCGCATCGCGAGCGGGAGCCAGGCCGGATCGTCCATCGACGTGCGGAACGGGCGCACGGAGGACCTGGGCCTCGACGGGCTCGTGTCGTACACCAACGATCCCTACGAGGCCGGCATGCTCGAACGCAATTTCTTCGACGACTTCGTAGCCCAGGCCGACAGCCTCCAGGACTTAGGGGGACAGCCTGGGCTCACCGCAGCCCAGCGCGACCGGCTGGAGGCGGAAATCGCGCGCATTCAAGGCGATCCCTCGGGTGACGATTATCATTTCTACGGCAACGACCGGTTCTTCCGCGACGAAGAGATTTTTCCGGACGGGGCCACCCTGCAGCAGCGCTTTGCGCACTACTACGTGGGGCACGAGCTCAACAGCTTCGAGGCGCAAAATCAGCTGGCGGAAAACGTGTCCACCCGACGCGGCGTCACCGGCTCGCCGGACACGGAGGACCTCGACGGAACGGGCGGCAGTGCCACCATCACCAACAACTACTACCAGTACGCCATCCCGCTCGACTCCCTGGAGCAGCGCGCCGCGTCCGACCGCGGGCCCACCGACTACGTGGTGAGCAAGGTGGGCCGGAACCGCGACTGGTACAAGGTGCGGATTCCGGTGAGCGAGTTTACGGACCGCGTGGGCAACATCCAAGACTTTACGCGCATCCAGTCCATTCGGATGTGGACGACGGGGCATCGGGCGCCCATCACGATGCGGTTTGCGTCCCTGGAGCTGGTAGGAAGCCAGTGGCGCAAGTCGTCGCCGGTGGCGCAGCAGCCGGTAGATCGGGGCACGGTGATGGACCCGGGCGGGAGCGAGCTTCGCGTGGCGAGCATCAACAAAGAGGAGGATCCCAACTACGAGCCGCCGGTGGGGGCCATCGTGAGTCGAAATCGGACCTCTACAGGCGTGCAGCAGGAGGAAAACGAGCAGTCGCTTCTGCTCAACGTGAGCGAACTGGAAGCCGGGCAGCAGCGGGGGGTCTTCAAGACGTATCAGCAGGGCCTCAATCTGCTCAAGTATTCCAATCTGCGGATGTACACGCACGTGCACGGATCCTCGAACAGTCCGCAGGAGAAGGAGCAGATTCGAGAGAACCTTCGCTTATTCGTGCGGCTGGGGGCCAACGAGGCGGGGGACTACTACGAGTACGAGCAGCCCCTGACGCCGAATAATGTGCCGGGGACACAGGGCGCGTCCTCGTTGTGGCTCGAAGAGAATGAGATGAACCTCGTTATGAGCACCCTGTCGCAGCTCAAGACGGCGCGCGACCAGAGCGGCGTACGGCCTGACACGACCTTCACGTCCGACCGCGTGGACCTGCCGCTCGACTTTGCTCCGGAGGGGACGCGGCTCAAGATCCGTGGCACCCCCTCCCTCGACGGCGTCAACACCGTCGTCATTGGGGTCCGGCACGTGGGGGAGCCCACCTCTGCCCCGCCCCTCCGCAACGTGGAGCTCTGGGTGAATGAGCTTCGCGTGAGCGGATTCGATGAGGAGGGCGGCTGGGCCACAACGACGAGCGCAAACCTGGACCTGGCCGACTTTGCCAGCGTACAGGGCAATTTCCAGCGCCAGACGGACGGGTTTGGGGCCCTCTCCAGCACCCTCGACGAGCGGGAGCAGGCCAACAGTATGAACTGGAGCGTGCGTACCGACGTGAACCTCGACGCCCTCTTGCCCCGCCAGCAAGGGTGGAGCATCCCGGTGACCATGCAGGTCCAGTCTAGTCTCACGGCCCCCCGGTTCGACCCCGACCGCGGCGACGTTCGCATTACGGAGATCCAGGACCAGTTCGACATTTTGCCGGACACGACCATCCAGCGGGAGTTTGGCTCGCGATATCCGGACCAGTCCACCGAGCAGATTCGGGAGACGTTGAAAGACAGCGTTCGGACTGCCTCGCAGTCCTACAACCTTCGCCGCACCCTTACGGCCAACCTGTCGAAGAGCGGCTCCGAGTCCTGGTGGGTCCGGAATACGATGGACGCCACGACCCTGAATTTTTCGTACTTCGACCGCACGGCTCGAAGCCCTCAGAATCTGCTCAACGACCAGTGGAGTTGGTCGGGATCGTTCGAGTATCAGGTGGACTTTGGGCAGCCGCGCACCGTGCAGCCTCTGTGGTTTTTGCCGGAGGTGCCGGTACTGGGCCTGCTGGAGGGGGTTGAATTCAACTACGTGCCCACCTCCCTCTCCTTCAGCGGAAGTGCCGAGCGCGAGCTTCGGACCACGCGCAGCCGGCCGTCGGCCCGAGAGGACCCGTCACAGCCGCTTCGCATCGCGAATCCCTTTCGCGAGAACCAGAATTTTACGCACAGCCGCAACTTCAGTCTTCAGTACGACCCGTTCGGGTTCCTGGGCCTCAGCTTCGACACAAACACGCAGCAGACCCTGAACGACCTGGCGGCGCGAACGCAGCGGAATCTCATCTTTGGGGAGACGTCGATCGCCGGTCGGCGCACGCTGGCGGACGTGGACACTAGTGCGTTCTTTCGGGACCCGGGGAGCTTCCTCTCCGGCCTGCCGGATAGCACCGGCAACCTCCGCGACCAGTTGGGAGAGACGATTTTCCTGGAGGAGCGTCTGATCGAGCGGTCGGAGGGGGAGATTATTCGGGATCTTCTGCAGGGGGAGGGAAGTCCCCGCACCAATCGGTATCAGCAACGGCTGTCGGCCACGCTCCGGATGGGGCTCCTGGACCGGAAGGCGCTCAACTGGATTGGGGTGCAGGACGTGAACTACCAGTCGTCGTTCAACTGGCAAAACGGGGCGCAGGGGAGCCTCACGGGGGCGAGCGTGCAGAATTCCGTGACGCTGCGGACGGGGGTGAGCCTGCATCCGAACCGAGTATGGGAGCGGTTTGGATTCTTTGAGCGCCTGAAGGAGGCGCAGCGCGAGGCCGACCAGGGGTCCACCGAGTCCTCCTCCGCGAATGGAGAAGGCGAAGCAGCCGATAGCACGGGTGGCGGTTTTCAGCTCAGCGATCTTCCCCTGCCGAGCCCAATCGGCATTTTACGGAGTGCCGCGCTCACAGTGATGGACATTCAGGATGTCACCGTCAACTACAATGGGGAGTTTTCGTCGCGCTCCACCGGCGTAGGGGATGGGCTCATCACCGAATCGACGCCCACTGGTATGGACACCGTAGGCGTGGATACCCACTACAGCCTTCTCGACGCTGCGCGTGGGCACGGGCCGCCTCTGGGCTATCGGCTCGGTCTCCGCCGGTCGATCGACATCGAAAATCGGGTGTTTGAGGACGTACAGGTGACGGACAGTCGTACGAACCGTCACCGGTTTGAGGCCCGGACGGCGTTGTCCCCGAGCTCCGCACTGAATATCGATCTGAACTGGAACGTGAGCTGGAGCACGCAGCCGCAAATCCAGTTTCAACCGGCCCGCCAAGATTCGCAGGTCCCTGGTCCGGAGCCGGGAGGCGAGACGTCGTCGGGAATCCAGCGCTTCCGGAGCGAAAGCGGGAGTGCCAGCGCGTCGATCTGGGCATTTGGCTCATACCAGGCCTTCTTCGAACGACAGCTGAATACCTTTCGACGCAACGTCGAGTCGCCGGGAACGGTGTGGAAGGCCGACGAGGTTGCCCTTTCCCAATCGTCGGTGGTGGCCGACTTCCGAGAGGCCTTCGTGACCGGAGGGGGCAGCATTGGAGGGCGCGGACTCGCACCGTTCCCTATGCCGGGCTGGACGGTGCGCTACTCCGGACTCTCGGACTGGCCTCTCCTCGGGCGAATGGCTGAGAGCATCTCGCTCAATCACAGTTACAACGCCGAATATCAGACCGGCTACAATTCCCTCGCGACGGCCGGCGACTCGACCTCGATCACCGTCGTGGGAGAGACGTTCGACTACATCGAGGCCGAGTTTGAACCCCAGTCCATCCAGCTCCAGGAGCAGTACCAGCCGCTCATTGGGGTGGACATTACGTGGCCGTGGGATCTGCAGACGAGCCTCGAATGGAATCGGCGGATCACCACGGCGCTCCGTGGAAAAAACGTTGTGCAGCGGAAGACCGGAGAGCTGTCCGGGCGGCTGTCGTTTAGCAAGCGCGGCCTTCGGCTGCCGTTTTTCGCCCGCATCGAGAACCGCATCCGCTTCTCCTTCACCCTCAGCCGGTCGGTCAGCGACGAACGCGAGTTTTTGGTGGTGCAGGCCCTGCAGCAGGCTCAGTCGGACCTGGATGGGTTCGATCCGCAGCAGGCCACACAGGGCGAGAACGTGGACATTTTGACGGAGACGACGCGCATTACCATGACGCCGAAAATTTCCTACAGCGTCAGCAATCGGGTTACGGCGGACTTTCAGCTAGATTTTGAGCGGTTCGACGTCACGCAGGGGCAGCAGACCTCGTACACGAACGTCAACGGCACGTTTAACGTCAGCGTTAGTATCTCGGAAAACTAACCCGCCCGGCTCGGGTACGGATGCTGACGGTTCAGAACGAGGCGCTCAGCGTTTTCCTCTCCTCTGTCGCTCAATCATCCGAAGCGCATGCCCGCCCCCGAAGAGCTTGTCGTCTGCCATCTGGGCCGCACGCCGTACGCACCGGCGTGGGAAATGCAGGAGGCAATTCAAGAGCGGCTGATTGCGGCGAAGCGAGACCCGGAGGCCGATCCGGTGCCGCACATTCTGATCCTGCTGGAGCATCCGCACGTCTATACGCTCGGCAAGAGCGGGGACGCCGAGAATCTGCTGGTGTCGGAGGACCGGCTCGACGCGCTGGACGCCACCTTTCATCGCATCGGGCGCGGGGGCGACGTGACGTACCACGGGCCCGGCCAGCTCGTGGGGTACCCGATCCTCGACCTCGACCGTCTCTTTACGGACCTGGGCCGCTACCTGCGCACGCTCGAAGAGGTCATCATCCGCACCTGCGCGGAGTACGACGTGACCGGCACGCGCGTGGACGGGCGGACGGGCGTGTGGGTCGGTCCCGATGAGCGGGGGCTGGAGCGAAAAATTTGTGCGATGGGCGTGCGCTGCAGTCGCTGGGTTACGATGCACGGCTTCGCTGTGAACGTGACGACGGACCTCGACTACTTCGACCACATCGTGCCGTGTGGCATCAACGACCGGGGCGTGACATCTCTCTTGGAAGAGACCGACGCGTCGGTAGACGTGGATGCGGTGCGGACACCGGTTGTGCGCCACTTCGCGGAGTTATTTGAGGTCGAGGTGACGGAGCGACGGGGGGAGGACGCCCGATCCTTTCTGCAATTCCTTGCTGGTGCCGAGGCGGTACCGGAGTGAGGGGGACAGAAATGCGGGGATCACTTCACAATCACCATTTTTCGCGTCTTCTGGAAGCGCGTGCGATCGAAGCCGTCCTGCGCCGTGAGCCGGTAGAAGTACACCCCACTCGGCAGGCCCAGTGCGCTAGGCGACACGGAAACCGTGTACGGTCCTTTCCTCCGACGGTCGTCGACGAGGGTGGCAACGCGGCGCCCGAGCACGTCGTACAGCGCAAGCGTGACGTGACTTGGCTCCCGGAGGCGAAAGGAAAGGGTCGTGGTGTTGCGGACAGGGTGCGGAGAGGGCGCGTCCAGTTCGTACGCGTCCACGTTCGCTGCGCCGGCTCCGGCCGGCTGAATGCCCTGCATCTGAAGGCGATGCCCCGTACGCGTACCGGCCTCGAACTGAACGTGCAGGCGTCGACTGCCGGGGTCGTAGGCGTATCCCTCCGATTGTTGCTGGAGGGCGGACACCGTTCTTTGCTCCGGCAGCGGGCGACCGTCGAGGGTGACCTGATGAGGCCGTTGGAAGACGCGGTGGGTCACGACGGAATAGGTTCGCTTGGCGGGATGCTCCTCGAAGGTGCCCTGCGCGGCGCCGAGCGTGATGTCGAGGGTCGAGGTGCCCTCCACCGTCGTAAACTGCTGCTCGACGGTCGTTTGGGCGAAGGCGCCTTGCGTGTAGGCCTGCGTGTGTCCGTCGTCTTCGTAGAGGGTAAACTGGCCGCCGTCCGCGCTCGGGTAGACGGCGAGCTGGAGCGAGTCGGGGATCGAGTGGCCTACGTGGTCGGGGGCGGTGGGCCGCATGGGCACGATCGCCCCCTGGCGCACAAAGAGAGGGAGGCGGCCGAGCGGCGCGTCGACGGTCACCGTTTGGTTGCCCTGCACGGCCTCGTCCGTCCAGTAGTTGATCCAGACGCCGGGGGGAAGGGGCACGTCTTTTTGCCGTTTGTTCTCCTCTACGACAGGCGCCACGAGGAACGAGTCGCCGAAGAGGTACGCGTCGTCTTCTTCCGCAAGCCACTCGGCGTCGGGGTCCTCGAAAAACAGGGGCCGGACGATGGGGAGCCCCCGGTCGTGGGCCCGGTAGGCCATCGTGTATAGGTACGGGAGGAGGCGGTACCGCAACTCCAGATAGCGCCGGCTGATGGAGGGGGCCGGCGGGTCGATGCGCCACGGCTCCGTCGGCTCATTGTCGACGCCGTGCGCCCGGGCGACGGGCGTAAACGCGCCCATCTGCATCCACCGCGTGTAGAGCTCCGGCGAGGCCTCTCCCGTGAAGCCCCCAAGGTCTGAGCTATGGTAGTAGAGCCCCGAGAGCGTGGTGTTGAGCATGATGGGAGGCTGTAGGGACAGGCCGTCGAACGTCCGTGCCACGTCGG
This sequence comes from Salinivenus sp., assembly GCA_018609755.1. Classification (GTDB taxonomy): domain Bacteria; phylum Bacteroidota; class Rhodothermia; order Rhodothermales; family Salinibacteraceae; genus Salinibacter. The sequence continues at coordinate 30,376 of JAHENZ010000043.1, read as the reverse complement.
CCGACCACGTGAAGACGCCGTAGCGCTGGATGCCCGCGTACCCGGACCGGGTCAGATTGACGAGACGTCGATTGGGCCGCTGCTGAGAAAAGGCCTCGTGGACGGTACGGGCCCAGATCAGATTGTACACGTTGTGAACGGCGTCGGCCGGACCGGCGACGTGCTGCATGCCGGACGGGTGCACCTCCGGCTCGCCGAGGTCCGTCCAGAGCCCGTGGACGCCCGTGCTCAGAATGTCCGCGTACCGGTCCTTCCACCAGGCACGGGTAGGGGCATGGGTAAGGTCGCTCAGCACGACCTCGCAGGTTCCGCACGTGAACCAGCCTGAGATGCGATACGCCGATCCGTCCTCCGTCGTCGCCGCTCGCGGGGTGCCCGGCTGGACCGACGCCGAGAACCACTGCGACGGCTCTGTGATGTAGGGCTCCGTAATGACGAGGGTCTTGATGCCTCGGGACTCGAAATCCTCGATCATCTGGGAAGGATTCGGAAAGGCCCCTCGATTCCAGCTCAAGTCTCCCATGTGTTCGAACCAGAAGAGGTCGAGAATCAAACCATCCGCAGGGATGTCGTTCTCGCGGAGCTGATTAACCGTTTCGCGGGCGGCTTGCTCGGATCGGTAGCCGTACTTGGACTGCAAAAAGCCGAGTGCCCACTTCGGCGGCATGGGAGGACGACCCGTGAGCCAGGTATACCGCTCCAGCTGAGTCGCGGCGTTTTCTCCCGCCAGCACGTAATAGGAAAGCTCCCCGCCGTCGGACTCGTACCAGAATGTCGACGGATCACGAGCTCCGAGGTCGAACGTGCCGGGGTAGGAATTGTCGAAGAGCAGGGCGTACCCCTCCGAGGAGAGCAGCAGGGGCACGTTGATGTTCATCGTGGGCTCCGGCTGGTCGTAGCCGTAGACGGACTGGTTGTAGCTCCGAAAGCGTTCGCCTCGCAGATTGAGGTTGAGTCCGCGCTCCCCTGTTCCGTAGAACCGTGTGCCGGACGGAAGGGTGAATTGGGCGCGGCGCTTCTCGCCGTCCGCCACAAAGCCAGCGGCGTCGTGCTCTTCGAGCATCGTGCCTCCGCCCTGATTCTGGACGTGGAGCCGAACCGGATTCTTCTGCACGCGGGCCGAAAGGACAGACGACGAGACCGTCAGGGCGTCCGCTGTCTCCTCTACGTCGACGGTTGTCTGTGCGTCGGGCTCGCGGATGACGACGAGGGACGAGTCGTGGGACGTGGACCGGTTCGGAAGCAGGTCGACCCGGAGGACCGTCGGCCGGTACCAGGTTAATCGAAGACCCGAACTGTCCGCCCACACGGTGACGGTCGTCGAATCGACCCTGTGATCGGTGTAGGGGCCGAGGGGCGTTTGGGCTCGTGTGGGCCCGGCAAGGAGAAGAAGGCAGAGGAACGAGAGGGTGATTTGGACGAGTCGTGGGGACGGCATAGAGCGTTTCGGTGGGAGGAGCGCTCATTCAGCGGGGGCTTCTTCGCTCTCTGTGATCTCGTCCACGTCTACGGGCGGGAGATCGTGGTACCAGTCGTGGTGGGGCGACCACTCGTGGCACTGATGGCATTGCGTCTCGCGCCACACCTTGCCGCACTCCGGGCATTGACCGTGCGTGTCGAACGTGTGCCAGGAGTGCCCGCACTCGCAGGTCCATTGGGCACTGGACGGTGGCTCCCACTCGCACTTCGGGCAGTAGATCTCCATCGGGGTCAGGGCGTTGGGGCGTGAAAAGGATGACGAGGCGTCGAACGGGGCGACGTCCATTACTGTTCACGAAAAGTACACGATCTGCGGGCGCATTTTGGGCGGAACTCCTTTCGGCTTCGCGGCGAACCGACGGATGGATGAGCAGTTGAGAACACCACTCGCGAACGTCAAATTATCCTCCGGTGTCGTGCTTACGTCCCCGATGCAGACCCGTGCACCTGTGCTTCGCCCCCGCATCTTTGCCGAGGTGCCGTCGGTGACGGCCGGCGTGAGCACGCGGAAGGGGGGCGTGAGCGGGGCGCCCTACGACACGCTCAACCTGGGGCGCCACGTGGGCGATGATTCGAGCAGTGTCGAAGAGAATCGTCGCCGCTTCTGTGCCGCCCTCGACACGGATCCGGCCTGGCTGGCGACGGCCGGGCAGGTGCACGGCTCCACCGTCCGCGTCATCGATGCCCCGCGCCACGAGCCCTTCTGCGACGGACTCGTGACCACCACTCCGAAGCTCCTTCTCGCCATCGCGACGGCGGACTGCGCGGCGGTGCTCCTGGCCGATCCGGAGAACACTGTGGCGGGGGCCTGTCACGCGGGCTGGCGTGGAACGGTCGCCCGCATCGTGCCCCGCACGGTGACTCGGATGGAGGAGGAGGGGGCCGATCCCGCCCAGATTCGAGCGTACGTGAGTCCGTGTCTCTCCCGGTCCGTCTTTGAGGTGGGGCCCGAGGTGGCGACCCGCTTCGACGAGGACTTCGTCTACCGACGGGAAGAATGGCCCCGTCCCCACGTCGACCTCAAGGCCGCTCTCCGCCGTCAACTGGAGGAGGCCGGAGTGCCGAGCGAGGCGATCGAAGTGTCGGACTGCTGCACGATGTCGGATTCGGACACCTTCTTCTCGTACCGTGCGTCCGACGGCACGACGGGGCGGATGTTCGGCGCCATCGTTCTTCGGAATTAAGCCGTTCCCGCTGGTGTTCATCGCATCGTCCACGTATACGCCGCCCCCGCTGCTCTCGGGCGGCCACACGCAGACGCTTTTTGCATCCCTCGTTCGACGCGTGGATTTTCACTATGACGGTCGGGAGCGCATCGACACGCCGGACGATGACTTCCTGGATCTGGACTGGGCGACGGCTCGCACGAACGGGACGTCCGGGACGGATCGGGTCGCGATTCTCACGCACGGGCTAGAGGGGAGTGCTGACGGCACGTACATGCGGGGCATGGCCCGGGCGCTCGTCCGGCGCGGGTGGGACGTGTGTGCCTGGAACCTGCGGGGATGCAGTGGCGACATGAACCGACAGGCCGCCACTTACCACAGTGGGAAGACGGAGGATCTGGCGTGCGTGGTTAACCACGTGTTGGATACCGGGTACGCCTCCGTCGCGCTCGTCGGCTTCAGCCTCGGCGGCAACCTCACCCTCAAGTATCTTGGCGAACGAGGCGCGGCGGTCGACGATCGGGTGGGCGGGGCCGCCGTGTTTTCTGCACCCGTCGACTTGAAGCGCTCGTCGCACCAGATTGGGCGACGTTCGAACTGGCACTACACGCAGTACTTCCTCCGCACGCTCCGCGAAAAAATCCGGCAGAAGGCTGGGCAGCATGGCGAAGTGACCACCGACGCGCTCCGTCACGTGCGCACGCTCCGCGACTTCGACGATGCCTACACCGCGCCGCTCAACGGCTTTCGGGACGCCGACGCGTACTACCGGGCGGCGAGCAGCAAGCCGCTCCTGTCAGACCTTACCGTTCCCACACTTCTCGTCAATGCGGCCAACGATCCCTTTCTGAGCGAGACCTGCTACCCGCGGACGGCGGCGGAGGGGCACTCGGCCTTCACGCTGGAGGTGCCGGAGAGCGGAGGACACGTGGGATTCGTGAGCTTCACCGAGATGGGCGACTACTGGTCGGAGCGCCGCGCCGCTTCGTTTCTGGCGACAGCCCTTCGAAACGAAAAGAAAGAGAAGTGGAGGGAAGCAAAAAAGCGGGTCCAATAGAACGGTTGCGCAATCGCGCCTCTCGCCCATGCTCCCGCGCTCACCCGGCAAAACAACTGAAAGAAGCAGGGACGCCATCAACGAGACGTGGTTATCCGCCCGAAAGGACGCCCCACGCCAGCAGGCCCCACCCCACGATGAGCGCCACGCCGCCGAAGGGCGTGACGGCCCCGAGCCAGCCCGTGTCGGTGAGGACGAGCACGTACAGGCTGCCGGAAAAAATCAGAATGCCGGCGATGAAGCAGTAGCCGGCCCCGTGCACGAGTGCTCCCCACCCCTGCGTTGTCGCCCAGGCCACGACGAGAAGCGCCAGCGCGTGATACATCTGGTACGTGACGGCGGTGCGGAACGTCTCCAGCCGGTCGGGCGACACGCGGCTCTCAAGCCCGTGCGCCCCAAAGGCCCCGGCCGCAACGGCCAGGCCAGCAAAGATTGCCCCCACCGCAAGGAAAAAGCGTGTCATGTTGAGCTGGTGCCTGGGCGGAAATGTGCTCGATTATGCCAATTGAGATAGGGAAGAGGAGAGGTCTATTACTTCCAGTTCTCCACGCTTCGATACTCCCGTACCCGAATTCTGCAAAATTCAGACTCAATCCTCTTCCGGCGACTGGTTGAGCAGCTCCTGCAGCAGCTCAACGTCCGACACGTCTCCGTTTTCGGGCACCTGCTCTCGCTCGGCTTCCCCCCAGAGCCGCTCGATGCGGTAGTGGTCGCGACGCGAGGGCAAGAAGACGTGCACCACCAGGTCGACGTAGTCGAGTAGAGCCCATCGGAGGTGGTCGAAGCCTTCTTTTTTCCAGGGAAGTTCCTCGCATTCCTCCTCGATCCGGTCGATGACGCCGTTGGCGATGGCGCGTACCTGAAGATCGGACTCACCGGTGCTGATTACGAAGAAGTCCGCCATGTTGCTCACGTCGCGCAAGTCGATCACCGTGATGTCTTTGGCCTTCTTGTCGGCCATGGCGTTCACGGCGTGGGCGGCCAGCACGTGGCCGGCGTTGCGCGGAGTGCGACGGGCAGAGGGGTCTGCGGTCGAGGACGTTTGGTCGGGGGAAGCCATACACTTAAGGCATTGGGTGCGGGAATGCGTGTAGGAAAACGGAGAATCGTTCGGCCGATCCGTCGAAATGATCTAAACACGTGGGGGACCGTATTCCACCGAAGCAGAAACGGTCCATAGACGCTTCTTCACGGATCGGGTTTTCGGGCTACTCTTGAAACGGGCGAAGCTGCTTATAGTCGTGTCCGATAATGACGGAGGCGTCGAGGTAGTACTGGCGTCGAATGTCCTGTTGCACGCGATCGGCGGGCAGGCCGAGGGCCTCGGCCACTCTGCGGGCGGCTTCGAGGTCGCCCACCCGGTCGATGACGACGGAGCGCTCCTGGGTGAACGTCTCGTAGTTGCCCACGTCCACCACGTCGAACCCCCGTCTGCGGAGGTAGTGCGTGGTCTCGGCGGCCAGGTGGTCGACCCCGGCGCCGTTGCGCACCTCGACCTGGATGATAGAGCCCACGAGCTCTGAGCCGTCGGACGAGCGCCGAGGGTCGGGCTGAGGGATGAGCACGCGCGTCACGAGGCCGTAGAGGAGCACCCCCACGCACACGCCCCCGATCACGAGCGCGGCGTTCAGAAGGCCGTTCCGAACGCGGGACCACGAGACCATAGGCGACCGGAGGGGGCGAAGGGGTCAACACAAAAGCGCGACACGCCCCGAGGCATGCCGCGCCGTGATGCTGCGAGTGACGTCCAACCATCCAGCGCGGCTAATTTTTCCAGAAGAGGTCGCCGGTGGGCGTGGGCGAGGCGAAGCCGCTGCGATAGGGGCTGCTGCGGTAGGGACTATGATAGCCGTAGGGGCTCATATATCGCCCGTAGGGACTCTGCTGAAATTGCATCCGGACCTGGAAGTTGTCGGAGGGTTTGTAGGCCACCTCCGCGTTGCGAATGAACACCCGCGCCTCCTGCTGTCCGAATCCGCTCGTCTGCGTGAACGGGTGCGAGACGCTCACGTCCATGCGAGCCGCCCAGTCGGAGTTAAATTGCCACATCATCGAGTTTGTATACATCCCCATGGAGGATGCCTGTCCGCCGAAGGACGTAAAGGAGGCCGAGTAGCTGTGGCCCATGCGAAAGTGTTCGGCGCCGAACAGCGACTCAAGCGCGTTGGCGGCAGCCGAACCGGAATCGTATAGCTGAGTTTGAACCGACCGATTCTGCTGAGCCGTTTCGCGGAACTGGGCCTCAGCCGGGGCCGTGAGGCTCAGCGTGAGAACGAGGCACAGGAGCGGGAGCGCGGTGCGCATGGATGCCTAAATCGTATTTGGAGTGGATGCGGAAGGGAGCGTCGCAGAAGCATCGCTGTCACTTCACAATACCCCGAGCGCCTCGATTTGTTCACGCTTGACGTGCGATCCGAATCTACGCCGACGCCGGGGCGTGGGAGAACACCAATCGGACGACGGGGCGTCGGTCGTCGTGATCCTCTTTGTTGCTAGATCGGTCAAGGTGCGAATGCGTATTCTCGGCATTGAAAGCTCGTGCGACGACACCGCTGCTGCCGTGTTGGAGGGGGGCACGGTGCGATCAAACATCATCTCCTCGCAGCACGACCTCCACGACGAGTACGGGGGGGTGGTGCCGGAGCTGGCCTCGCGCGATCACCAGCGTCTCATCGTGCCGGTCGTTCAGAAGGCACTGTCCGACGCTGAGGTACGGGCCGACACGCTCGATGCGGTGGCCGTCACGTATGGTCCGGGCCTGCCCGGCTCGCTGCTGGTGGGCGTCAGTTTCGCGAAGGCGTTTGCTCGAGGATTGGACGTGCCCCTGATCGGGGTCAATCACCTGGAAGGCCACCTGTACTCGGGCGATTTGGCGCCGCCGGTCCCGCCTCGTCCGTATTTGTGCCTCATCGTGTCCGGGGGCCACACGGAGCTCGTGCACGTGGGCGATCACTTTTCCCACTCGGTTCTCGGGCGCACCCGCGACGACGCGGCCGGCGAGGCCTTCGACAAAATTGCGCAGCTCTTTGGGCTCGGGTATCCCGGCGGACCGGAGATCGATCAGTACGCCGCGGACGGGGACTCGACCTTCCACGACTTTCCCCGCACGCAACTCGAGGATTTCGACTTCTCGTTCAGCGGCCTCAAAACGTCGGTTCTCTACTACCTGCGCGACTTCTCGGACGACGAGCGGGAACGGGTGCTCGATACGCACAGAGACGACCTCTGTGCGTCGGTGCAGGCCGCCATTGTGGACGTGCTCGTGGACGCGGTACGCCGGGCCGCCGACGAGACGGAGGCCGAGCACGTAGCCGTGGTGGGGGGAGTGGCGGCCAATCGCGAACTGCGGCACCGGGTGGACGCTGCCGGGGAAGAGGACGGATTCGAGGTCTACGTGCCCGCCCGTTCGTACTGCATGGACAACGCCGCTATGATCGCGAAGGCCGGGGAACTCCACCTTGCTGCCGGGGATGAGCATCCCTCCACGCTCGACGTAACACCTCAGTTGAAATTGGGCTAGCGCGTCCTCGTTCGCGGATCAGTGGCGGGGGCGCTTGGTTGGGGGTTTTTCCGTGTTTGTATTTCGCCGGACTGATCATCTTTCCATTCCATGTCGTCTTCCGACGTGCCTGACGGCCCCGTGCTTGTATTTCAGGGGGACTCGATTACCGACGCGGGGCGTCGCCGGGCGGAGACAGCCCCCAACCGGCCCGCCGGGCTTGGCAGCGGGTACGCGGCGCTCGTGGCCTCGACGCTGACGGGGACTCAGCCGGAGCGCGGGTGGACCTGCTACAACCGAGGGGTGGGGGGCGACAAAGTGGAGGACCTTGCGGCTCGGTGGGACGCGGACTGCCTGTCTCTGGCGCCGGACGTACTGAGTGTTCTGGTCGGGGTAAACGACTTCTGGTACACGGTGTCGGGCGATCACGACGGGACGCCTGAGCGGTATGAGCGTGGGTATCGCGAGTTGCTTGATCGGACCCGGGAGGCGCATCCGGACGTTTCACTTTTAATTGGGGAACCCTTCGCGCTTCCCGGAAGCTCGACGATCGACGAAGAGTGGAACCTTCACTTCGACGCGTATCAGCAGGCCGCCCGGCGCGTGGCCGAGGCGTACGATGCTCTCTGGATTCCCTATCAGTCCACGTTCGAGGATGCGCTCGACGAGGCGCCGGTGTCGTACTGGGCGGCGGACGGGGTACACCCCACGCCCGCCGGCCACTACCGCATGGCACAGGCGTGGCTGAACGCGTTCCGCACGCTGGACGAGCGGACGTGACGACGGAATTGATCGTTGTATCCCTTTGACTCAGGTCTTTTTGCTAATGCGAACCCAGTCCCTTCTCGTACTGGTCGGTGCCCTCCTCCTCGGACTGAGTGTCGGGGTGGGAGGGGCGATCCTCTTTGCCCCCAATACGGGAGGCTACGACGGTGCGAGGGATCTCATCATTCCAACCGATGCCTCACTGGACCAGGCAGTCGATTCGCTTCGGGCCGAAGACATTCTCGTTTCTGGCTCGACCTTCCGCCTCGTCGCCAAGGCTACGGGATGGGGAGAACAGATTAAAGCCGGCCACTATCGCGTCGAGCCCTATACGTCCAACTACCACTTGCTCGACATGCTGCGGCGCGGCCTGCAGGCGCCCATTCGAGTCACCATTCCGCCGGGCTCGCGTCCGCCCACGGTAGCAAAGGTGATGGGGAAGCGGCTCAAGTTGGAGGCCGATGCGTTTCTCGAGGCGCTGCGGGACACGAGTCTCGCTCGTGAGCTGGGTACGACGCCGTCGCGGCTCTTCGGGTACATGCTTCCCGAAACGTACGACTTTTACTGGCAGACCGACGCCCGCACGGTGGTGCGCCGGATTAAACAGTCGTTCGACCGCTTCTACGACCGGCAGTTGGCGCTTGGGGCCGACAGTCTTGGGCTCACGAAGCGGGAGGTGGTGACGCTCGCGTCGATCGTGGAGTGGGAGGCGTTGCAGGATCAGGAAAAGCCCCGCATTGCCGGGGTGTACCTCAATCGATTGGACCGAGGCTGGCGCCTGCAGGCCGACCCGACGATTCAGTACGTGCTCATTCAGACGCGCGGGGAGCGTACGGGCCGCGTGCTCTACCGCGATCTGGAAATCGATCATCCCTACAACACCTATCGGATCGACGGCCTGCCGCCGGGGCCCATCACGAATCCGTCGCCGTCCTCGCTCCGGGCGGCCGTAGACCCGGAGCAGCACGAGTACTTTTACTTTGCCGCCGACGGGTCCGGGGGGCACAACTTCAGCCGTACCCTGCGCGAGCACAACCGGGCAGCGGCAGAGTACCACAGGGAGCTCGACCGGCGCGAGCGGGAGGCAGACGGGTCGTCGCGGTAACGCGTTGAGGAGGGTCTACGTCTCGTCGGCGTCGCTGGACGCGTCCTCCTCAACGAACTTATATCCGATGCCGTACACCGTCTGGATGTAGGTGGGATCGTCGGGGTCCGGCTCAATTTTTTTGCGGAGGGAGGCGACGTGGCGGTCGATGGTACGGGTGGTAATGTCGCCGCTGATGCCCCACACGTCGCGGAGCAGCTGCTTGCGGCTTACGGTGCGACCGCGGTGATTGATGAAGTACTCCAGGATGTCGAACTCCAGGTCCGTGAATTTGATCTCCTCCCCGTCCTTCGTGGCGGTTTCGGCGGTAAAGTCCACCGTGTAGTCGGCGAATGAGTATACGTCGCCCACGTCCGGTGTCTCATCGGGCTCCTGACTGCGCTGGAGCACGGCTCGCACCCGGGCGGCCAGTTCTTCCGCGTCGAACGGCTTTGTCACGTAGTCGTCGGCCCCCAGGTCAAAGCCCCGGAGCTTGTGCTTGGATTCGGACTTGGCCGTGAGCATGATGACGGGCGAGTCGACGCCCGCCTTCCGCGCTTCGCGAAGGACCTCGAACCCATCCTTGTCTGGGAGCATCACGTCCAGAAGAATGACGTCGTAGGGCGGCAGCATGGTCATCTCCTGGATCGCCTCCTCCCCGTCCACCACGCGCTCCACGTCGTAGCCCTTGATCGAGAAGAAGTCTTCGAGGCCGGTGCCCACGTCCGGGTCGTCTTCCACGATGAGCAGGCGGGCATTTTCGGTATCCGTTGTGGGGCCGTTGGCGGGGGACATGGGAAACAGAGGTTGTGAAGAGAGGAGTGGGAGGGCAGGGGGAGAGGAGTAGAGGCCCAGAGATCGTAATGCGAGATTTCGGTGGGGTTCCAGGACGCTCGTTTCGATCATCGGTCCCAGTTTCCCCTCGATGGGCCGGGCCGTGTGTGTACATCCGTTACAGCAGCGTGGGCGGTTGGGCGGGCCAGTCAGGCCGGATGGTCGAGCCAGTGGGAGAGGTCGCGGTCGATGAGATCTTCGAGGCGGTGGATGTCGTCGCGGTATACATCTAGAAGACGAGTACGGACGGCGCTGGAGAGGGAGGGACGTTCTAGGTTGTGATGAATGACTTTCTTTTTTAAACGCCGTATGCCCTGAATGAAGGACCCGGCGTGGTGACCTACCATTTCCACGATAACATCGGGGAGCACCGAGCGGATCTGGGCACCGACTCCTGCGAGTTGCAGAAGCCAATGCAGGGTTCGAGATCGGGGACATCCTGAGGGGTTGTGTTGGAGGGAGGTGTCGGGTACGAATGAGTCGTCGACGCCTAGAAAGCAGAATACGTCTTGAGCTATAGAAACCGGATCCGCGGTGAAGTTATCGAAGAGGAAAATACGGATTTGTGCCTGATCGAAGTGTTCGTAGAAGCGGCGGACTTGATTGTAGTAGAAGCCCATTCGTCGGTAATGCCATCCATGCTCCCAGTTTTGATTGATGCGCGATGGCTCCCGATCGAGCGCCTCTCGAAATGAATTGCAGGGCTCGCGTCCGTCTCGGAGGAGAAGCAGATAGTTTGAGAACGCACGGTCCACCGGATTGCGCAGTAGAATGATCATCTTCGCTTCGGGGACGTACTGCTCGATCCGCCTGGCGGCTCGAGGCACGTAAAGTGACGATGTTGAGGCATCCCCACGCAACTGGTCGTGGCGTGCTTCTGCAAAGAGCGCTTCGTACTTTCTGCGCGATAGTGACGAGTGAGTGAACTGGTTGTCTTTTGGGCCTTCAAAGTGAAATTTTCCTTCGCCGTAGGCAAAAAAGTGGGGCTCCTTTGGGGTGCACATGAAGAGGTCTGGATGCTGGTCTAAAAACGCATAGAGGGCCGTTGTGCCAGACCGAGCAGCACCAAGGAGGAGAAATTCAGGGGGCAAGAGCCGCTAGGTTGTCGAATGAGAAATAGGGACACGCTGAGGAGAGTGTAGCAAGCTGTTGTGTCAAGCAGGGATCAGGCGTCCGAGGAGGGATCCCCTAATGAGATTAGCACAGACAGGATGGAGGGGGACACTTGCAGCCGTTTCTGGACGATAACGTGCAACCACGTATTCCAAATAAGAGCAGTAAACGCGGTGGCGATTGCAGCACCTGTAAGCCCGAGGACGTGGATTGCGATCACGCTCAAGCCGACGTGCAGGATGGTCGTAATTCCATACACACGAGCACTGTCCATATGGTGACCAGTCATATTCAGAAGATATCCAACGGATCCAGAACCAGCGTTGATGAGGTGACTGAAAGTTAGAATCATGAGGGGAAGGCGAGCTTGCTCGAATTCCGAGCCGAACAGCTGAAGAAAATACGGAGCCCCGATCGCTATGATTATGGAAACGCCGAGGGTCGGCCAAAAGAGCCAATGGGCGAGGGTGTGCACGAAGCGGCGGAATATCTCCTCATCGTTGTTGGCATGCAATCGAGCAAACCGCGGGGCGGCTACGGCGTTAATGGCACTAATCACAAAGCCGGTTGGGGCCGCTACGGTCATCGCCGACTGATAGACGCCAGTTGCCCTCATGTCGAGCATCCATCCAACCAGGAAGAGGTCCGTCTTACGGAGAAGGGTGGTGAAGCCAGTAACGAGAAGAAGCGGGAAGGCTACGTGCAGCCACCGCCGCGTCTCGAACTTGGCGACCGGCCCCGTTGGGACATTCGCTGCGAGGTGATGGTGAAACGAAATCCATTGAACGGCGAGAATTGGGAGAAGGGCAACCCCGAACAGCGCCGTTACCGCTGGGCCGCTCAAGACGCCGCTGGGAAGTCCCGCCATTGCCATGATCCCTACGATCATAATGCCGGGGCGGAGCAGGCGTGGGGCCGCATAGGCGGCCGCGATTTGGTCGACGGCCCGGCACGCTTCACTGTAGTAGCGGACGAGGGCGGAGAGCGGGAGCGCCCAGAATGCGATGAGGATTGCCTGCGTGGTGGGACTGGACGGGATGAACGGAAGTCCCCAGATGCCTGCTGTGGCGAGCAGGCTCACCGCCACGCTCGCGAGGAGAATGAGACGCTCACTCCGCTGGACAATTCCGTGTAGCGCCCCCCAGCTTTCCGTTTGGATGTACGTAGGAATAAATCGAAGCGAGGCCTCCGGGAAACCGAGGCTCACGGCAATGGAGAGAGTGGAGACCCAAGCGATGGCGTAGCTGTAGGTGCCGTATACGGTGGGCCCCGCCCATCGGGCCAGGAGGACGTGAACGACGAGACTGAGACCGGCACCCATCACCCGCGTCCCGAAGACGAGACTCGCCCCGCGCGCCGCGATTGATCGGCTCCACCGCCGGAGGAAGATCAGTACATACCGGAGCATAGGATGTGGTGGGGTGACGGGGGCTAGGGAAACGCCGGCTGGAAATGAGTCCGTGAAACATATATACTGACGGTAGAAAGTTCATCAAACACGGCCTCCGGGCGACGCGGTTGGAATTTTTCCATGTACCACGGATGTCCTTATGAGCGATTGTATCATTTTGGGTGGGGGAATCACGGGACTCTCCGCCGGGTACGCCTCGGGCCGTCCCGTGTATGAGGCACGGGATGCTCCCGGAGGCATTTGCGCGTCGTACTACGTGGAACCGGGAGGCACCGAACGGTTGCACGAGCGTCCGGCGTCGCGCCCGACCTACCGGTTCGAGATTGGGGGCGGCCACTGGATCTTTGGGGGACATCCGGCGGCCAAGCGCTTCATGCGTCGGCTCACGCCGATGCAAAAGTACCGGCGCCAGTCGGCCGTCTATCTTCCGAAGCGAGATCTCCGGGTCCCGTATCCCCTGCAGAATCACCTGGAGCGGTTTGAGGACGAACTCGCGGCGGCGGCCCTCACCGACATGCTCGATGCGCCGGACGAGCCTCGGCAGAAGATGAAGGACTGGCTCTACTGTAGCTTCGGCGAGACGCTCTGTGAGGTCTTCTTCGATCCGTTCCACGACCTCTACACGGCCGGGCTCTACGAGGAGATTGCGCCGCAGGACCCGTATAAGTCGCCCGCCGACGTGGAGGATGTGGTAGAGGGGGCATTTGGACAGGCCGACGAGGTGGGGTACAACGTCGAGTTTCTCTACCCGGAGGAGGGACTCAACACGCTCATGCAACGCCTCGCTCAGCGGTGCGACGTGCGCTACGGCAAGCGGGCGGAAGAGGTGGACGTGGAGACGAAGACGGTGGCCTTCGAAGACGGTTCAACCGAGTCCTACGACCGCCTCGTCTCGACGCTTCCCCTCAACGAGATGATGGAGATGACGGATCTGTCTACGCCGTCGCGTCCAGATCCGCACACGTCCGTCCTCGTCTTGAACGTAGGGGCTGTGCGTGGACCGGAGTGTCCCCACGACCACTGGATCTACGTTCCGCAAAGCACGTCCGGCTTCCACCGCGTAGGCTTCTATTCGAACGTCGAGGAGGACTTTCTTCCGAGTGGGTTAGACAATCGCGTGAGTATTTACGTGGAGCGTGCGTACCGAGGGGGCGAACAGCCGTCGCCCGAAGAGGTGGACCGCTATGCGGAGGCGGTGGTCGACGAGTTGACGCGATGGGGGTACATTGAGGCGGCGGAGGTGGTAGATCCGACGTGGATTGACGTGGCGTACACGTGGTCGTGGCCGCAGTCGACCTGGAAAGAGGAGGCCCTGAGCGTCCTGGACGATCACGACATTCTCATGGTCGGGCGGTACGGGCGATGGGTTTTCCAGGGCATCGCCGAGTCACTGCAGGACGGCTTGTTCGTTGGAGGCACGGTGCGCGAATGACAGATTCTGCCAACACGTCCATTCCCGAGCCGCGGGTCGCCGCCGTCGTAGTGACCTACAACCGCAAGACCCTTCTGCGACAATGCCTGGAGGCGCTCCAGAACCAGACGCATCCGATTCCGGAGATTATCGTTGTCGACAACGCGAGCGCCGACGGCACCGCGGCGATGGTGCGGACTGACTTTCCGGAGGTGACTCTGCGGGTGCTTGACGAAAACCGGGGAGGGGCGGGCGGTTTCCACGAGGGGATGAAGGAGGCAGTGTCGCGGGACGTGGAGTGGATCTGGGTGATGGACGACGATGCGGAGCCTCAGGCGACTGCTCTTGAGCAGCTCTTTTCTTCGACATGTCACCTCGACGAGAGCACAGCAGGGCTCGCATCACTACGGGTAAATCCCGATGGAACGGTCCAGAAAGGCTCTGTGGGGTGGTATGATCCATTCCGTATGACGTACGATTATGACGTGGACGGTGAGAATCCCGTCACAGAAATTGGGTACGCCACATTCGTGGGGCTAATGGTTCGGGCGCAGGCCGTTCGGGAGGTTGGGTTGCCCGAGGCAGGCTTTTTTATCTGGGGGGACGACAACGAGTATGTCCTTCGACTCTCGCAGTGGGGGCACGTGTATTTAGTGCGGGACAGTCGCGTCGTGCATCACGATGCTTCGAAGAGCAAGGAGGTTCCGACCGCTCTACTGGCACGCTTTCGGGGAGAGCGCCCGATCAGCTCCTACTGGCGACGGTACTATCTTCTTCGCAACAAGCTCTTAATCGTACGTAAGCACGCAGAGAGTTCGTGGCAGCGATGGGGAGGATATGCGACGGGACTGTACCATTTTCTACGGAGCGCTGTTGCTGTCCTGTGCTTCGATAGTCACAAGCGGCTGCGACTCTCGGTGCTCCTGCGAGCGTACTGGCACGGTGTAACGGGTCGCTCGGGAAAGTACTACGACCCAGCACAGTTTCCGGAATCCCGCTGAAAGGCAAGTCTGAACGGGTTCCCGGCTGCTCTTTTGTAACAATGCCCTTCACTGATGCGGAGACGAGACCAGCGTGCCGTGCACATTACGACGGTGCATCATCCTCAGGACCCCAGAATTTTCCGAAAGGAGCTTTGCACCTTGCGGGATGCCGGGTACGACGTTCATTTGATTGCCCAGAATGAGTCCTCGGAGGTGCACGACGGGGTTCCGATATGGGCGTTGCCGGTCGTACACCGTCGGATTCAGCGCCTCCCCCTTCAGTGGAACGTATACCAGACGGCTGTTTCACTCAGCGCCGACTGCTATCACGTTCACGATCCGGAGCTCATCCCGCTTGCCTACGTCCTCAAGCATCGAACCGGAGGACGGATCATCTACGACATGCACGAGGACTACCGGTGGCATGGGCCCATCGTTGGTCGTTTGATTCGAGGAGTGGAACGGTGGTGCTTCCGGTGGGTGGACCACGTGGTGGTGGCCAATGCACCGCACGTGTCCATTGCGGAGGCGGCCGGGGTGCCGACGACGCGGATTGCCAACCACTTCAAACCTGTTGAGGAAACGCAAGAGCAGGAGGTAGAGGGGCAGGCGCCACGCTCGCTTCCGACTTCGGGGCCGATCCGGGCAATCTACACGGGCGTCATGGGGGAGGGAGGAGGGCGAGGGCTTTCAGAACTAATCGATCTGGCCGGTCACATGAAAGCCGGGGACCTGGACGCGCGTCTCAAATTGGTCGGCGTGTGCTACGTCGAGGCGTCCCGTCGTCGAGCGGAGCGACGCATTCGACGGAAGAATCTTGACGACGTGATCGAGCGCGTGGGATGGGACACGTACGTCCCCTGGGAGCAGCTCGTCCAGCACTACAATGAGGCTCACGTAGGCATCGTCTTGGGTAGGGACCATCCGAATCAGATCGAGAAGATCCCGACGAAGTTTTACGAGTATCTGCACTACGGTCTCCCCATTCTCTGCAGTGATTTTCCCGTCTGGCGGCGCTTCGTGGAAGAGCACGAGTGTGGAGAGGTGGTACCTCCGGGCGATTCTCGTCAGGCGCTCGACGTGATTCGGTACTGGCGAGAGCATCCGGAAGCGTATCGGACACGGTCCGAGGCAGCCTTGAAGGCAGCGAAGGAGTACCAGTGGGAGAATACGGCAGCACGCCTCGTTCGGCTCTACGATGATCTCCTCGCTGAGGATTGAGAGTCCGACTGAGAGGAGCTCGTTCCGGCCATCGGGGACTGAGGTGACAGGATAGAGTGAATGGAGGACGGAGTTGACGCAAGAAACCATACCGCGACGATGAATCGGGGACCGAATGCACTCAGAAATGGGGCAGATCAGGGAGAGGAATGGGACTTCTACGTCGTGGTCCTGTCGGTAAGCGTGGTCGTCGTGCTGGGCACGTACGCGTCGGGGCTTACCATTCCCTATTATGCCGATGATTTTCAATTCTATTTCCCGGCGGTGGAGATGGAATGGATGGATCATTTTGTGGAGACGGGTCCGACCACAGGATTCTATCGTCCGCTGCAGAATGCCGTTCTGACCGTCTTGCAGTCGGCCTTCGGAATGAATCCGGTTCCTGTCCATTTGGTGACACTGGTCTTCCATTTGGGGACGGTGCTTCTCGTATACGAAGGGGGACGATGGCTTGGGGCCACCCGGCTGCAGTCGGGGATCGCCGCTGCACTTATGGCAGTCAGTCAGGCAAATGCCGCTGCCGTGCTCGGGAATGACACGCTCTCTCAGGTTGCAAGCACGTTCTTTGGCTATTTGAGCCTTCGATGGTACACAGAGTCGCTCTTTGACCGGCAGGAGAGGCGCTCCGTGCTGACGTACGGGGGCGCGCTTCTGTCACTGGGCGCAGCCCTTCTGTTCAAGGAGACAGGGTTTGCGTTCGTGGTGCTGCTTCTGCTGGTCGACGGGGCCGCTGCCGGTATCCTTTTCGGGGGCAGAAGCGCATCGGGAAGCGCTTCCCTGTGGACACGGAGTCTTTCCGTCGCGCTACTGGCGGGAGCATACCTCCTCGTACGAGCTGCAGCTGGTTCGATGGGGCCCGGATTTGGGACAGAGGCGTACCAGCTTCACATTGGAATGAACCTCTTCCGAAATGCTGCGCTCTTTGGGGCAGCCGCCACAAGTCCGGTGTCCACCGCGAGTGTCGCGCAGTGGGCCCAAACTGCCCAGTGGGGAAAGCTCGGAGGGGTCCTCTTCGGAAGTGTTCTTCTCATCTCAGTCGTGGCCTATGGCGTGTATCGTAGCAGATCCCGATTGGTAGCGGTCGGGCTTCTCGTAGTGGCGATCGGGAGTCTCGGGCCGGTGCTCGTGCTGAATGACGTGAGCGAATTGTACGTCTACTCGGCCATGCCGTCCCTCTGTTTGGTAGCAGGGATCGGGATGGGCACGTTGTGGCGGTGTGCGCCGCAGGGATGGCGGATTGCAGGTGGGGTTCTTCTGCTGGTGTATCTTGGGAGTCAGATTGCCGGGGTGCGGCAGAAAGCGACGCTCATGAACGTCACCGGGGAGCGCACCCAGTCACTTTTGAAGCAGCTCGTTCCAGTGGGAAAGACTGCTCTGACTGGGGCAACCCTTTGCGTTCTGGATGCACCGACGGACACGACGGCCTACTCGGTGTACCGGATGCCCGGAGCCCTGCCGCTTCGGTTTGCGGGGCCCGTAGTTCAGCATTACAGCTCGCGCCCCGATCTCCAGTTGGTCACCGGTTCTGGCCGCTGCCCCTTAGGACTGGACTCCACAATTCGTCTTCACCTCCGCAAAGAAGGATGGCGCATTGAGCGGGTGTCGGAGACGGGGCCCACCGAAGAACGCGGGGGGCGTTGAGATTCGCGGCCGCACCATTCCTCAGCTTTCTCCGAAACGGAAGCCAGCAGAGAAATGAACTGGGATCACGCTACTGCGAAGGGGCCCGGACGCGTATTTATTCTTGGAGGCATTGCTCTTTGTATACGGCTCGTCTTCGCACTCGGACTTGTGGGCGACATGCCCTTGATGTCCGATGCTGGCTCGTACGACGCGGTTGCCAGGGAGCTCCTCCGGTCGTTTCCCGGCACCGAACCGTACTATTGGCCTCCGGGCTTGCCGTACCTCTTGGCGTTGTGGTACGGCACATTCGGCACGGGAGTGTGGACGGCGCGGCTCTTCGCCATCACGGTCAGCACGGCGAACGTCCTTCTGGTGGAGCGGTTAGCCCGTCTGGTGGTAGGGGAGCGGGGGGCTCGTTGGGCAGGATGGATGATGGTCTTCTACCCTCCGAGCATCATGATGACGAGCCAGGTGGTGTCTCAACCAGTTGAAATGACGGCTCTCCTCACCGCAGTAATTTGCATCCTGAAGGGACTGAGGCAGGAGTGGTGGCCGTGGCTGGCCGGTGCCGGAGCGGCCCTCGGCGTAGGGGTGCTCACTCGGCCATCGCTTCTTAGTCTCGTGGCAATGGGGGGAGCAGGGGGAAGTGTTGCGCTCTATCGTGCACTCCGCTGCTCGACCGAGAGGTCAGTGAGAACCCTCCTGTATGGAGGGGGAGTAGGCCTGCTTTTACTGGGGGCAATTGTTGGTCCAGTTCTTTCCTACAACGCCTCCCGCGGAGGAGGAGCTACGATTGCGACGAGTAGCCGATACAACCTCTATCTGGGCAATAATCCACACACCCCGTTGTATAAGACCAATCACCTCGCATCACGCTCGCCCGGTGAGCTTCCTCTGGAGGTACAAGAGTCCCTAGACTCCTTTCGCCGGAAGGACAATCCCCAGACAGCAATGCTTGGCGCAGTTGCCCAGTTCGTCGCGGCCCATCCTGGAGAAACGCTCCTTCGTACGCTCAATCGCATTCGGGAATTCTGGGGGTTTGACTACGTGACCTCCCGCCGAATCCAGATTAACTATAATCTCGGAATGGGGCCCCTGCTTGGATTGTTGGCTCTGGAGGCTGGGGGCTACGCCGCGATGATGCTTCTCGTCCTCGTCGGGCTCCTGGAGGGGGGCTGGCGCTCCTTCGAGACAAAACGTATAGGCCTTCTCATTCTGGGCTACCAACTTCCGTACTGGATTGCGTTTTCTGCCGGGACCTACCATTATACCGTCGTTGCGCTTCTGGTCCCGTTCGCCGGCGCTGGGGGAACGGTGCTCTGGGACGTCTGGCACGGGCGGCGAGTGCTTCAGTCGAAGAAATATCTTTACGCTACCATCGGAGTGTTTCTTCTCATGCAGCTTGAGTATGCGTACTTTACCTACGCGTACTCCCCGTTCGGATAGGCAGGGCGCCGTCAATACAGGAACGAAGGTTATCGGATGACGACCACCTTCTCGACATCCCCCTCGAAGGTTCCGTTTGCTCCCTCCATCCGCACGCGGTACAGATAGACGCCCGTGGCCACGCGGTCCCCATCGGCATCCCGTCCGTCCCAAGTGAGATGGTTCCAGCCTGTGGTCCGGAGGCCCGCGCCGTCGTTTGCCTCCGCGCCCGTGAACTCGCGAACGAGGCGTCCGCTGAGTGTATAGATGCGGAGACGGAAATCGCTGGGACGGGTGTTGCCCCCCCGAATGAGGAACGAGAACTGCGTGTGATCGCTCATCGGATTCGGGTACGGATACAGGTCCTCGATGACCTGTTGTTGTTGCACCCGAAAGGTCACAGTATACGGCTCTCCCTCATTGCCCTGGGCGTCCTGCGCTTCCACCTTCAGGGTGTAGGTCTGGTCCTCGGCGGGAAGTGTCGGTTCGAAGAGAACACGCGCGGTGTTTTCCGCCTCCTCCTCTGCGGGGTTAAACGTGAGGCTCGGTCCGGAGAAGGGGATGCGTCGGTAATTGGAAATTAGGTCCGGCCCGTCGGACGGCAGGCCCTCTTTGAGGTACACCTCGACGTACGAGGTGTCCTGGAGCCGAAGGTACGGATTGTCGTCCTGGATCTGAATTTCGAGCGTGGGGTTCGTGGAGACGAACGGCAGGCTGGGATCCTGGAGGTTCTGAATGGGATCGGCGGTGGGCGGGAGCTCGCGTCCCTCGGCCAGTACTTTGAGCGAGGGCGGGCGATCATCGGGCTGCACCCGAAAGGTGTGGAGCGCGGTGTTGTTGAACGACACCCGCTCGGGAGACGCATCGCTCGTGGTCGTGACCGTCAGAGTATTGGTGCCCTGACGCTGGTCGGTCGAAACGTCGAAGTCAACGGACGCAGTACTATCGATCTCCAGTGTGCCGAGGGTGTCCGTTCGTACCGGGGTGGTCTGGTTCGACGGGTCCGTGAGGGTGGCTTCTAGCCGTACGTTGGATGCAGGAGGGCCGCTCAGATGCCGAACCGACACGGTCGGGGAAAGGGTCTCCCCCAGACGCAGGGTATCCGGCAGACGTGCCAGGGAGGAGGGGTCGACCGAAAGCTCCGGCACAGGGGTGAATGAGGCCCCCCACTCCCGAAGCTGTGGGGCAGTGCGCTCGGTCGAGTCCGTGAGGGTTGCCCGAAACAGAAGATACGGATGGGTGTCCGCCTCAATGGACGAGAGACTGAGTTCGCCGGAGACACCGGCCTGTGTCGAACGCAGGACGGAGGAGTCCTGAGCCGCAAGCACGTCAACCTGGATTTCCTCGGATCCCTCGGTTTGCACGTCCCACTCCAGGTGGTCCCAGGATTGAGATGGCCCGATCCGCTGAGTGAGGGTCCGTCCCGAGGCGTGGCGAAACGAGAGCTCTGACTCCCGGAGAATGCCTCGCACGTCATCGGACTCGCTGGGGGGAGAAACCAGCTCCTTTGTGGCCGACGGATCGCCCTTGCGTGCTTCCAGAATCCACAGGTGGTCGTACGTGAGGGTGTCGATAGCAGTTGTGTGGTCGACCGAGGAGGACGAGCCGAGATTTCGGAAGAGGTCTTTTACCTCGCTCGGGATGGTCGCGCTACTCTGTCGGGCAAAGTGGCGTGTGCGAACGAACACGTAGTCTCCCTCGTCGACATTCGTGTCCAAGAAGCTGCGCAGTGCGTTGATGGCCTGCTGCTGATCGCCGTTCTCCCCTTCCAGGTCATCTGGCAGATCGTACGTTGGAAAGGTGTCGACAGCTTTTACGGCCCCCGACACGCCATCCAGCACCAGCACGCCAAAGCCCAGGGCGAGTCTCAAATATCGCTGGGTCGTGTTCACGACAAATCCCGACGCCCCGTTGGTGGCTCCTGGTCGGTCCGAGACGGCTCGCACGGACACGGCGTAATTACCGAACGACCACGTTCCAGACATTGGACGGAGACGGGTGTGCGTGTTGTTCTGGAAGAGCTGGTCCGTTTGAAACCATTCCAGGGAGGTCTCTGCCGATTTGACGGTGAACTGGCTCTCACGCCAGGCACTTTCTTCGTCCGTGACGGGACGGGCACGCCAGAAGTAGGTCTGGTTGGTGCGCAGGTCTCGGGGCGGTGTCCAATCGACGACCAGGTCGCCCGTCTCTTGGGTCGTTTCCTGTAGGCCAGGAGAGTCGAACGACGACACGGAATCAATTTGAATCTCGACGGTGGCGTCCCCTGAGGTCTGTCGGAGGAGATTGGTGCGAAGGATTGGGCGCTGAGTGGGTACTGCTCCTTCAGGAGAAGGGGATATGAGAATGAGGCCGGTGCCGAAGACCACCTGCTCCTGACTCGCGGTATTATTTGTCTCGTCCACTTCGTCGTACTGGTTCGCTGGGTCAACCGTCGCTTGGAACTGGTTCGTCCCCACGGCGCGGTTGTCTGTGTCTAGGTTGAAGGAAGTGGTGTGGCTCAAGCGGAAGCGCGGCACGTTCTGACTCCGCTGCACCTGAGATCCATCCGGGCGTTGCCAGCGGAACGATAGGTTGACGCTATCGGAGGGGACGAGACCGAAGTTATCGACCGATACGTCCACAGTGAGCGGTTCGGAGAGAATCGGCCGTGTGGGGGAGGTCTGAATGTTCCGAGGCTGGACGCTCAGCTCTGGCTGATCTGGGAGAGAGATACGGGTCGCCGGGTCCCCAAGGAGGCCGTACGTAAGCAGGTGGCGCTGATAGAGACTGCTCGATCCAAAGTCGCGGGCGATGGCGGCCTTCGCCTGTTGGATGGCTGTCCCGAGCACTCGCATCGTGTCCGTGAACACACGTTGGGTCAACTCATCGCCGAGGCGAGCCGAGGGGAGCCGATTCCCGAGGGCTGACGTTCCCCAGTGGGCAATCCCGCCATTCCGAGCGCCTTCCACCGGAGTGCCGTCATCAGAGAGAGAGCCGACGACAAACTGCTCGCCGAGAGCGGGAGCGCCGCGCTCGCCGAATTGATCGCCTGCGTAGGATCCCGTTTTGCAGCCGAGTGACAGAATCACCGGGAGTTTCCCCGAATTGTCCCACTCGCGTGGAGGATCGGTCACGATCTCCCACGTCCGTGCCGCTGAGTGGCCGAAATAACTCAGCCAGCCAGTTCCGCGTTCAAGATCCGCGGAAAGAGAGTCCTGGAAGCTCGTGTCGAGGGCATCGTCTACTTGCTTGTAGTAGCGCAAGGTGTCCATCCCCGCAGCATAAATCGTGTCGGGCGTGCCGGTGGCCAGCTCGCCCCACTGGTTCGAGTAGAACTGCAGGGAGTTTTGCTCGCTTTCGCTTGTGCCCCCGGCCATGAGTAGCATGCGTTTCTGCCAGGCCGCCGGCTCGGAATTCTCGTAGGCCGACAGCTTGTCGACGAAGAGCTCTCCCTGCGCATTATTTCGAACCGGAATGCGGCCAATCGCCAGGAATTCCGTCCAGTCGTTTGGGCCGGTGGCCTGCATGGCGTACCAGCCGTCGGAGACCGAGTACCCGAACGCCGGCACACTCCAGTCGGCCCGGGGGCGCGAGAGGCCCGGATCGATGGGAAACTCGGCGTCGGCGAAAATGGTGAGGAACTGCGGCGGCGTGGTCCATTCTTGGGTGGTGCGAGCAAATCGACGGATGGCAATGGGCGTGGGACGGCCGTAGTCGAACTCGTCGAACACGTTCTGGACCTCGACGACCGCCACCTCGTAGCCGCTCTGCGTGCGCCGATACTCCGCCAGGCTCTGCGCGGAGGACTGCAGGGCCTCGGTGGTCAGGATGACGTAGTCGGCCCCATGCGCCGAGGCCACGGACCAGTTGCTCGATTCGTCGGGCTGCAGCGACGCGGGCGATTTGTACGACTGCTGGCCGACGGCCCAAAACGGCGTGTTCGCGTTCGACGGGGAGACGGAAACGTTCGCTGGGCCGCTGGCGGCGGACACTTGATACCGTCGAGCGTCGGCCGGATTGTATACCTCCACACTGTCGCTCGAATGGCCGCTCAGGGAGAAGGTGTAATTGGTGCCGGCCGGGGCCACGAAGCGTTGCGTATCTCCATCGGCGGCAAGGCGCCGGACGTAATTGGCTTCCAGGTAGTCGAGGAGGACGTAGTTCGGCGTGCTACCGGGATCGGGGCAGTTGGAATCGGAGAAATTCTCGTTGATAGAGACGAGGCGCACACGCAGGTCGTCGGGAATCCGATTCTGGGCGACGGCTGCCTCTACCGTTTGTCGCTGGTACCCCTGCCATTCCACGGTGCTGAGCGACTCAAAGGCAACGTCGCCCCCACTCTGCTGGAGCTCTGCCTCGACCCGCACCCGGTGGCACGAGTTCGTCTCGGCGTCGAGCCGGACCGACAAATGTAGTGAGTCTGAAGAGTTGGTGTGCCGCGACACCGGGAGGGTATAGGTGGATTGAATCGTCCCGGTGTCGTTGTGGGAGAAGCGACGCCAGTAGTAGCCCTCCGACTCGGTGTAGAAGGAATCGCCGCTCTCGTAGGGACGTCCGTAATAGTACCGGTTTTCTTGCTCCAGGTGGACGGTGTCGCGGAGGGTGGACGTGGGCGTCGTCGATTCGAACGAGGGAGACGAGTAACGGCGTCCCGTCGTTTCCCCACCCCACGTGAGCCAGTAGTGGGTCGTATCTGTATAGAGGCTCCGGTACGGGCTGCTCTGGTCCGTCGGGGTCTCGTACGCCCACTGCTCGTCGGTGCCGCGATTTCGGTGCCCCACGAAGTGAAGTGCATCCGAGGAGTCAAACGATCCGCCCGATGCGCCGCTCAGGTGGATTGGGATCTCCCGGCCGTTTTCGTATAAGCGCATCGTAGAGCGAGGAATGTCGTCGAGCGTCGTTCCCTCGGGCAACGCCGACTGAAGCGCTTCCCCCGTTACGCGGTACACCCCGTCTTCGGCGACGGCAAGGCGGACGTAGGGGGCGTCCGGGTCGTACCAGGAGGCGTCATACGTGGTGGTTACTTGGCCCCGAGCAAGACCGGGGACAAGGACGAGACTGTACGCCAGGACGGCGAGCAACAGGGAGCGAAGCATAAAACTGCAAACAGAGTGCTCGGGAGGAACGCGTACGCCGTTCGGGTCGGCACGCGGGAACCCTACGTGAGAGAGCAGAACGTATGTGACGGCAGGTCGGGGCGGAAGGACTGGAGTGCGAAGGGAAGCGAGGAGGCAGGACGACTATGACAGGAAAGCGTAGACGGCTGTTACGGTGGGGATTGCGCTCCGGTTCGTACGGGGGAAAGCGGATTGAGGTCAAGAGGCCGACGTCGAGGACGAGAAGGACGTTTCAGGAGCCCCACTCAGCAGGCGCTGCCGGAGCTGTTCCCGCGATCCCCGGGTCGGATCGCACAGTGCCTGCAGTTGGCGGAAGTAGTCTTCGAGTACGTTTCGGCTGTAGGGGGCTGGGGCGTCAAGCCCAAGGATGCTTGAGTGGGCCGTAGAATGGACCGTTTCGCTGACGTGCGTGAGCTGTTCACTGAGTTTTTCGCCCGGGCGGCGGCCCACGAACTCAATCATCGACTCGGGGTCCACGTGGGGGTAGTATCGCTTGATCAATTGCTCGGCCAGCCACTGAATCCGCACCGGGTCGCCCATCTTCAGGATGTGGATGGGATGGTCACTGAACAGCAGCGTTTGCAGGATGAGCTGGCAGGCCTCTCCGCTCGTCATGAAATACCGCTCCATGTCCGGGTGGGTCACCGGGAGCGGATCGCCCGCCGCCAGTCGCTCCTCGAAGCGCGGGATCACACTTCCCTGACTGCCAAACACGTTGCCGAAGCGAACCGTCGTGCTCTGCAGGGACGACGGGGCCGTGTGGACGTACCACTCGGCCAACTGCTTCGTGGCCCCAAGGACGCTGGTGGGCTCGACGGCTTTGTCGGTCGAGACGAACGTGAACTGCTCTACGTTGTGTTGCTCCGAGAGGCGGAGGAGGTGGACGGTGGCCATGGTGTTGTTGCGGAAGGCCTCCGCCGGATGCCGCTCCATGAGCGGCACGTGCTTGTAGGCAGCAGTGTGGAGTACGACGTCCGGCTGTTCGCGGGCCATGAGGCCGTTGATCACCGTTTTGTCACGCACGTCCGCAATGCAGAATTCGAGGTCGCCGTCGTAGGAACGGGACCGGAGCGAATGTTCGAGCTGGTAGAGGTTGTGCTCGCTCACGTCCACCAGCACGAGACGGAACGGATTGAGGTCGAGCAGCTGAGCACTTAGTTCGGAACCGATGGATCCCCCGGCGCCCGTGACGAGCACCGTCCGGTCGGACAAAAAATCGCGGAGGGCCGATCGATCGATGGTGATCGGGTTGCGAGAAATCAGGTCGCTCAGCTGAACGGTAGGGGGAGAGGAGAGCGACGGGTCCGAATCCGGGGAGCCGCTCACATATTCGAGGACCCGTCGGAGGACCGCCCGGAGCCCAAGCACGCCCACGAGGGTGACGAGTCCATGTGTCGCCATCATGCCCCGAGGGGGCAGGTTGGCCGGATCCGTTACGTAGGTGACGGCGATGGAGAGGACCCAGGCGCCGACGAGGCGCCCCCCTACGTCGATAAACTCGTCCAGGTGCATGTCTCGCGGATCCGTCGTGTAGACCCCGCTGGAGACGAGGGCGAGCAGGTACACGCCCAGGATAATAAAGGCCGCCAGGCTCCACTCCATGATGTGCGGAAGGAGCCAGTTTCCGAAGCGAACTTTGTGGCCTACCAGCAGCCCGAGATAGAGGACGAGCAGGTCTGGAAGCAGAAGGAAAATGGACATCCCTCCAACGGTCTTTCCAGCGAGCACGGAGCGGATGTGGTTGAAGGGGCGAGACATCAGTCAATGACCGAGAGATCTGAGAATCGAAGGGGGAAGGGGCAACGTGCCGTATAAAATCACGACGCGTCCTTCACGTTATCAACGAGACGAGCGTATTGGTCCATCAGCTCCGCCCGATCAAACCGCTGACGTGCAGTTATTCGAGCATTAGCTGCTGCTTTTTCCAGATCATTCGGGGTCTCAAAGACGTGTTGAAGCTGGTGTGCGAGGCGATTCGGCGATTCGGGCGGGACGTACCAACCACATTCGTGTTGCTCCACGAGCCGTTTGGTCCACCCGGGATTGGTGATAACGACGGGCGTCCCGGTGGCAAGGCTATCGTAGAGTTTCCCAGGGGAGTTGGTTGTCAGTACGGGGCGATCGAGGAAGGAGACCAGTGAAACGTCCGCCAGAGAAAAGAGCGCCAGCGTATCCGGATAGGGAAGAGGGTCGACGACCCGAATGTGATCGTGTCGATCTGCGGTTCGCTGGACAGCGGATTCGTAGTAGCCCCGTCCGGCAAACGCAAAGAGTACGTCGGAGCGGTGGGCGAATTGCTTAGCCGCGTCGAGCAGCGTGGGAATGGTGTTGGCCCGACCGAACGTTCCGGCGTAGAGAACGAGCTTCCGGCGATCGAGGCCGTATTTTTGCCGCAACCTCGACCGTTGGTTTTCCGTGATGTCGTCAACGAGTTGCAGGTCGGCGCCGTACTCCAGTGTTGTTGTGTCCGCGGCGGGGGCAGCCGTGCGGACGTGCTGTTCCATGTCGTCGGAAAGCGTAACGACGTGGGCCGCACTTCGATAGAGTACAGTCTCAAGGTTGCGCAGGAGACGATGCAAACCAAAGTTTGGAAGAGCCCCCATCTGGATTGGGAAGTCGGGCCAGAGGTCGCGGACCTCAAAGATCCATGGAATGCCGCGAAGAGAGGCCACGAGTCCTGCGGCCATAGCAGCCGTTAGGGGCGTCGAGGAGCCGATGATCAGGTCGGGAGCGGGCATCTGGAGGCCGTACGCAACGGCCCGGCCCGCGTAGGAGAGGAATGCGCGAAGGCGTTCGAGGGGCGCCATCGAGTTTTCGTAGGGCACGTCGAAACGGATGAGATTGACCCCCGAGGGGACCCAGGGAACGTTATTGCTGAGTCGTTTGGTCTCCCAGGTGCGGGTCGTAATGACCGTCACGTCGTGGGTCTGCGCCAGGCGCTTGACGAGCGCATAGGGCCGGGCGGCCGTGGGGCAGTCCGGCGTGTGGTAGTATTGGAGGAAAACAGCGACGTGCACAGGGAAGGTCACCCAGTTGTATCCAGAAAACCGAAGGGGATTAGTTGTCTAATGTGGTGGCCTCGACGAACCACTCCGTGTAGGCGCGGGTCATGCAGAGGCCTTCGGTATAGTGGCCCAAGCGAGGGGAGAGGGAGGCGCCAGCACACATTTGGAGAATCCAGTCCGGGTAGCGTGCGCCGGCGGCATGGGATAGCGGAAATCCTCCTCCAAACCGTGGGTTAATTTCGGAAAAGGTAGGTTCGGGCTCTGTGCGGAAGGCCTGTACGGTGACCGGGCCTCGGGCGCCCAGGTCTCCAATCGTTCGCAGGACGCGACGGAGCCACGGCGCCCATTCGTCGTCGGGGAGCGTTCGTCCCTGGATCGACTCCCCGGCTTTGGTTCGGATCCGAAGGCGAGGGACGTAGTGGATCAGCGTTCCGTCGAGGTCAAAGAGGGCATCGACTGTGATTTCGGAGGCATCGATGACCTCTTGCACGACGGGAGTGTCGAGGGCAGCCACGGCCCGAGCAGCGTCCTCTCTGGACATCTGCCGCGCATTCCGGCTCGCACTTCCCCACCGCGGCTTGACGAATACGGGGTCGGGCCAGTCATTTGGAGTGGACTGGTTGGGAAGCCACGTGGCCGGGGTGCGAATGTCGGCACGGGAAAGCCGCTGAAGTGACGACCACTTGTCGAGCGCAAGGTTGAGCAGGGACTCCTGGGACACGAGGAGGTGGCACCCTGCTTCCTGAAATTGTTCGCGAGCCTCGGCGAGAATGCCGAGTTCGGTATCGATCAAGGGCACGAGAAGATCAATGTCATGGGTCCGGACGTGCTCCACCAGCATCGGAACGTACTCAGGGCTGTCGACGGGAGGGAGGACCACACTCTCATCGGCAACTTGAAGCGTCGCAGCCAGCGGATCCAGATCTCCAGCCCAGACTTGTCCTCCCCTCGTTTCGACGGCAGACTGGAATGCCTGTGCGAGCGACGTACGACGACCCGCACTAGTAAGGAGTACATTCATGAAGACGGGCGGTTGGAATCACTCGGGCGAAGGCGAGGATTTCGGCCATTCGGACCGCTTACTCCAGTGTGAGAAAGAAGCACCGCAGGGGTGCGTAGGAGAATTCGGAGATCGAGCGTGAGACTTCGATTCTGGACGTACCACACGTCAAGCGCGATCCGATCGGACCACGGCAGTGCATTTCGTCCGTGAATTTGTGCCCACCCGGTCAGGCCGGGACGCACCTTCAGGCGTCTACGCTCCTGAGAAGAATATTTCTCGACCTGACTCGGCAGGGGCGGCCGCGGTCCCACGAGACTCATTTCCCCACATAAAACGTTCCACAACTGAGGGAGCTCATCAATTGCCCACCGTCGAAGAAAGGTGCCAATCCGTGTTGCGTGGTCGGACGGGCGGGTTGGGTCTTTTGGCCCTGTTTCGAGGGTGCGAAATTTCACGATCCGGAACGGATCTCCGTTCTTTCCCGCACGCATCTGGGTGAAAAAGACCGGGCCCCCGTCCTCCAGCCAGATGGCCAGTGCCGTAAGGGCCAGAAGGGGCGAGCTTCCGAGGAGAAGTCCCGCTGCCCCGACAATGTCCATCAGACGCTTCATGACTGGGTATGGAGTGGAAGACGGCAGCACGGGAGAGACGCAGTTCTACAGGGAAGAGAGGGCATCTTTCAGGGCGTGGGCCACTTGGGTGATCTCGTCCGCAGAAAGGGTGCCGAAAAAGGGCAGCGCAAGCGTGCGATCTGATACGTGCTCGCACACGGGGAAGTCCCCCGGCGTATGCCCCAGCCGGTCCCGATGGTACGGCTGGAGGTGGATGGACGGAAAATACGGGGCGCACCCAATGCCGTTGGACTGCAAGTGCTCCATCACGCGGTCCCGATCACGTTCGTCGAAGTGATCCCGAAGACGGACGACGTAGACGAACCAGCTTCGCGTCCCGTCCGACGTTGACGCGGAGGGGCGGTGAAGGTCATCGGCGAGAGGGGCAAGGGCGTCCCAGTAGGCGTCGGCGACGGCGGCCCGCTGGTCGAGCATCTCGTCGAGGCGGTCGAGCTGAGCGCACCCCAGGGCCGCAGAGAGCTCGTCCAGGCGGTAGTTGTAGCCCAGGCGCGGGTGGCGCATTTGCCCGTCGTCGGATCGGCCTTGATTGCGAAGGGAGCGGCAAATCCGGGCCAGGTCGTCGCGATCCGTCGTGATACATCCGCCTTCGCCCGTCGTGATTTGTTTGTTGGGGTAGAACCCGAACGAGGCGGCGTCCCCCCAGGCGCCGAGGGGCCGGTCGGCAATCGTGGCGCCGAGGGCCTCGCAGGAATCGTCAATGAGCGACAGGTCGTGCGTGTCGGCCAGCTGAGTGAGAGCGGGCCAGTTGGCAGGGAGACCGAACACGTCCACCGCCAGGATCGCCTCCGTCCGAGACGTGATCTGCTCTTCGATCCGCTCGACGTCGATGTTATAGGTGTGCGGGTCGATGTCGACGAAGGTGGGCGTGAGGGCTTCGTAGAGCAGGACGTTCGTGGAGGCAACGAAGCTGAACGGGGGGGTAAGCACCTCGGCTCCCGGCTCCAGGTCCAGCGCCCGGACGATGCAGTGGAGCGCGGCGGTGCCACTGCTGACCGCCACCGCGTGGCGCGTGCCGCACCGATCCGCCATCTTTTCCTCAAACCGCTCCAGATACGGCCCCCGAGACAGGCGGGACGAGTCCAGAACCTTTTGGACGCGCGCCTTGGCGTTCGCCGAGACCGACGGCCGGGCGAGCGGAATGGAACCGTCCGAGGGAGAGCCAACGGGCATGGATGAGAGAAGCTGGACTGAAGTACGAAAAGAGTCTTATAATACGAATGGGGACCGGTAGAGGTCAAAGAAGGGAGAACCCGTTCGGCGGTTGTCTCCACTCGAGTGAAAAGGAGAACACTCCCTGAAAAATTGATGCTTTTGACGTGAGGGGAGGGGGCGTGGTGCGACCGGGCATTGCTTTTGTAAGAGGAAACCCAATAGTTGAGAATCTGTCCTGATGAAATGCATTGTTTGGAAATTTTCCCTTAGGGGGAGTAGTGGACCGTTACAGATGAATTTGCGGGTTGAAGCCGCGATCTCAAAATTCCCGAATTACGGCACGTCATTTCGAGCAAGGAGATCTGAGATCTCCAGTCGAGAAATATTCTTGGCGAAGCTGCTCGCTTCTGGGAGGCT
>JAHENZ010000042.1 GCA_018609755.1 Salinivenus sp. | reverse complement strand
GTTTGCTCCTGCACAGGCTCGATGGACGCCCCGATGTTCGTAAAGGTATCTCCTCCATCGTATCGGTAAATGTTGGCCGTTCGACCTCCCCCATCAAATCCGGTAACCACGAGGTCTTGATCGCCGTCCCCATCGTAGTCGCCCCACGAGACAGAGCTATTTTGCACCCCGGTCAATACCCCTCCCTCGTTTGCCACTTCTGTGAATGTCCCATCCCCATTATTCCTGTAAATTCGAGCCGCCTGACCGGATCCAGTTGCCCCTGTCACGACGAGATCCAGATTCCCGTCTCCGTTGTAGTCGCCCCATTTGGCAGACGATCCGTCTTCTACATTGACCAGATTGTCGCTGGCCGCAATCGCAGTGAAAACTCCGCCCCCATCGTTCCGGTACACGGCTGTCGTGTCCCCCCCAGCGGTGGTTGCGTCGTCCGAGTCCCCGGTGACGACGAGATCAAGCCTACCATCCCCATTGAAGTCCCCGGCATCAACGGAGCCTCCCTGCACCCCCGTCAAACCGGCCCCGATCGAGGCGAAGCTTCCTTCTCCTGAACTCGTCTCCGTTGTAAACGAGAAGGCAAAGGTCGTGTCGAGCGGAGCCCCGTCAACGGCAACCACGCTGTCCGCCAATACAGACACGGTCACCTCCTCTCCGGGATGAAAGGTAAATCCGCTTTCCAGTTCGACTTCGAGCTCTTCATTCGAACTGGAGAGGCCCACGCTGCTCGGCGAAATGCGCCCGCTCTGTTCGCCCGACAGGGAGACGCTGTTCGCATCCACGGTGTTCGCATCGAGGGGCTTATCGAAAACAAAAGTAATCCGGGACCGCGACGTGTCCACCCCCACGGTATTCCGGGTCGGACTGGTATCGATCACGGATGGTCCAGCGAGATTCGGATAGAGGAGCACCCGATCCTCCGCAAAGGACGCAACGACCGGGTCCAGACTTCCGTCTCCGTCCGCGTCCGCAGCAGTGAGCCCCTGCACGTCGTGAACCCCAGTGTCCAAGACGTTCGCAGATCCGAAGCTAAGACTCCCCCCGCCTCCGGTGTTTTCGTACCACACCAGCGAGTCGCCTCCGACCGAGCCGGCCACGATGTCAATGAGACCATCTGCATTTACGTCAGCAGTGGTGGTCGTCAGCACGCTGTCGGTGCTGGCAACTTCAGACTGACTCCAGCTGATAGACTGGTCGAAACTGGAGACAAAAGGATCGTACACCGCAACGGCCCCATCTCCGCTGCTCGAATCGGTTCCCCGCTGCGCGGCCACCACCTCGGGAAGTCCATCCTCATCGAAATCGGCTGCATCCAAATCCCGAGGATTAATCGCATTCGAGGACTCGATGACCTGTTCGCTCCCAAAGGAGCCTGCATTGTTCGGGTACCACGACACGTTGTCGTCCGACACACTGCCCACGATGAGGTCCGGATTGCCGTTGCTGTCAACGTCCTTCACGTGTACCGCCCGGGGATCGTCGGCATTTCCACTGTTGATCGCCGCTTCCGTGAACTCTGGATTTCCGTCCTCGTCGGTGTCTGCGTTGTTCCAGTACACGTAGACGGAATTGTTGTCCGACGTGACGGCCACGAGATCCACGTTGCCGTCGCCATCGAAGTCCTCAGTCTCGAGGTCCCGCACGTCATCGGCGTTCCCTCCGTTGGTGATGTCTTGCCCTTCGCCAAAGCTCCCCGATCCCTGATTTAGATAGTACCGGATGATGTCGTTCGGGTCGCTGGAGGCACTCTCCCCCGACCCCACGACCACGTCCAGTAGCCCGTCGTCATTCAGGTCGGCGAGCGTGAGGGGGCGAGCGTAGGTGATCCCAGAGTCGAGCACCGAGCCCGAAGTGAAGGTTCCGTCGCCGTTTCCTTCGTAAAGCGTCACCTCATCGTCGCCCGTCGCAGTAACGACGAGATCGAGATTGCCATTCCCCGTCAGATAGCCCGCCGCTACGGAACGGGCATCCGTTTCGCTATTCGAGACGGCGCGGCTGAATAGAAAGCTCGCCGGTCCCTTCGCAGCGGCCGCCCGGAAGCTGAAACCTATGGGCCGGAAGAACGGCAATCCGCCCGTGCTTTCGAGTCCGTCCTTGAAGAGAACACTTACGCGCTCCCCCGGCGCAAAGGGCGGGCTCGGCCCGTACGAGAGTTGCTCACTCCCCCCACTCAGCGATCCGTCGTCGTCGATCGTTCCGTTCTGACTGCCCCGAACCACAATGCTGTCGGCCAGACCGGTGAGGTCCGCGACCGGCAGGTTAAACACAAACTCCATGTTGCTGGTCGTCGAGAAGCTCGGCTCGTTCGGCCCCGGAGTCGTACTGGTCGGCCGCATAACCGGCTGGTAGAGAGTGGCCGAGGATGATCCAGAGCCGGTGGCTCCTGTAAGGAAGAAATTGATTTTTCCGTCGCCGTCGTAATCAGCGAATGCCGCTCCGCTATTCGTGACGCCGGTCAGGTCAGTCGTAGCCGAAAAGCTGCCATCGTACTCGTAGAGCGTTGCGTATGGGGAGAAGTCCCCCCCATCTCCCCCTGTCATCAACAGATCGAGATCTCCATCTCCGTCGACGTCAGCGAAGTCGGCCGTGCCATTTTCGACGGCAGGAGACAAGGATTCTGCCACCGAAAAGTTACCGGCCCCGTCATTCGTGAAGAACTCGGCGGCATACCCCAAGCCAGCGTCCCCGGTCACAATAAGGTCAAGCGCCCCGTTACCGTTCACGTCCCCGAGATCCGCTGCACTGTTAAACACGGCGGGCCCAGTGCTCTCATCATGATTCAGGGTCGTCGTAAAGCTACTTGCTCCTCCGTCGTTCTCGTATACAGTGAGGGTTGGGTCGGGTCCTCCCGTCGTATCTCCCGTAACGACGAGATCCAGAGAACCGTCCCCATTCACGTCCCCAACGTCAATCGTTCCGTCGTGGGCATCAACGAGGTCAGAACTCACAGTGGCCGGCGAGAAGCTACCACTCCCATCGTTCGTGTAAAGCATCGTGGCTAAACCGTCACTCCCAGTGGTGTCCCCAGCTACCACCAGATCCACGTTCCCGTCCCCGTCAACATCTCCGAGGTCCGCTGCACTGTTCTCAAACCCGCTGGACGGGGCGTCACTGACTTGATCCGTAACGGCGAGACTCCCGTCATCCAGGGAGCCCCCTTCGTTGGTGTAGAGCTTCGTCACCGGGGTTCCGCTGCCATTCGTCCCCGTGAGAAGAATGTCGAGCCGTCCATTCCCATTCACATCCGCGAAGTCCGCCGTGCCGTTGCTCACGTTTACGATCGACGAACTCACGTCGCTCGCCACCGAGAAGCGCCCCGTGCCGTCATTGTAATACAGCGTGGTCACCGGATTCCCACTTCCGTCCGTGCCGGTCACGAGAAGATCAAGGTCGCCGTCCCCGTCGAGATCGCCTCG
>JAHENZ010000041.1 GCA_018609755.1 Salinivenus sp. | reverse complement strand
CCCCCCACATAGCCTAGGTCGCCGTCGTTCAGGGGCACCGCATCGAAGGAATAGCGGGCATAGCTCGTCCCGCCGGTAAAGTCCGTATTTTCGGCGTTCAAGTAATATGCGGCCGTGACCGACCACGGACCCGACGTGTACAGGGCTTTCAGACCAGCATCATAGTCATCCTCTAGGCCCGCGTAGTAGGGGAGATTCAAGAACCAGCTATGGGAGGCGTAGGGCTGAATGCCGAAAGGAACCTGGTGAACGCCGACCTGAGCCTCGAACGCCTCCGAAAACTGGTAGCCGACGTACCCGTGGTGGATAAACTGCCCCCCGTAAAGGGCCGGGTAAAACGCATACTCGGTCGAAAAGACGAGGGCACCGTAGGACCCATTCGCGTTGATCCGAAAGGTGTCGAACGTAAATTCCCCGTCGCTCAGCGTGGGATCGTTCACTTCGTTGACGAGCGCATTGAAGCGAAGGGATCCTCCCACATTTACCTCGAGTGTCGGCTTTGTCGTATCGGCAGATACAGACGGTGGAGGGATCTCCTTCCCGGACGTAGCGTGGGCAGGAGACATTATGCCCACTGCGAACAGAAACAGTGTGGCAATACTCAAAAAGCGGTTCATGCTGTAAGGGGTATTGTCAGAAAAGTAGAAACCCCTACCCTTGCCCACATCCTTCTTCCGAGGTACTCGGCGGGTGCTTACGCCTGGCCCAGATACGGAAATGGCGCCCCGTCCGCTCCGACGGGGCGCCGCAATCATCCGGCTCCAAGACCGACAAACTCAGGCTCACGCGGTCGGTCGACAGAGGAAAACGTCAACCGCCACGAGTACCGGGTGGCAAATTATTCCTCTTCGCTCGAGGCCGTGTCGGCAGGCAGACGCGAAGAATACGACGCGTCGTCGGGAAGCGGCTCCGGCTTTCCAGGCGCATCTACACACGCTTGGGTGTCTTTAAGCCACCCTGCTACGTGCTCCGGGTTATTCTGAATCCACTGCTCGGCGGTTTCCGGCTTGCTCAAATTTCCCCGATCCCGGAACGCGTCCATGAGACTAGCAATCTGCGCATCATCGGTCTCGAACTCCTTCATAAAGCACACGGCTTCTTCGGGAAAGCGGCCGATGAATCCGTTCCGGACAATCGTGAAGATGTCCTCCGCTTCTCCCCAGATGTCCACATTATCGCCCGTCGTCGCTCCCTTGACGTACTTGAGATCGTACCGCTCCCATTTCCAATGCGGCTTCCAGGCCACGACGACGATTGGCTCCTCGTCCTGAATTGCGCTTTCGAGCGCCTGCCACGTCGCCGGACCACTCGCGGCACGGACGTTAAAGTCCTCTCCCATGCCGTACCGCTCCAGGGTTTCCTGCGTTTGTGTATTGATCTGCGCGCCCGATTCGATCCCATTGATAATGCCCTCCAGCTCGGACTGGTATTTCTTAATATCGGGAACCGAATCGACCTCCATGTACGTCGGGACGGCCAAGCCGACCGAGGTCGTCTTGTACGTGTACCCTAACTTCTGCAGGCTGTCACTGTGCTGATTCCACGAGTTCTTGTGAGTCGTCGGGAGCCAGGCCTCGTTAAAGACGTCGGCGTTGCCGGAGGCCACGGAGGAAAAGGCAATGCCTCCCCCCTGAACCTCACTCACGTCCACAGTCATGTTCAGGCTGTCCTCAAGGATCTGCTCCTGCACATAGCTCATGGCCATTCCTTCGATCCAGTTGACAGTGACCATGTTCATATCACGATTGGGGCCTTGATCTTCCTCGCACCCTGCAAGGAGTCCAGCGCCGAGGAGAAGTCCCATGGCGGCCAAAACAAACGAGCGTAAAGCGGAAAATAGGGGGGGCATATGAACGGGGTTGGTACCTGGAAAAAAAGATTGTGTGCTTCTGAGGCCTACGGCTGGTAGAGTCGCCAACGAACGATTATTCGTTCAGCCCTAAACTAAACCTCTAAGCCGCGGCGGTTGGGGTGGTTCCCGCTTTTTCGCCAATTGCCTGTGTGATTCGATCCAGAAAGATCGCGAGAATGACAATGGCTAGTCCCCCTTCGAACCCGATGCCAATCCGGAGCTGACTGATCCCTTCAACCACAGGGTCTCCTAGGCCCCCTGCTCCGATGAGGGCCGCGATCACGACCATTGACAGGGCGAGAAGCACCGTCTGATTGATGCCGGCGAGAATGGTAGGGAGCGCCATGGGGAGCTCCACTTTGAAAAGCAACTGGCGAGGCGTTGACCCGAAGGACTGAGCGGCTTCTACGGCCTCCTCCGACACCTGGCGGATGCCCAGATTGGTGAGGCGTACGCAAGGGGGCGTGGCGAAAATAAAGGTCGCAATCACGCCGGGAACTTCGCCCAGACCAAAGAGCACAACGGCGGGAATCAGGTAGACGAAGGCCGGCATCGTCTGCATAAAGTCCAAAATGGGGCGGACGATCGCGTCTACGATGTCGTTTTTTGCCGCCCAGATGCCTACAGGAATTCCGATGATTAGTGATAGAAGCGTGGCGGTGGTTACCAGCGCGAGGGTTTGCATGGTCGCCTCCCAGAGCCCCATTCCAAACGAGACCTGCATCCCGAAAATTGCGAATTCGACGGTCTCCAGAAATGTCAAACCAATCAGGGTAAACACCGCAACCCCCCGCGTGGAGACCCACCAGGCCAGCAGAGTGAACAGCAAAATCATGACCCAGCTCGGGAGAAATAGAAGGACCTGCTCAAACCCCTCTATGGTCGTTCCGATGAGGAAGGAGATCGCATCGAATAAGGGATCCAAATTGTTTTGAAGCCACTCGATGAACGCCGCAAATGCATCGCCGAGGTCGATCGTCATGGTGCCGTTGCGTCTTCGGGTATCGGAAGAAGAGTACGAGGAGTGACAGGAACGGAGTCGCTAGCGGGCTTGCACAACTGAAACGTGAGAAATCGCAGAGATCGTGACGCTGTTTCCGTCTGTATCTCTTGCGCGGAAGATGCTCGGCATCGACCGCTGCCGGCAACCGCTGACGATTGGGGCGTCAGGAGACCGACGCTCGACACTGTCAGCGTAGTTGTGCAAGGTCACTTGGCCGCCTCCACCTGAACAGGTTCCGCGCTCTCTTCCCGCTCTCCATTCACGCCTGCGTTGCGCATAACCTCTTTCATGACGGCCTTCCGGCTTATGACCCCGCGAAGCTGGTCGCTTTCGTCTCGGACCGCGATCGGCCCGTCCGTGTCGAGAAGGATCGGCAGCAGTTCCGCAATCGGCGTGTGGGGCGAGACTGTGGGCCATTCGTCCGTGCTCTCGTTCGACTCGTCATCCTGAAGGTCGCGCATCACCGACCGGGCCGGGATAATCTTTGTGCGGTCTACGTTCTGAACGAACGAGCGCACGTAGTCGTCGGCCGGATCGGTGAGAATCTCCGTCGGCGTGCCGACCTGCGCGAGGCGTCCGTCCTTCATGATGGCAATGCGGTCGCCCATCTTGAGGGCCTCGTCCAGGTCGTGCGTAATGAAGAGAATGGTGCAGGCCGGATCCCACTGCTCCTGCAAGTCAAGGAGCTCGTTCTGCATCTCCTCTCGAATGAGGGGGTCGAGCGCACTGAAGGCCTCGTCCATCAGCAGAATCTCTGGATCGTTGACGAGCGCCCGCGCCAGTCCCACGCGCTGCTGCATCCCTCCGCTCAGTTCATTGGGCATACTGTCTTCGTACCCCTCAAGACCAACGGTCACGAGGGAGCGGCGCGCCTTTTCCCGCCGTTCGTCCCGCTCTCTCCCCGCGACCTCGAGTCCGTACTCGACGTTGCCGAGTACGGTACGGTGGGGGAAAAGACCAAAGTTCTGAAAGACCATGGACATCTTCGATCGCCGGATATTGCGGAGCTGCTCCTCATCGAACGCAGTCACCTCCTCTCCCCCAACGTACACTTCGCCAAAGGTCGGTTCGATGAGTCGATTTACACATCGGAGAAGCGTCGACTTGCCACTTCCCGACAGCCCCATCACGACGAAAATCTCTTGCTCCCCGACCTCGAAGCTCGCGTCGTTCACTGCAATGACGGATCCGGTCTCCTCCTTCACTTCGGCTTTCGATAGGCCGTCCTCCTTCGCGAGCCGTCGGGCCGCTTTCGGATCGTCGCCGTAAATCTTCCACAGACCCTCAACCTCAATGACTGCCATGTCACGGTCGGTTCTTTGGACAAAAAGAATGATCAGCCCCATTTCATATTTCCGCACACGCCGCTATGCTGTAGGAAGCGTTCATAATTAACACCCTAGGAGCCTCGTGTTTACCAGAAAATGGGGGGGGGCTCGACAACTCCCCCACTTTCATGTAACCTTATTGGGAAAGGTCCTCTCTATCTTTTTTCGCTTTGCCTCTTTTTTTTCAATCTGCTTCTTACCTTTGATTCATCCGGCAGCCAGTCGTGGGAAAAGCACCCACATCTCCTCCCACCAATGCCCTACGCGCGCAGGAAGGCTACACTTTAACACTGTCCCCTCCATTTCCTATATTCCTCAACGGTGTGAGTACTCACGAACTCTACCATGAAGCTCACGACTAACCTTATGAATTCCAACGATCAAGACCGCGTCTCCCGACGCCGCTTCCTGCAGTCGGTCGGTATCGCCGGTGTCGTGGGGGCCAGCGGCTCATTGCTTGCCGCCTGCGGTGGCTCCGACGATTCGTCCGATTCGGGGGGCTCCAGCAGTGGGTCGGCCTCGGCCAACTGTTCGGACCTCTCAAGCCTGTCCGATGCGCAGAAGAAGCAGCGGGAGCAGATGGTCAGTTCGCTGAACTACGTTGAGGAAACGCCCCAAGACGACAAGAACTGTGCAAACTGCCAGCTCTACGTCAAAGGAGAGTACGGCGAAGGCTGTGGCGGATGCCAGCTGTTTCCGGGTCCTGTGGCCGCGAACGGGTACTGCAACTCCTGGGCGCCTGCCAGCTAATGCCCCCGCTGGACCTGCCCCCTCGTCGTCTGCCGTTTCACCCATTGCCTGCTGACTGATGTCTGCCGACGCTTCTGCTTCGAACGCCGCCTCGTCCGACGAGGCGGTTCCGGATGACGAAATCGTTCAGGAGATCTCACACGAGGAGTTTGATCCGGTTGGGACGCTGGCCGTGACGGGGGGCTACTTCCTCCTGCTCCTCGTTCTCTACGCGCTGATGTATTTCGTCGAATTTGCCGGGCGCAGCCCCTCGATCATCGAGTAGAGCGGTTTGTGCCGTCGCTCCTGGACCCTCGTGAGGCCACCGTCCGAAGGTGGACGTGGTCTCATTCTCGTCCTATACGTAAATTTTTGGTTATATTATGCATATACACCGATTCGAAAAACTCTGGATCGGCCTTTCGCTGTTCCTCATCGCGTGCTTCATCGGCATCGTGATGTTCGGGTTTACAGTGCTCGATTTAAAAGTTCCCGGCGGCGACCGCTCGGGAAAAACGGTCGATCCGAAGACCGTGATGGCTGAGGGGCCCTTCTCCAATCCGGGCGTACGCGAGGCCGAGAATGGCGAGTACGACGTCTACATGCTGGCCCAGAAGTTTCTCTTCCGGCCCAGCTCCGGCCAGCCGCTCGTGCTGCCGAAGGGCAAGCGGGTGACCTTTCACATTACGAGCCCAGACGTCATCCATGGGTTCGAGGTGGTCGGCACCAACATCAATGCGATGGCCATTCCCGGCCAGATTGCGACGTTCACCACCATCTTCCCGAAGACGGGCACCTACGGTGTGATTTGCCACGAGTACTGTGGCGCCGCCCACCATACGATGCAGGGACAGATTAAGGTCGTTCCTGCCTCCGAGTACGACGAAAGCAATCTCGTGAGTACCAGTGCGAACTGAGGGCTCTGGTGCTGCTCGACACGGCTGCTCCCGAATACAATACCTCCCACGTCCAACGTCGCACCGCCTTACGTTGAACGTGCCTGCCTTCCCGACACGACGACGCTCCAATACGGAAACGCTATAGCCAATGACGTTTGTTGACCGCTATCCCGACGCCACTCGCATCGTCAAGGCGTCCTTTATCGTGGCCTTCACCGCCCTGGGTATCGGCGGTCTATTCGGCCTCATTCAGGCCCTCCACCGCACCGGTACGTTTCGCGGCATCGTCTCGTCGGTGCAGTACTACGACGTGCTCACGGGTCACGGGGTGTTGCTCGCCCTTGTCTTCACGACCTTCTTCATCGTAGGGCTCTATCAATGGGGCGTCTCGCGCAGCCTGGAGCGTGAGCCGGAGAACATGACCTTCGCGTGGAGCTGGTTTTGGATGATGACGGTAGGGACTGTGCTCACGACCATAGCCATCCTCGGGGGGCTCATCCCCGGAACCGAGATTAGTGCCGCGGTGCTCTACACCTTCTACCCCCCGCTTCAGGCGCATCCTCTCTTCTACATCGGCGCCGCGCTGCTGGTCGTAGGGTCCTGGCTTGCCGCCGCCGACTGGTTCTGGTCTTTCCGCAAGTGGCGGCAGAAGAACCCCGACGCCACAATTCCGCTGCAGACCTACATGGTGCTGTTCACGATGCTCATGTGGTACGTCTGCTCCATCGGGGTGGCGCTGGAAGTGGTAGTCCTCCTCATCCCGTGGTCGCTTGGGCTCGTCACGAACATCGATCCGCTGCTGCCCCGGACGCTCTTTTGGTACTTCGGTCACGCGGTGGTCTACTTCTGGCTGCTGCCGGCCTACTTCGTCTGGTACTCGATCCTGCCGAAGCTTTCGGGCGGACGCCTCTTCAGCGATTCGCTCACGCGCATCGTTTTCATTCTCTTCCTGCTGCTGTCCACGCCCATCGGTTTCCACCACCAGTACGCCGACCCCGGCATCACGCTGGGCTACAAGATATGGGCGGTCATTTCGACGCTCCTGATCCTGCTGCCGAGTCTCATGACGGCGTTTACCGTGATCTCCAGCATGGAGCACGGGGCGCGTCAGCGGGGGGGCTCCGGCTATTTCGCCTGGATGGGGGCGCTGCCGTGGAACCGGCCGGCATTCGTGGGCTGTGCGCTGGCCGGCATCATGTTTGCTGCCGGGGGCTTCAGCGGCATGATCAACGCGTCGCTCAACATCGACATGCTGATCCACAACACGGCCTGGATCCCCGGTCACTTTCACCTGACGGTGGGCACGGCCTCGGCGCTCACGTTCATGGCCATCACCTACTGGATCCTGCCACAGCTTACGGGCCGTAATCTCAAGTTTAAGAAGTTGGCGCTCGCGCAGCCCTACACCTGGTTCGCAGGCATGACCCTCATGTCCAATGCCCTCCACCGGGCCGGGCTGGCCGGCATTCCGCGTCGCGTGTCGGAGCCGGAGTACCGGACGGTTACCTACGATCCGCCGTTCGGCACGGTGAGTGAGATGCAGTGGCAGGTGGCCTTGGGCGGCACCATCCTGTTCATCTCGCTGATCTTCTTCCTGGTCGTGGTCGTCGCCAGCTGGCGCGGAGGGGAAGAGGGGCCGATTGACGACACGCTGCCCGCCCCGCTGAGTGGACCGGAGCACTCGCCGAAGATTCTGGACAACATGAAACTGTGGATTGGGATTGCCATCGTCCTGGTCCTGCTCGCCTACACGCTGCCGCTGGCGGACATGGTGATGGACGGCCTCTTCTCGCCGGGAGCACCGCCGTCGCCCGTGTAATGACGATTGCGTAGTGCATATTGCGTAGTGCGTAATGCGTTGAGCGAAAGGGAGGGGGCGAACGAACGGTGGCTTTTTCGGAGGCGCGGACTTTTTCCAGCGTGACTCGTCCCTACCGGTCCGCTTTGCGGGGAGAGAGGCCAACCAGCAGCGGACGCTCGACGCGTTCAGAAGGCCTCCCAATACGCAATACGAAATACGCAACAGACGGCCTCCTACAGAATCGATTTCCCACCAACGGCTCTTCTCTCTTGGGTACCGCCGACTCTTCTTCCGAACCGACTTCCTCCGTGGAAGCACCATCGGGCGCTTCATCCCGGAACGAGTCCGACACCTACGAGAAGTGGCTCGTCCGCATCCTGCTGACACTGGCGTTCGGACTTGCGTTCGGCATTGAGGGCATGACGCTGATTCGCTCCTACCTGTTTTACGGAGAGGAATCCGACACGGTGCAGACGACCGAGACGCCGGAGCCCACGTTGGAGGACGGCGGTGCCCTGGTGCCGTCGGTGGCGCCGGAGGTTCGTGCCCATCGGCTCCGGGTTCAGGCGGACGATGAGACGTGGACCTTTACGTTCACGGTCCGCCCTGATACGGCACTGGCCCGCCGCACCACGCTCCGGTTCGACCGTCTCACGGCCACCGACGGTTCCGCCCTCACCACGGCCCCCAGCCACACGTGGACGCCCTCCGACACGGCGTCGTTCGAAGCGTCGTGGTCGCTTCCCGTCGGGCAGCGCCCCGACGCCCTCACGGTGACGGCCACCGCGCAGGTCGCGCCCGACTCCACCGTCTCGGCCACCCGCACGATGGACGTAGGGCACGTCCCGGTGCGGATGCAGTGACTCCCATTTGTGGGGGGGCACAACCGCAGTCGTAGAGTTAATACAAAATCCAACTCAGGATGTCGGGACACTGGAGGTCAGAGTTGACTCCGAATGGTATAGAACTCCATTTTCAAGAACGCTCGACCTGTCATGGACCGTTGGATTCCGTATAAAGCACGACCTCTTCCGCCGTTCTCAAGCAGGACGTGAGGCGTGAAACGTGAGCCCCGGATGTCGTGCGTCACGTCTCCCGCTTCAGTATCTCGCGGAGAGCCCCCTCCGGCGAGGATGGTGGAAAACGG
The DNA here is from genome assembly GCA_018609755.1 of Salinivenus sp. Taxonomy (GTDB): domain Bacteria; phylum Bacteroidota; class Rhodothermia; order Rhodothermales; family Salinibacteraceae; genus Salinibacter. The sequence continues at coordinate 5,655 of JAHENZ010000041.1, read as the reverse complement.
ATCGGCGTTCCAACTCGACATTCACCCCTCGCAATTCGCCATTCCCTACACGGGCCACTCCTGCTGTGTCCAGGCCTGGTTCCAGAACATCCACTCGTAGCGGACGCTGGTGGTGAAGGCCGTACGGGCAGCCTCGCGGGCGGACTCGTCCGCCGCGTCCGCAAAGCGCTGCAGCCGCGCCAAAAGGTTGTCCATGTACTCGTGGAAGTCCGGGTCGCGGTACATCTCCAGCCACTCGGCGTACGGATGATCGTCGGGCACGGCGCCCATCTCGCGCTCCAGGCGCTGGCCCAACTCGATGTAGAGCCACGGACAGGGCGTGAGGGCAGCCACCGCCTCCACGAGGGTGCCGCGCTGCGCCCGCTCCAGCATGTGATTCTGGTAGGCGCGGTTGTTGGGCGTGAGCGTTAGATCGCGGATGTCCTCGGGCCCGTAGCCCAGTTCCTCCCCGTAGCCTTCGTGGAGCTCGCCCTCGACGACAATCGCGAGGCGGGCGGCGTCGATGAACCAGAGCTTGTCGTCCGGCTTTGGGCAGCGGGTCGAGATGAGGGAGGCGGCGTCGGCAAAGGCCTCCAGGTAGCGCGCGTCCTGCATCTGGTAGAACTTGAAATGCTCGGCGTCGAGCGTGCCGTCGGCGAGGGCGTGAACGAACGGATGGTCGACGGCCTCGTCCCAGGCGTCGCGAGCGTACGCCAGGCACGACTCGGCAAACGGCGGAACTGTGTACGGACGGGTGTCGAGGGGAGCAGCGAGAGTTTCAGGCATGGCGTCGGAGAACGATGGCTTCGCAGAATAAGACAGGAAAAGGCGAAGCCAGAGATGGTACGCACGCCTGATAGGCCCCAGGTCTTGCTTTCCTTCGCCGGTGTGAACCGGATCAGGTTCGAAGGGACTCTCTCAGCCCGGTCGCCGCGTGGCGCCGCACACCCCTAGCTTCGTTCGTGAATGTAGCGTCAGTGTCGGACAGAATCAACTGCTGATGCCGCGTTCCCGACCCTCACGCACCCACTCGTTAATGTCGTCGAGCGTTGTTCCCGTTCCGGTGACGGGATCTACATCATCGAACGGCGATCCCGTTGGTGTTGGACGCAACGTGAAACTCCGCCCGTCACGCCGTGTGATGCGGACCTCTCCGTCGCGCTCTGCTTCATCCAGCACCGCGGCAAAATTGCGTCTCGCTTCCGAGTACGTATAGACATTCATGATCGCCCTAGTCATTGTGTTGAAGGAAATCCCTGCTGATCCCGTTTTATTGGTACCGTTCGTCCCCGTCGATGGCCTCCGGACGAAGGGCGATGTCACGTTGCCGAGCAACTGAGCGTAATTGCAGATCCAGGGTCAGAAGAGGAGCCGAGTGTCGATGTGCACAGGTAAGCATATATGCATCATACGCGTACACGCTTTCGGTCTCGGCAATCGTGAGTGCTTCCGCACGATCAATGGGGGTCATGCGAATCGGTATTTCCTCGTACTCCCGAAGCGCCTGGGTCGCCGTCTCAACGGTGAGTCGTCCTTTTCGAATGCCGAGAACAAGAGCGTTTCCAATCTCCCAGGGAAGAGATCCCGGCGAGATGAGGTCGCGCTCTCGGCTTGCTTCTCGCACCGCCCCTGCCGCGGGTTCATCGAATAGAACCGCAAGTATAGCGGATGCGTCGGCTACCTGTTTTCGCATTCTCACCCCCAGAAATAATCCACAGGTCGTCAATTGTACAACTCTCCCTTCTTTAGTCTTGTTTCACCTCGAATCATTTCCCGCGCTGAATTCCCCACCACCAGCAGGCTGCTCGACGCCATGGCGAGGGCGGCGGCCAGCGGATTCAGCCAGCCGACGATGGCCAGTGGGATGGCAATGGCGTTGTAGCCGAAGGCCCAGCCCAAATTTTGCCGGAGGCGGCGGCGCGTGGTGCGGGCCAGGTCGAGGAGGTCGGGCAGCCGCGTCAGGTCATCGTCCAGCAGCACCACGTCGGCGGAGTCGGCGGCGAGGGCCGTGGGGCCGAACGCCACCCCCAGGTCCGCATCGGCCAGGGCGGGCGCGTCGTTGCTTCCGTCGCCGACCATAGCAACCGTTCCGTGCTCGGTGCGCCATCGCTGGAGGAGCGCGCGCTTGGCCTCGGGCCGCACCTCCGCAAACACCGCGTCGATGCGCGGGTCGGCGCGGAGGGGCGCCACCGCCCGTTCGTGGTCGCCCGTGCACACGGCAATGCGGACCGTGCCGCTCAAACGGTCGAGGACGGCGTCGGCCTCCTTGCGAATCGTGTCGCCTACCTCGAAGAGGCCCTGCGCCTCGCCTCCGATCGGCCCCAACATGACGGGGACCTGGGCGTTCTCGATGGCTGCCTCTGCCCGCTTGGCCAGTGACGCCGGAATGGTGCCGCCTCGTGCCCGGTACGCGTCCGGGTGCCCGACGAACATCCGTGTGCCGTCGATCGTCGCCGCAATGCCGCGCGGATGCGTTTCTACGTCCTGTATCTCGGTGTCGGCGTTCGGGCCCGAGTTGGCGATCGCCGTGCCCACGGGGTGGGGCGACCACTCTTCGATGGCGCGAGCCCGTGCCAGCGCGTCGGAATCGCCCACAGCGTCCACCACCTGCATCTTCCCGGTTGTGAGAGTGCCCGTCTTGTCAAAGACGACCATTCCGAGGTCGGCGGCCTGCTCGAAGGCCCCGGCGTGTTTGACGACGATGCGGCGCTGAAGGCCCGCCTGCGTGCCCGCCGCCACGGCCAGCGGCGTGGCGAGGCCGAGGGCGCACGGACACGACACGATGAGAACCGTCAGCCCGCTGAGGAGGGCGTACGGCCACGTCGAGCCCATCGCAAGTTGAACGCCGACGGCCCCGACGCCGAGCGCCAGCACGAGCGGGACGAAGATCGAGGCCAGGCGATCGGCCACCTGTTGCACGCCGGGAGTGGACGCTTGAATCTCCCACATTAGGCGCACGAGACGGTCGAGTGTGCTCTGCGCCTCCGTGCCCACCCGCACGTCAATTGCGTTCGTCTGAACGACACTCCCTCCAATGACGTCGTCGCCCGCGGCCTTCGATACGGGACGTGCCTCCCCCGTCAGTAGCGACTCGTCGACCGTGGCTCGTCCCTCGGCCACCGTGCCGTCGATGGGCACGCGCTCGCCCTGCCGCACCCGCACCACGTCGCCGGAATCGAGCGCATCAATCTCAACTGTCTCTGTATTGCCTTCCGCCTCCACGCGGTGCGCAGTGTCCACCTGTTCGCGCGTGAGATCAGACAGCAACCCCACGGCCCGTGTCTTTACCCGATCTGCGAACCAGCGCCCGAGGGTTACGACGAAGACGATGACGACGGCCACGTCGAAGTACACTTCCCACTCGCCCAACAGCAGCGCGCCGGTGCTGTAGAGGTACGCACTGCCCGCTGCAATCACGATTAGCAAGTCCATGTTCGGCTTCAGGACGCGCAGGCTCACCCCGGCGCTGCGCAGGAGCGGCCAGCCGGTAATGCCGAGCACCACGGTCGTGGCCAGCCACACGTTGCCGAGCGCATAGCGCGCGAACTCGCCCTCCAGAGCCACGACGCCCTCTCCGCCGGCGTACACCGGGTAGAGGAAGACGACGTACCACACCATTACCATCATGGTGAAGAAGCCGCCGAAGATGAGCCGGGCGGCAGTCTCCGACTCTTCGTTTCTCAATTGCTCACGGGACGCGGTGTAGCCTCCTCGGGTGAGCAACGAGACGAGGTCGTCTTCTGCGTGCCGCGCGTCGTCGTAGTGCAGGCGCACCATTTCGGAGGCATAGCTCGCCTCCGCCCGGTAGACGCCGTCCGTTTGCTCGGCGACCGCTTCCAAAAACGCCTCGCAGGCCGTGCAGTGCATGCCCTGTACGTGAAGAAACGCCTCGGCCGCCCCGTCAGGCACAGCGCGCCCCGTGTCGCCCCCCTCCAGACGATCCCGTACGGCCGCGGCCTCCCCCTCTTCCAGGTCGTCGAGCGTGCGATAGACCTCCCGACAGCCGGGGCAGCAAAAGGTGCCGTCCACGTCCTCGCCGATCACGGGCGGGTCCGGGGTGGGCAGATCACAGAGCGTGCACCGGTTGGACTCGTTACCCTGAACGCTGGCGGCTGCCGGTGTGCTCTCTCGATCCCTGATCTCAGCACTCATGAACAATCGGTCGGACGTGGGGAAGGGTGGAGGAACTGTAACGCTTCGGCAGGGAACAGTGTCCGTTCCGCAGTTGAAAATGCCCCGTCAACTCTCCCCAAGCGTGTGAACTGCCAATCCATTTTGGATCCGTCCTCCCAGGACGTGTAACATGCTGAACCGGACGCCTCGTATCCCCAGTGGAATCATCTATTTGGCGAGGGATCCTGTCTGCCTACTGCTTTCTGCTGTGTGTATCGCGGTGCTCGACTGTATTGATAGAGACCGCCTCATCGGAGGGCCCACTTTCAAAGACTGAGGACTGCTGTACACGCAGTAGTCTCTCCTCTCGACATTCTCAACGCACATTTTAAAATTGCTCAATCCAATGTACTCGACTCGATACTTCCAGCTTCATCTCGCGACCTCGATATTAGGTGTTCTCCTCGCGTTCGGTGGATTCTCTCCGGCCCTCGGCCAAACCGACGATGCCCCAGAGGACGAAACGCTTCTTAATGGCATTCAGTCCAGCGGAGGGTACGGTGCCCCCACCGTGGCCGTCACCTCCATCAACGGGGACGCCGGCGTGATGGTCGGCGGACGAGGCGGATGGATTATCAATCGCCAGTTCGTGCTCGGGGGCGGGGGGCACGGCCTGGCTACGAGGTTCCGGGTCCCCATCGATCACCCCACTCTCGAGTCCGCCCTCGTTGAGTTCGGCTATGGGGGAGTCCTCTTAGAATACATCGGCGCCCCGTCCGAGCTGATTCACTACGGCGCCGAACTTCTCATCGGCGGTGGAGATGCCGCACTCGTAGAGAATGAGTATGTAGACCATGACGACCACCTGGAAGAAGTGGAGTTCTTCGTGACAGAGGCCGGTGGACGGGTCGAACTCAACGTGACGTCGTTCTTCCGGCTCGGGCTCAGTGGAGGCTATCGCCTCGCGGCCGGCGACGAGTTCGACAGAGCCAACCTGTCGGCGGACGACTTTAGTGGGCCGTACGGCCAGCTTTCCCTTCGCTTCGGGGGCTTCTGACTCCGCAGGGGCGTAGAGGACTCGGTCTCGTTCAGGACCGCAAGGGCATCCGGCGGCTGCTTCTCGCTAGTGGGCTTGCGCAACTGAATTGCCAGATATCGTCAACGGCGTAACGGGATCTCCTCCGCCTCCTGCAGCCTGCGATGGGGGTCCTAATCAGTTAGAAAGGCCCAAAAGGCTCAAGATTCGACTAACGACGATAAAGGTTCGCATTTGTCAGAGTAGTTGTGCAAGTCCACTAGTGGTCAGTCAAGCCGAAGGTGCCGGGTACCGAATTGAATACGCCCACTTGAATGCTGCTTCGACGGCCTAAATACCGTTCATTGATTGGGGCTCTACTCGACACGGAAAACTTGACGCACCACTAGTGGACCGTTACAGATGAATTTGCGGGTTGAAGCCGCGATCTCAAAATTCCCGAATTACGGCACGTCATTTCGAGCAAGGAGATCTGAGATCTCCAGTCGAGAAATATTCTTGGCGAAGCTGCTCGCTTCTGGGAGGCT
>JAHENZ010000040.1 GCA_018609755.1 Salinivenus sp. | reverse complement strand
GGAGCTGTAGCGGCTTACCGTTCCAGACGCAGTGTCCGCGCCTGCTCGTCGATGCACGTGAGGAGGAGCGCTCGGTACATACGTCTTCGAGGAGATTCGAGGGCGAATTATCCATGACTGTAATGATTTGGAGGCCGACCGAACAGGACAACGGGTTGAGAGTACCGCTCTCCTTCCTCCGTTCACTGACATCCCCGTGCTGTGCCGTCGTCGCAGAAATTGCTCTCCAGCGTGCTCTTTCGATTGCTGGTGGGACTCGTGTGCGTACTCGCAGTGCCCCCCACCTTCGGACAGGAGGCCGGACGGACCGTCACGTGGCGCGCCCACCCGCCCACCGCCCATGGCTTCGACACGGTAGCCCTCGCCGACGCGGTGGCCCGTGCCGAAGAGATTGCGCCGCCCCTCACCAGCCTGCTCGTGGCCCGTGGCGACACGACAATAGCGGAGGTCTACTTCGGGACCGGTGGCCTGAATCGCGGCGCCAACCTCAAGTCCGCCAGCAAGAGTGTGATCAGTGCCCTCGCGGGCATTGCCATCGACGAGGGCGCGATCGACGGACTCGACCAGCCCATCGGCCCGTTTTTTCCGGACTTGCTGGCGAACGCTCCGCGGAAGCAACGCATCACCGTCCGCAATCTCCTCACCCAGCAGGCCGGGCTGGAGTCGACAAGTTTCGGCAACTACGGCGAATGGGTCACAAGCCGCGACTGGGTGGCCAATGCCCTGCGCCGCCCGATGGAAGATCGGCGCGGGGGCGAGATGATCTACAGCACCGGCAACACGCACATTCTGGGGGCCGTCATCGCGGAAGCGACCGGCCAGTCGCTCCGGGCCTACGCGCAGGATCGTCTTTTCGACCCACTCGGCGTGCGCATCCGGAGCTGGCAACGGTCGCCGGTCGGCCGCTACTTCGGCGGCAACAACCTGTCGCTCACACCGCGGGGCATGCTCCGCTTCGGCCAACTCTACCTGAATGATGGTCGGTTTGAGGGGCAGCAGGTGCTCTCCCCGGACTGGATTACGCTCTCCTGGAAAACCTACGTGCTGTCGACGTACCGCAATCACCAGTATGGCTACCTCTGGTTTACGCACCGGTTCGGGGGCGAGCGCGTGGCCTTCGCGTGGGGCTACGGCGGGCAGTACGTCTTCGTCGTCCCGCGGCTGGACCTCGTGGTGACCTGCTCGTCATCGCTCAGCAACCGTCCGCCCGGCAGCGACGATCACAACACGCAAATCCTTCGTCTCCTGGACGAACACATTATTCCTGCGGCGCGCGGCCCCGGGGTGGCTGATGCCTGGCCGTCCCTGCAACAACCCGTGATTGGATGGTAGGCATGACGTGCGCCCCCCTGAACGACCGACGGCCGGAAACGTCTCCAATCGCCCGCTCCGCTGCGATGGGCCGTTACTTTTCCCGAATCGGCTCCGGCGTACTGGGCACGCACACAGACTCACAACCAGCGGCCCGTCGCCATGAGGATTCAGATTCAGAGATCCGCGGTTCTTTTCGTCGCCGTCCTCGTCGGCCTACTTCCCGTGAACGCTTCGGGACAAGGCGCCAGCGGGGGCGGTCCTCCGGGACTCGACCGGGCCCCTAGGGCGGACCACGACCAAGCCGACCGGAAGGAGCAGTGGTCCCGACCTGCGAAAAATCGCGCGTCCAACGGCCGTTCACGCCGGTCCGGAGATCGGCGCGCCCGCGGGCCCCGCAGCCTTCACATCCCGAAAGGGCACCGCCCCCCTCGGGGCCTGTGCCGCCTCTGGTATCCGGGACATCCGCCCGGGCAGCAGCCAGCCCCGATGGACTGCCGGATCGCCCTCCGGAAGCAGCAAGGATCCGCCGTGGTCGTCACCCACGAAGGCAGAATCTACGGGCCGCCCGCGCCTCGATGGCATCGACGCCCCGCCGAAGACATTGTCTTTCGGCGTCCCCCCCGCCGGGACGAGGGCATGTCCATCAGCGTAGAAATTCTGATCGACCTCCTCGGTCGCTCCGGCGTCCGCCACCTCGAAGCGGAGCGCCGCCGCCTCGGTCTGCAGGGCGCACTCAGCGCTCGGTGGGTCTCGTCGGATCGGACCGGAGAGCGTGTGTTGCACGTCCGTGCAGGCGAACATCCACTCGCCAAACTTGTGGACCGGACCGGCGACGGGCGCATCGAGGGCTTGTACGTTCGCCGGAATCGATAGCCGGAACAAGACGGCTTAGAGCTCAATCCGTGCCCCGTCCTTCTCCGATGATTCCATGATGGCCCGCACGATGCGGATGTCGGCCAGCCCTTCCTCACCAGGGACGATGGGATCCTCGCCGTTCTTGATGGCACGAGCGTCGTCGTCCATCTGCCGGGCCTGCTGGTCGCGGCCGCTGGGCTGGAGCTGCGTGCCGTCGCTGGTCTCGCCCTGCACGCCGGAGTAGGACTGAAACGGCCGCAGCCGACACCAGCCGTCGGTGTACGACACGTCCAGATAGTTCGTCGACTTGCCGAAGCTGGTTTCCCCCGTTGCCGTCACACCGCCGGGAAACTCCAGCGTAAACTCGGCGAACTCGGGGACTTCGCTGTACATGTCTTCTCGTTCGGACCACGTGCGGCCCGTCACGGCCACCGGCTCCATGCCCGTCGCGTACCGGGCGGCGTTGATGGAATAGACGCCCATGTCGTAGAGGGCCCCGCCGCCGAGCTCGGCGTCTCGGCGCCAGTTGTCCGGGTTGGGGTGGGCCCCATTGTAGCCCGCGCCCACGTTCACCTCCGTCACTGCGCCGTACGTCTCCTCTTCCGCGTAGCGCATAACGGTTCGGTTGTTGGGCTCGTGCTGCAGCCGGTAGCCAATGGTGAGCTGCACGTTGTTTGCGTCCGCGGCGTCGATCACACTCTGGCACTCCTCTTCGTCCATCGCCATCGGCTTTTCGCACCAGACGTGCTTGCCCGCCTTGGCCGCTTTGATTGCGTCTCGCGCGTGCACCCCCGTCGGCGTGACGATGTACACCACGTCGATGTCATCGTTGTTGGCGATGTCGGGCAGCGTCTCGTAGCTGTAGACGTTCGCGTCCGGAATGTCGTACTTCTGCTGCCACTTTGGAATCTTTTCCGGCGAGCCGGTCACAATGCCTCTAAGCTCGCAGTGCTCCGCCCGCTGCAACCCCGGCGCCAGCTGGCCGCTGGCGTAGCTGCCCAATCCGCAGAGCGCCACCCCAATCGTTCGGTCGCGGCTCGGTAGAATGACGGACGAAAAACCAACCGTGGAGACGGCCAGGGCCGACCCCGCTCGTTTCAGAAAGTCGCGTCGAGAGGTCTTTTCAGACATAGTAGTGCGAGGGAAAGTACAGAGTGATTGACAACCGAATCCGATGGAGGACACGTGCGTCGTCCTCAGAACCCCGTATTTACTTCTTCCTACAGAAGCAGCGCCTAGATGTTAGCGGGGGCTCCACACTCTTCGCTTTCCCTGATTCCCTATCCCCAGATGGGCGCCGCCCCACCTCACCAAGAGGACTGAGCAATCGGGATCGTCACCGCAAGCTGCATTGCCGGACCCGCAACCAGGAGACCCGGACCGTCCACTTGACTTGCCAACCCGATTGCCCCGACTGTGCCCACTGCGCCTCCCAAGAGGGTCAACAGATAGTTTCCCCCTCGTTTTGTGCCCAAGTACACTCCCGTCGATAATCCGACCATTTCTCCCACGAGTGCCCCATAAAACATATAACCCAATCCACAAAATGAATCGCAGTTGCTCGCCCCTGCGAGGCTAATTCCGGCAAGTCCTCCAGCAAAGGATCCGACAGCTCCGCCCACAACGCCGAGTCCGATGGGCGCGAGGACGTTCGTGGAGGTAGAATCGGGGCGCCGGGCGACGTTCCGACGTGTACTCGCGACCAGCCTCTCGTCGAGGGACGTTATGCCGAGCTGTTCGGTAGAATGACTCCTTCCCTCCAGGGTACCAACGAAATCTCTTTTCTCTAGCGACAGTGTCTTTTCCCCGTCGAACGAGACGCTCTCCCCAAGTACGTAGCTGCGTTCGGACTGTGCGGCGGAGGACGGGGCGATAAGCCCGAGAACCAGGAGGCTGGAAATGCCGACGAGGCAGAAACGTATCATTTGCCTCAGAATCTTTGATTCGAGAAAGCTTTTTCTTAATTGAATGACGTGTACGTAAAATTACAAGCCAGGACCGTCCCTAAGCGGAGCGCTATCCTCCGTCAAACAAATTCCGCACGCGGTTGAGGCCCTCCTCCTTGACCAGACTCTGAATCTTGGACCGCACGGCGTCCTTGTCCACGACCTCCACGGTCGGCTCGCTCATGGTGCCGCCCACCTGGACGCGAATCGGGATCGTGCTGCTGCCCGCGTCCCCGCCGGCCAGCTTCTGCACGAGGCTCGCCAGCTTGCCTCCGCCATCCCCCACGAGGCCCGGAATCTTGGTCTTCTGGAGGGCCGAGAGCGGCACGTCCATTCGCATCTCTACGTCGACGCTGCCCGCCAGCCCAAGCGCCCCGGAAAGCTGGGCGTTCGTGGAGGCCCCACCCATCTCCCACGTCCCCAACTTCAGGGTTCCGTCTTCAATGGTGAACGGCCCGCCGAACCGCTTGAAGGAGGTCAGCGTCGAGCCGAGGCCCAGCTTTTCGACGAGCGTCTTCACGGCGCCGAGCTCCAGTGAGAGGCCGCCGTTGGCGACGATCGAGGTGCCCTTGGCCGTGAGGGCGTTGGCCACCGGCAGGAAGCCCTCCGTAAGGGGCGTGTCGCCATCCATCTGGAGGTCGAGCGTGCCGTTCACGACGCTCCCGAGCGTGGTCCAGTCTTCCAGAAAGGCCCCGGCCCGCGCCCCCTCAAGCTGGATGTCGTAGTCAAGGTCGGACGAAGGCGGCATGGGCGCAGCCCCGCCTCCAGCGGACGCGAGCATTACCGACTCGCCCGTTCCCGAACGGGCCGCACTCGTGGCGGAGCCGCTTTGATCAAACGTGACCGATCCGGCGAGCTGCCCCTCGTACGTGGTGCCCGACAGGTTGCGAATCTCCAATCGGCGATCGCGCATCTGCACGTCGAACGCAAGATCATCCACGCGCTGGGGATCGTTGAGGAAGGTCGCAATCTCGACGTTGCCGTTCACGGTATACGCTGGGAGCTCGGTGCCGCCGTACAGCTTCTTCGCCACGGCCTCCGGCGACCGGCCGTTCACCTCCGAGCCGGAAAGGGTGGCGGCGAAGAGCTGCGAGTAGTAGACCTCGGAGGTGTCCCCCGTGGCCTCCGGGTACAGCTCGACGAGGTCGAGGCGGTCGGACGTGAAGGTGAAGTCGACGGCCATAGCGGGATCGGTCTCGGCCATCCCCTTCGAAATGGGAAAGAGATTGCGTACCGTCGTTTGCAGAGCCATCGTCTGCTCCCCCGTTCGGATCTCGAATCGATCCATCGAGAGGCCGGTGCCGGTCAATTGCACGGTGGCTTTCGGAATCTCGACGGGATGCCGGAACCCTTCGTACGGATAGCGGAATTTCGTGAGTTGAATCCGGCCGCTGGGTCGGATGGCGTCCGGATTGTCCACCGGCCCGGCAAATTGCACGTCGTAGTCGGCGGTGCCGCGCAGGCCCTCCATGCCCGCATCCTCGCCCGCGAGCGTTGAAAGTTCTGCAATGTCTGCCGCGCCCGCCAGCTGCCCGTCCACTGTGGGGCTTCCCAGCGGATCGCGGATCGTGACGTTTCCCTCCAGCGGTTTGCCGAGGAGCTGTCCCTTGAGCCCTTTCACCGCGGCGGTCGTAGACGAGAAGGAGAGATCGGCGCCCAGGTCGCGCAGCAGCGCCGTGCCGTCGTAGTCGACGCCGACGCTTGCCAACTGACCGGAGCCGTCGACCGTCAACTGATCCATGCCCTCCGTGCCCTCCGGAATCGGTCCGTTGGCCGTAAGGGCAATCTGAAGCGTGCCCTGGGGATTGTACCCCTCCACCTGCTCGGGCGGGGCAAACGCCGCGAGGTCCCCCAGATTCATTGTGCCGGTCTCCAGGTCGAGATCGACCTGAGGCGTCCCCATCGGATCGGCGACGGCCACATTTCCGCGCAGGTCGGCGTCAAGCAGCTGGCCCTGTATGGATCGGACCGCGGCGCTATCGAGGGAGAGTACCAGATCGGCATTCAAGTCGCGGAGCATGGCAGTGCCCTGATAGTCGACGCCGATGCCAGACAGTTGCCCGGTGCCGTCCACCGAGAGACTGTCCGTCGCCCCGGTGCTGTCGGGCAGCGGCCCCTGAATGGTGGTGTTGAGCTGGAGGCTGCCCTGCGGATTGAGTCCCTCGACCGCCGCTGCGGGAGCGAACGCCGCCAGCTGCGCAAGATCGGCTTCGCGCGTCTCGACGGTGAGGTCCACCGCCGGATGCGTGTTGAGCCGAGTGACACTGCCAGTGGTATTCACCGTGATGGGAGCAGTCTCAATGGTGAGGTCTGACAGATCGATCTGCCCGTCCGCTAACGCCGCGCGGACGTCGTATGTGATCGTAGCATCCGTCACCGCCAGCGTGTCCTCCTGCACGTCCGGCAGCACGGCGCGGAGCGCCTGCACGTCGATGGTGCCCTCACTCGTAAGCCCATTGCCGTCGGGCAACGCGCTGAGCTGCGCGTCGAAGTCGAGCTCCACGGACTGGCCGGTGCCGCGGTCCAGGTAGCGCACCTGCGCGCCCGACGTGCGGAAGTTGGAGACGGGAATCGGAAGGGGACTCCCCTCCTCCGCCTCGGCCTGCGTCGTGTCACTCGCCATGAGGTCGTCGATGTTGGTGCTCCCGTCCTCTGCAATTTCGTAGCGAACCACCGGATCGACGAGCTCTACGGCCGACGGCTCGATGGCGCCGGTAAGAAGTGGCCAGAGGGCCACCTCTACGTTCAGTTCTTTGGCCTCAACGCCCGGCTCCGGGCCGTAGCCCTCCCGGTTGGCGAGGCGGAAGCCCGAAACGGACACCGCGGGCGTCCACAGCACGCGGAGCCCAATCTCGTCGATCTCCACCTGCCGCCCGGTGGCCTCCTCCATCGGGGGAATCACGTAGCCCTTCAATTCTTCCGAGGTAAAGAATTGCGGGATCAGCAGCGCGGCGATCAGAAGAAGGACGAGGAGGCCGCCCAATATGCCGCCGCCCCACACGGCAATGCGGCGGAGCAATGACGGAGACGAGTCGGGCGAGGCATCGGCGTCGGTCATGAGAACGGGGGCGATCGTAAGCGAAGTGCGGAAGGGAAGGGGTTGTGCCATACCCACAGCGCCCTACACCGATCCATGTGCTCAATCGATAAAGTGTGGACGTGTGTAGCTGACACAGCCATCCTTCGGATCACGTCCGGAGTCGTCTTTCCACGCTTTCACACATACACCATCCCGCTGTCGCGTGTCCCCCACTGCCCGTCACTCCAGATCACCGTCAGTCGCGATGCGCCCACCACGCCCCCCACAGAAGGCTTTGGTACACGCGGGTCAGCGGAGCGAAGCCCGCTGCCTGCACGATCTGATCCAGCTCTGCCTCCGGCACGAACGAAATTTCGTCGTCTATCTTCGAAAATACCCGCTCCACCTCTTCGTCCGACGCCCCCGTCCGCGAGAACCATTCCTGCCACGCGGCCCATAACTGCTCGCTTCCCTCTCCACTGTCATAGAGGTCCCCAATCACGAACGGCGCCTCTGGTCGCAGCAGACGCGCAATCGAGGCGAAGAATTGCTGCTTTGCGTCCCGGTCCTGGAGAAAGTGCGCGACGAAAATGGAGGTAGCCCCGTCGAATTGTCGGGGGCCCGACAACTCCTCGACAGGCTCACACACGAAACCGACTCGATCCTCCAGCTCCGTGGCCGCGATCCGTTCGCGACATCGCTTTAGCATCTCCGGGGACGGATCGACGGCCGTAAAGCGCCAGTTCGGCTGCGCCTCCGCCATCGCGACAATCTCCGCGCCCGTGCCCGCTCCCACGACGAGCAGGTGCGCCTCGTCCCCCAACGCCGCCGTCATGACGCTGGCGAGCACTCCATGCAGTATGTCGTAGCCGGGGGCAATCCGCCGAATCCGATCGTCGTACCCGTCGGCGCGCTCCTCGTCGAATTGCTG
>JAHENZ010000039.1 GCA_018609755.1 Salinivenus sp. | reverse complement strand
GCGAGTCGACGGGTGGCCTCGGCGTCGGTTGCTCGATCGAGTCGTCCGGCAACGACGAGGCCGCGGGAGTAACTGCTCAGAGCCGACGCCAACGTGCTGATCTGATCGGAGGACGGCTCCGGCGTTGGCGTGGGGTACGTCGTGAAGGGCGTGGAGCTCTGGGCCCATTGGTCCACAGCACTGGGAACTACCCCTCCCCAATCGGACGCCACCGGCTCCAGCGGCTTTCGAAATCCACAGTTGAGGTGAATGGGCCCCGGCGGTGTGCGCTGGGACTGGTGGACGGCCTGATCGACGGTCGTCAGGACGTATGCTGGATCGATCTCCGCGGACGGCGGCGGCACGTCGGCCTGCCAGCGCACGTAGTCCCCGAAAATCTTGACCTGGTCGATCGTCTGGTTGGCCCCGGTGTCTCGAAGCTCCGGGGGCCGATCGGCCGTCAGGAGGAGCATCGGGACCCCATCCACCGAGGCCTCTACCACGGCAGGTTGCCCATTGGCAACCGCCGTCCCCGAGGTCGTAATCCACGCGGCCGGCTCCTGCACCGCTCTCCCATGCCCGAGAGCCGCGAACGCGGTTCCGCGCTCATCTATGTGTAAAATTACGTCAGTCTCGGGATGCCGGGCCGCCGAAACGGTAAGGGGCGTTGAGCGAGATCCTGGAGCGATGAAAAACGTGTCGATGCCGTTCCGAACGAGTTCCTCAATGAGGAGCCGGGACCATAGATACGTTTGGTTCGGGGCGTCGAGCGGATCGTAGGACATGATCGGGAGTGCCGATCCAGGCGAAAGGATCTAAACGGATGTGGCGGAAGGAGTCGTGCCACCGGCAGGCCCGAGTGGTGCGTCAAGTTTTCCATGTCGGGTTGAGCGTTGTCCGTCAAACCGTACTCTCGTGTCAGACAGCAACGTTCGGAGACAGAATACAATTCGCCACTCAACATCATTAACCTGACTGAGCACTAGCGTCGGTTGAGTGAACCCCGAGCCCCATCACGGCGGCAAAATCAGCAATTTTCTGCTCGATCTCCGCCCACTCCTGCTCCGGAACCGAGCCGTCGACGATGCCGGCCCCTGAAAAGAGCGTGAGCGCCTCCTTCTCCACGAGCCCCGACCGAATGGCGACCGCAAATTCTGCGGCGTCGGGCCCAATCCACCCCACTGGCCCGGCGTACCAGCCCCGATCAAATGGCTCCTGCGTGCGGATGGCCGTAAGCGCCTCCTCCGTCGGGACACCGCCCACGGCCGGGGTTGGATGCAGACGGTCGAGCAGGTCTGTAGTGGAGACGTCCGAACGGAGCGTCCCCGACAACCGAGCGTGGAGGTGCCGTCCCCGGGTAAGCGCAAGATCCGACGGAGTGTCCGGCACCTGAACCGATGCACACAACTGCTCCAGCTCCTTCCGAATGGCGCGCTGTACGAAGGCGTGCTCGCGGCGCTCCTTTGGGCTGTTCAGGAGTTCGTCCCATAGCGCAGCGTCTGCCTCGGGCGTGTCCCCTCGCTCCCCCGTTCCGGCTACGGCCTCACTTTCCACCTGTCGGCCTCGCCGGCGGAAAAGTCGTTCCGGAGATGCCCCGAGAAACGTCGAGCCATCAGCCGGCGAGAGCGCAAAGTGAAAACACCCCGGTGTCGCGGTCTTCAAGTGATGGAGAACGTCAAAGGGATCGAGGGACGTGCCCAGTTCGAGAGCCACCATACGGGCCAGCACCACCTTGCTGAGGCTTCCCTTTCGGATGGCCTCTAGAGCCCAGTTGAGCATCTGGGTCCATCCCTCCTTCTCCGGGTGATCGCGTCGCCCAAAGGGCGTGGGCAGGGACGGCGGTGTCCCCACGGCGGAAAAGGTCAACTGTCGCGCCTGGTCCACCAGTGCGTCGGCCTGCCCTTCATCTCGGGGACGGACGAGATTACAGCAGATGACTCGCTCGTCTCCCTCCTGCCGAAGTTCGAAGCGAGGCAAAATGAACCGAAACGTGCCGAACGGCACCCAGGGGTGATCGGGAGTGTCCGTCGTCCGAGACTGCGGGGCGTCAAAGCGGAGCCCTCCGTAATATCGGATGGGGGCCTCTGCCCCACGAAATCGTTCCTGGAGGACCTGGTGCAACTCCCCGTATTCCATCGGCTGCCGGTCGCCGGTCAGTACGTCGGCGGCGCCGATCGCGGCGATGGAGCGCGGCTCGTTCAAGTCGGGAGAATGAGGATCGCCCGTCGTGGACGCGCGAGAGACGGTTGCCCCCGGAGTCCGAGGCGCCCAAAACACTCGTTCGGCGGCCGGTTGGGCCCGAACCCACTCAATGGGATCCGTCGAATTTCGTAACGGAACGCGCACCTGCACGATTCGCGTCGCGCCATTCGCAGGGGCGGTCAACGCTGCACGTACGCGCTCAGCAAGACGATCAGCCGCAGAATCCGCAGCACGATCTTCAACAAACGAAGCGTCCTGGTTGGGCATAGAGCCAATCAAGAGACAGTCTAAGAAAAACGCCCGCTACGAGGCGGGATGTTCAGTCGAGTCATCGGCCGACGTCTCGGTGCCCCAGTTGTCGATGATGTCGCTGGTGATGGCATCGACCTGGGGCACCGACACTCGGTACTTCACGGCCGCTCGCACGATGAGGCCTCGAAGGATCTGATCGGCAACGGGGAGGGGATACAGCTGGCGCTGAACAACTCGCAGCCCGGATCGCAGGGCCCACTCCACAATGCCCCACCGGAAAAGCACAAACGCCGTCAGTCCAATGCCTACGGCCGCTAGCTGCTCCCCCACCGCCAGGAAGCTGAGCGTGCTAGCATAGTAGAGCCCCTGCAGGTAGACGTTGCGAAGAACCGACACGACCTTCGCCCCAAACACGCCGGGAAAGGAGGGGCTTGCAAGCGCCCATCCACAGTAGAGGCCCACAATCCCAAGCACGGCCCAGACGAGGGGCAGAGCCCACAAGAGAATGGGAAGAATCCAGAGCGCGATGGTCCGCGGGGACTCCAACCAAGCGTCGGCCCAGCGAACGAGCTGGTCGAGCGAAACGTGATCGAGCACGGATCCCGCGTATTCTCGCAGCCCGTCTTCAGGAATGTGATACCACCGCCCCGCCGCAGACATTAGACCGTACGGCGTGTCCACGTACGCGGCAGACTCCTCCGCGGTGGAAAAATGAGAATCTTCACCAGCCATCGCCGATGTGTGCTCGGGGAGTCAGCGCTGCGCAACGGAAGCCCCCTTCAGTGGGTGCCGAGCTCGCCGGGGAAACGAGTTGGTGAACGTACACGGGACCCGCTAAGCAGTTTCAATCATTTCTGAAAGTTTTGCGCATCCGTCTCGTTTGGCGTAAGCGACAGGCGATCACCGACCCGAATTCGGAAGCGCGGGTTTTCGACACCTGCCGCCTGTAAGGGAGGTGTTAGCATCGATTCGAGGGCGCGCGCCGTGTTTACGCGAGGTTGTGTAGCGGACTTGAGATGGCGCTGGGCCTGCTGTCGGAAGGCATTCTGCACGTTTTCCAGCGCCTCCGTCCGCACCTGATCGTGGATCTCCGAGGGAAATACCCGCATCCACCCTTCGGCCTGCGTCCGGACCCGTAACCGGTCGAGATCGGTCTCGACACTGTGAACCGACAGCTCGGGCAAATCGACGGCAATCACGTCGTCCTCTTCCACCGCAATCATCTCCGGGGAAAGGCTTCGCACGTCGAACCCATAGGAGACCCGCCCAGGGACCTGCACCTCGATACGTGACGTCCCCTGTAGCAGCGGGAGGGCCGAAGGTTGTGACACCGACACCACGTACGTCAGCCAGTCGGGCGTCAAATATTCGGAGGAATCGAGCCGAACTGAGACGCTGACGTCGAGGGTACCGGTCACGAGAAACGAGGCGGGCGCTTCCTCCTGCACCGTCGTAATGACGGTGCGTCGCACCTTCTCTTCGGAGGGGCCTTGCTGCCACCATAGAGCTACCCCAGCGGCCACGAGGAGGCCGATCAAAATACCAATCCCGAGCGACGTGCGGCGGGTCATTCCCTGCATGTTTTTGGAAAACCAATCTGCTGACCAATCAAATTGAAGCGACCGGAGCGATCGATTCGGATCAGCCATTCAAGTATAATTAGAATGCAACCTACATCCGCAGGAGAATGAGAGCAAGGACGGCACAGCCGATCCCGATTTTGTTAACGATCGTGAGCCGCTCCTTCCACCCAAACACCCCGATGCCGGCCGACAAGACCATGATGGCGATGTTGTTCGCTGGAAACACGAACGGTCCGGGCAGTTCGGCAACGGCGCGCAGCAAGAATTCCAGCGACCCGTAGTTGGCGACGCCCAGCACTACGCCCCACCCGATCGTCTGCGAAGAGGGCCAACGCTTTCCTTGCGCAATCCGTGCCCCAACGATGGTCGCCCCAATCAGAAAGGCCGCGCCGAAGGCCAACAGGAGGAAGAGAACCTGGCTGTTCGTGGCCCCAAAATGTTCCTCAAATGTCTTCATCGAAAGGTCGACGCTCCCTCCTACGACGAAGGTAAGTGCCAAGACCCCGAACGCGTACCAGTCCACACCCTGAAGCATGGTATTGACCGATGGCCCTTGCACTGCCCCTGCCCCCACTCCAGCCACCGGATCCGGCGCCCGTTTTTTGTGGGCAAGCAAGAAAAATCCAACGCCCGCGAGCACCATGCCCACGCCCTGGGCCACAGACGGGACCTCCTGCCACACCCACCAGGAGGCAATGAATGGAATCACCACGGACACCCGCATCACCCCAATCGCGAGGGACATGCCGGCCACCTCCGTGGCGTAGGACAACAGAAAGAATCCTGCGATGAGGAGCACCCCCACTCCAGTCCCCAGGGCGATCAGCTCGACAGACAGGGCCAATCCCGTTTCGGGGGAACGCTCGCCGCCCCAGATCAGCAAGCCTGCCACCCCTACCGCGGCTGCGTAGTTGACCGTGAGCAGTGCCGTGCGGTCCACCTTCTTCCCCCCGGTGTACTTGAAGATCACACCGATGGCAACACTACACGCGACCGCTAAGGCAAGATTCAACATAGACCGAGAACGATCAGTCAGCCGCTACGCCGGGAAGCATACGCGTCACACCTTCCTGCAGAAAAAGCTGCCTCCAAACGGGAGCTCGACCGCCTGGCGATGACCACCCATTCGTTGCTTCTGACAGGGAATGGGCATAGAATATTACTCGTCCGAGAGGAACGTGTAATACTGGAGGCGCGGGGGAATGGGCTCCGGATCCCGAATCACGAGATCGGACGGGACGTGAATATTGGGCCTCACGTATCCTGTCGTGTCCGAGCGAATTTGGCTGTACGACACCGTAGCAAAGAACTCGCCCGAGCGGCGGGAGTCAAAAAGCTGATCGAACAGCACCCGATACCGGATGCGGATGGTGGAGGGCTGAAGCGTAACGAGGTCCTGCCCCGTAGGTACGCCCGTAACCTCTACGGTGACCTCGCGCGTTTCCTCGGCAAACTTTCCGGCCCGCGCCGTCACCGTCACGCGATCGGTGCTCTTCTGAATCAGCTGCGGCAGCGAATCCCGCAGGGCAACCTCTCTACGGACCGTGTCCTGAACATTCCGCATCACGAGCGAGTCCGTCGGCCATCTCGTAATTTTCTTGACGACAGATTCGGCACCGGAGACGGTGATGGAGTCGGGCTGGACGGTGGGGGGATCAATTAACTCGTAGGCGGACCCCAGTTGCACATCGACACGGGGCCGGACCGAAACGGTCCGCTCTACCCGCGGCTCCAGCTGGACGTCAATTACGCGGGGCGTTACACTTTCCACCTGAGCGTCATTTGCTCGAGGAATATTGAGGGCCTCCAGCACGTCCACCTGTCCTTGACCCGCCTGTGCGCGGATCGGGGGCGGAGTGAACATGAGCCGCAGAAGGTCGATGCCGGTCCCCCGCAGTTGAACCTCCACGGACGATGGCGGGCGCTCAACCAGTGCTTGCTCCTGCGGCACGCCGTCCACCTGCACCGGAAACTCGACAGTCACCATGCGTTGCTCCTGCATAGTGAGCGACAGCCAGAGCATGAACGAGAGCAGCACACAGACGGTAATCGCCATGCCCTGCCCCGGGTCTTCGTCCCGCTGATTCGTGCTGCTAGACGAACGAAACAGGCCCCGTAGACGCTCCAGAAAAATTGGGACCTGCGAATCAGAATCGGACGGCACGGCACGAAACCACTACTCAGAAAACCGACGGGAGAGACCGACTCACTACGCGTTGCCGGACGAATCAGCGTCGGGGTACTCCTCGAGAATCCGGGCGTCCTCCAAGTTCGGATCCAATTCCCGGTCGAACGCTCGTTTCGAATCGGCCGCGATCTTGTTCACCCGATCGGCCGTAGCGTCGATAAGGTTGGCCGTCAGCCGCATGACGGCCCCACCGACGAAGACGGACTTCCCCAGCCAGTTGAGCTTATTGATGTTTACGCGACGGCGCGGCGAATCGTCGGACATAGCAGGATGAGCGAAGTGGAAACAATGCGCGGAAGGGTGACAGACGGGTTACGAGCCTTTCGACGACCGGGATCCGTTTCGTGGGGCCTGGCGCTGGGCGGTCTCCGGCTCGGCCGCCCCCGGGCGCTTCCCTGTGGACCCGTGCGAGGACGGCCCCTTTGCCTGACGCATGATGTCTTCGAGCCCGTGCGCAAGGGTCTCGCCCACCTCGAGCACGCCCCGGGCAAGCGTCGAGGCGGTTGCCTCAATCAGAAAACGGGTCTGCTTCTCCACGTCGAGTTCGTCAAAATTGCGCCGGGCTTCGTCGTACCGGGACTCTTTATGGTCGTCCATGACTTGAACCGTTTTCTTCGGGGCACCGTTGAGGACATTCGTAAGGATCTTTCTCCCTAGACCACGGATGAACGGACGCATACATTGCCCGAATGGTTTCTCTTCTCATCCTCTCCTCCCGCCGATGAGCCCTCCTCCCGATCACGATGATACGAGCGAAACGCAGCTTGAGGGCGTCGTGACCCGATCCACCGGAAGCTGGTACGACGTGCGGGTCGGTGAGCGCGTCATCCCGTCCCGCGTTCGGGGCAAGTTTCGCCTCACGAAGCAGGACGTGACCAATCCCGTGGCCGTGGGCGACCGCGTGACGATTCGGCTCAACGACGAGGATGATACGGGCTTCATCCTTTCCATCCACGACCGCACGAATAAGCTCAGCCGCCGCGCGGCGGGTCATCGGTCGGGGGAAGAGCACGTGATGGTGTCCAACGTGGATCGTGCGTGGATCGTGCAGGCCGTCAAACGCCCTCAGTACAATCCCGCCTTTGTGGACCGGTTGCTGGTGGCGGCGGCCGTCAACGAGATTCCGGCGGGCCTCATCATCAACAAAATCGATCTGCTCACGGACGAGGACCGTGCAGAGGTGATGGACCTGCACCTCCGCTACGTGGATCTCGGCTACCCTGTCCTGACGACCAGTGCCACCGATGGATTCGGACTCGACCGACTCACGGCCGAGCTCCAAGATCAGGTGAGCGTGATCACGGGCCCGTCCGGCACGGGCAAGTCGAGTCTCCTGAATGCCATCGAGCCGGGGCTGGACGTAGAAACGGGCGAGGTGAGCGAGAGCACCCGAAAGGGCACGCACACGACCACGCACGCCGAGTTGCATCCCCTATCGGTCGGGGGGTACGTGGTCGACACGCCGGGCATCCGCGAGTTTGGTGTGCGCGACATCCACCCGAAAGACCTCGCCCATTTCTTTCCCGACCTCCGGCCCTACGTAAACGAGTGCAAGTTTCCCGACTGCACGCACGACCACGAGCCGGGGTGCGCCATCAAGGAGGCGCTGGAGCGCGACGCCATCCACCCGGACCGTTACGACAGCTACCTCCGGATTTTGGAGTCACTGCAAGAGGAAGAGGAGAAGCGGTTTTGACGCTGTCGCTATGTTGCGTATTGCGTATTTCGTATTGCCTTTTCGGGGAGAAAGAGATGGATACGCAATACGAAATACGAAACAGCCCCGTCAGCCCCGCGCCTTCTTCGTCGCTTTGTCGTCCTTATCGAACAGCAGGTCCAGCGCCTCTTCCATCGTGAGCGCGTCAATCGACTGGTCGTCTTTGAGGGAAGCGTTGGTGCCGTCATGCTTTACGTACGGCCCGTAGCGGCCCTTCCACACCTCAATGGGTTCGCCGCTCTCCGGGTGAGGGCCGAGCACGCGCTGGGGCTTGTTGCGGTTCTCCTTCTCGCGAATCAACTCTAATGCGCGGTCGAGCTTCACCGTGAGCACGTCATCGTCGTCCGTCAGCGACGCAAAGGTGCCCTCGTGCTTTACGTAGGGGCCGTAGCGGCCGATGTTGGCCGTGATGGTATTCCCGGTGCCCGGGTGCTCCCCCAGTTCGCGGGGAAGATCGATGATGCGGAGGCCGAGGTCGAAGTCCACGTCGTCCGGCTCCACGCCCGGCGGCAGCGAGACGCGCTTCGGCTTGTCCTCTTGCTCGTCGTCGCCCAACTGAACGTACGGGCCGTACGGGCCGGACTTCAGCAGCACCGGCTGGTCGGCTTCTGGATGAATCCCCAGAACCCGATCATCCTGATTGGCTTCTTCGAGGATGTCCTTCAACTTCTCTTCGGTCGTGTCGCCCGGCGCAAGGTCGTCGGGAAGCGAGGCTGTAACGGTCGTGTCGTTCATCGTGCCCTCTACGTACGGCCCGTATTTGCCAACGCGGACCACGTAGTCGCCCCACTGGTTCGGAAACGCAATCTCACTGATCTGCCGGCCGTCGATCGTGTCGAGGCCCTTCTCCACGCGCGTTTCGATGCCCTCGTCGCCGAAGTAGAAGTCGCGGAGGTAGGGGTCGGGGTCTTTACTCCCCCGTGCGATCTCGTCGAGAACCTCCTCCATTTCCGCCGTGAAATGCACGTCCACCAGGGGCTCGAACTGCGTCTCCAGGAGGTTATTGGTGGCGAAGGCCGTAAATGTAGGAACGAGGGAGCTTCCGTTCTTCCGCACGTAGCCGCGCTTCTGAATGGTGTCGATGATGGAAGCGTACGTGGACGGGCGCCCAATGCCTTCCTCTTCGAGTGTCTTCACGAGCGAGGCCTCCGTGTAGCGCGACGGCGGCTTCGTCTCGTGCCCAACCGGTTCGATGGCGTGCACGAGAAAGCCTCCCTCTCCATTCTGGGAGGGCTCGCCGACGGAGGTCTCTCCTACTTCCAGCGGGGGCAGGGGCCGCTCCTGATCCTCCAGCTCTGCGTCCGGGTCGTCGCTGCCCTCGACGTAGGCCCGGAAGAATCCAGGGAAGTCGATGCTCTTCCCAGAGGCACGGAAGCGAGCGGCCTCGCCGTCCACGTCGGCCTCAAAGTAGACGTTCGTATAGCGAAGCTCAGCGTCGGCCATCTGGGTAGCCACCGTCCGCTTCCAGATGAGATCGTACAGCGCGCCCTTCATGCCCGTCAACTCCAGCTCCTCTTTCGTCTTCATGTCAGAGCCGGCCGGACGGATGGCCTCGTGGGCTTCCTGGGCGCTGTCGGACGAGCTGTATTGCCGGACGTTCTCACTCAGGTAGTCTTCGCCGTACCGCTTCGCCACCGCCCCACGCGCCCCCTTGATCGCCTCGTCGGCCAAGTTGGTCGAGTCGGTGCGCATGTAGGTGATGAGCCCGTTCTCGTAGAGCGTCTGCGCGATGCTCATTGTGCGCCCGGACGAGAGGCTGAGCTTTCGGTTGGCTTCTTGCTGAAGGGTGGACGTGATGAACGGCGCTGCGGGCGACTTCGTGCGCGTCCGCTCTTTGCGGTCCACCACCTCCCAGGACTGATCCGGCAACTGCTCCGCGATCGCCGTGGCCGTCTCTTCGTCCAGCAGGCGCACGTCTTCGCCCTCGGTCACGTCTTCCTTTAGTCGGCCGGTGTCCTCGTCAAAGTCTTTGCCGGCAGCAAGCCGAACCCCGTCGAGGTGGGTCATCTCCGCTTCGAACTGCATCCCTTTCCGGAGCTGCGCCTTCAGGTCCCAGTAGGTGGCCGGGACGAACGTGACGCGCTCCTTCTCCCGCATCACCAGAAGCCGAACCGCAACACTCTGCACGCGGCCGGCCGAAAGTTTCGGTTTGATCTTACGCCAGAGGAGGGGCGAAATGCTGTATCCCACCAGTCGGTCGAGAATGCGGCGGGTCTGCTGCGCTTCTACCAGATTTTCGTCAATGTCCCGGGTCTCGTCAAGCGCATGCTGGATGGCCTCCTCCGTAATCTCGTGGAAGACCATGCGGTGGACCGGCACGTCCGGCTCCAACACTTTTACGAGGTGCCAACCAATGGACTCTCCCTCCCGGTCTTCGTCCGTCGCAATGTAGAGAGCGTCCGCTTCGCGAAGGGCTTGTCGGAGCTCTTTGACGACGTCTCGTTTCTTTGATGGAACGACATACAGCGGCTCGAAGCCGTTATCGACTTTTACGCCCAGCCGGGCCCAGTCTTCGTCTTTGTGCTCTTTCGGAATTTCTTTTGCGGAGGCGGGCAGGTCCCGAATGTGACCCATGCTTGCCTCAATTTGAAAGCCGTCCGACGGAAGGAAGGCACGGATGGTGCGGGCCTTGGTGGGCGACTCAACGACGACTAAATTTTTCATAAGGAGAAAAAGACGGGGTCAGTCCAGAAGCGCAGATGGACTTCTAGAGAGCACGACGAAAAAAATCAAGGATCGTAGGCACGCTCGCTGTGGGAGAGTCGTTCCGGTCTCGACTGTAATCTAACGAAGACATCTTTCCGCGCTTCTGACGCTGACGGCAGATCCTCCGACCAATGTGATCTCTATCTCCTCCCATTTCTTAGCGTGAGTGTTCGTGGGGAGGCTTCTCAAAATGAGGCCGGCGCGCAACTTGTTTTTCTACTGGGACCGTCCGCTCTCCAGTACGAAGGGAGACGAGAACGGGAGCCGACTGGACGCTCCCGGGGCCCGCTCTCCCCAGCGGGGGCAAGATTCCTACTCACCGTCCAATCCCTTCTCGAAAGATAGGAAGCACTCTTTACGAGAGGCACGCGAGGCACGAACCAGCCACAAAAAAGCCTGCCGCCGGTTAGACCGACGACAGGCCAAAGGGGTCCTAAATGTGCAAAGGCGTTATCCCTGCGCCGGTTCGTCGGCGGACAGGCCAAACTCCAGCGTATCTTCGCCGAGGAAGTGATCGATGTGGTGGGCCCGGTCTTCAGCCTTCGTCAGCACTTTCTGCACCTCGCGCTTCGTGCCGTGGTCGCCGTGCTCAATCGCAAGATCGATGGTCTCACGAAGCAGCTTGCAGAGCGTGCGCTCCGCCTCTAGGTCGTGCTGAAGCATCTTGCGGAGACGATATGTGCCCTCCGGCTCATGCTCCACATGCGAGAGCTCCGCCTGCTTGGCAGGGCTGCTCGTGGGGATGCCGCCCAGGGCCGTCACGCGCTCCGCGATGCGGTCCACGTACTTGTGCACCTCGGTATAATTCTCCTCCAGGAAGTGGTGCAGATCGCGGAACTGCGGCCCCTCCACGAGCCAGTGATGCTTGTGATACTGGTGGTAGAGCGTCCACAGCGTGCACTGAATTTCGTCGAGCTTCGGAATCAGCTCTTCGGTGGCCTCTTCGCTGAGGCCCACCGGATTGTCTTCAATCATTTGCTGGGGACGCCAGGGCTCGCCGTGACCGGTGTTCTGATTGGTCGTCGTGCTTCCGTCTTTCGTTTTTGTCGTCGGCATAGTTGAATGTCAGAGGTTTATTCAAGGAGTGGGGCAGGAGTGTCGCCGATCCTCAGCGAACCTCACCACAATAGCTTATCAAGGTAGAATGCTGAATGTCGGTTCGCTTGCACCGATCGGCCTCAACCCGTTGGATCGTCAGTGTCGCAGCTGTCAGTCCGTCACCGCGGCGTAAATGACAGGGTGACGGAAATGACTGCCAATATGTGACAAACTTCGGCTCAAAACAGCATAGACCATACGTACAAACCCGGTGCCAGGCTCCCCTGAGCAGGCCCAATTCTGTCGCCATTTCCGTTTCGTAACAGGGACCGGTGTAGGGCAATCTCCTACCCCCGAATCCAAGTCTTCCTGAGGGGGGGATCAAGGAAGGCACTTCTGTAACTGTGCTGTGCGGCTTATATCTTAAGAATGGTCATCGATCCTTCTCACCATGGATACAGGCACATGTTCAGCAAACGCACTGCAATTGAGAGTCTCGCCGTGCTCAGCGGAGTTGGGGCTGCCGCCACGACAGCGGCCGGCATCACCGCAGTCGCCCGAGGGGACACTCGGGGAGCCCCCGGCGTCACCAAATCGCTGTCGTCCCTCGGAAAATCAGTCGGCGGCGGGATGCTCACCGGGGTGGCCGTGGCCGCTGGGAGCGGTGCCCTGCTCGGTCTCACCCTCTACCGAGGACTCCATTCAATGAAGACGTAGGGAATGCCGAACGCTTCGTCCGTGCCCACTCGCGGAGGTTGTCGGTATCCTCGCTCGAAGCCTTTCCCACAACCGACTTGTTTCTGCTATGACCTCTTCCACCGACACTCAATCCAAATACGTTTATCGGTTTGGGGACGGCCGCTCCGAGGGGAACCGGCACCAGAAATCCCTGCTCGGGGGAAAGGGGGCCAACCTTAACGAAATGAGTGCCATCGGGCTCCCCGTCCCGCCCGGCTACACGATTACGACCGAGGCCTGCCGCTATTTTGTGGATCACGACGAACACTGGCCGCCAGGACTGGAGGTCCAGGTCCGCGAGGGCATTCAACACCTTGAGGAGGCCATGGGCACACGCTTCGGGAATCCCGAGAATCCGCTGCTCGTGTCCGTGCGAAGCGGCGCCGCCCTGTCGATGCCGGGCATGATGGACACCGTGCTCAACCTGGGCATCAACGACGAGGTGGCTGCCGGATTTGCCCGTACGACCGGCAACGAGCGCCTCGCCTACGACGCCTATCGCCGCTTCATCGACATGTTTGGCGACGTGGTCGTAGGCATCGACCGAAGCCGATTCGAGGACGCCATTACCAAACTCAAAGAGGAGCGGGGCGCAGAGAGCGACGTGGAGCTTACGGCCGCGGACTTGCGCGAGCTCGTGGACCGATACAAGGCCATTTACCGCAAGGCTACAGGCCGGATGTTTCCGAACGACCCGTACGAGCAGTTGCGTCTTGCCATCAACGCCGTCTTCGGATCGTGGACGAACGAGCGCGCCATCCGCTACCGAAAAATCAACGACATCACCGGCCTCAAAGGCACGGCCGTGAACGTTCAGGCAATGGTGTACGGCAACACGGGCGAGAACAGCGCGACCGGCGTCTGTTTCACGCGCGATCCCGGCACAGGCGAAAACAACCTTTACGGTGAGTTTCTGATCAACGCCCAGGGCGAAGACGTGGTGGCGGGCATCCGCACCCCTCGGGACATCGACGAATTGCAGCGTCTCATGCCCTCGATCTACGACGAACTCCAGGACCTGTGCGACCAACTGGAGGATCACTACGGCGACATGCAGGACCTCGAGTTTACAGTGCAGGACGGTACGCTCTACATCCTCCAAACGCGTGACGGCAAGCGCACAGGCCCCGCCGCCCTCACGATTGCCACCGACATGGTAGACGAGGGACTCGTGGACGCGGCACACGCCGTGGAGCACCTCGTGGAGCCGGGCCACCTGGAGCAACTGCTCCATCCACAGTTCGAAACTGACGTGGATTACGAAGAGGACGTGCTGGGGGAAGGGTTGCCCGCCTCTCCCGGTGCGGCCGTGGGGCGCGTGGTCTTTACCGCCGAAGACGCAGAAGAATGGAATGAGCGGGGGGAGGACGTCATCCTGGTCCGCATTGAGACGAGTCCGGAGGACGTAGGCGGCATGGATGCAGCTGAGGGCATTCTCACCTCCCGTGGGGGCATGACGTCTCACGCGGCCGTCGTGGCGCGTGGCTGGGGCAAGCCCTGCGTGGCCGGCTGCGACGACATTGTGGTGAACTACGACCGGAGCACCTTTACCAACGGCGAGGTCACGGTCGAAGAAGGCGACTGGATTTCGATCAACGGGTCTACTGGGGAAGTCGTGATCGGCAAGCAGCCGCTTCGTAATCCGGAATTGAGCGGCGAGTTTTCACGCTTCATGTCGTGGGTCGACAACTTCCGCACGATGGATGTCCGAACCAACGCCGACACGCCGTCCGACGCGAAACAGGCCCTCGCATTTGGCGCGGAGGGCATTGGGCTGTGCCGAACCGAACACATGTTCTTTGGGGAGGAGCGGATCACGAAGATGCGCCGGATGATCCTTTCCGATCGTGAAGATGAACGTCAGTCCGCCCTCGACGCCCTCCTCCCCGACCAGCGGGCCGACTTTGCCGAGATCTTTCGGGTGATGGACGATCACCCCGTTACAATTCGCCTCCTCGACCCGCCCCTTCACGAGTTTCTGCCCGACCCGAACGCGAACGAGGAGGTCACTGCCCTCGCCGAGAAGCTGAATCTCACACCAGACGCAATTCAGAAGAAGCTCCGTTCCCACGAGGAGTTCAATCCGATGCTTGGTCACCGGGGGTGCCGCCTCGGCGTCACACAGCCCGCCATCACGAAGATGCAGGCTCGTGCGATCTTCGAAGCCGCCCTCGACGCCCAAGCCGACGGCATTGACGTGCAGCCGGAAGTGATGGTCCCGCTGGTGTCTACGGTTGGCGAGTTCCGTCACCAGAAACGCGTCATCGAGGAGGTCGCAGCTTCCGTCTTCGACGAGCGGGGCGACTCGGTGGAATACAACATCGGGACCATGATCGAGGTCCCTCGTGCTGCTCTCCAAGCGGATCAAATTGCCGAGATTGCAGACTTCTTCTCGTTCGGCACCAATGACCTCACGCAGATGACTTTCGGTTTCAGTCGGGACGACGCCGGGTCGTTCCTTCCACACTACGTCCAGGAAGAGATCTTGGAGCAGGACCCGTTCCGTGTCCTCGACCAGAGCGGTGTGGGCGAACTCGTACGCCTTGGCACCGAGCGGGGACGATCAACCGTCTCCGACCTCAAGGTAGGCATCTGCGGTGAGCACGGCGGTGAGCCTGCATCGGTCCGCTTCTGCTACGACACCGGACTCGACTACGTCTCTTGTTCTCCCTTCCGGGTGCCGGTCGCACGCCTCGCAGCCGCTCAGGCCGCCCTAGCCAACACGGCGGCCCCCTCGGCTTCTGCCGGCGCTCCCGCCGGCGACGGAGCCGCAGCATAACCCAACGGATGTCCCCAAAAGACCTGAGCTGGACAGGTCAGTTCGGCGAGACGCACACCCGACCGACAGCCTTCTGGGCACATTCGGTCGCGTATGAAGATCCTCCCGAGGAGGACCGAGGGTCCGCTATGCCCCGTCGACGATGATCCCGCTGCCGAGGCTGGCAGAGAACAATATAGAGAGACAAGGTTGGGAATCTGATCGTCCCCGTACCATCACTCCCGCTAATAGGAATCAAGCGTGGTGGTTGCGCTGCTCCCATAATCCGAGAGCGTACTCACCCAGGTAGTCCCCTCCTCTCCCTCGACCCGGTAGCGGACGACGTGCCCGGGAACCTCCTCGGAGAGGAACCAGACCACGGCACTCCCTCCCATCCCCCCCTTATACCGAACTTCCCGAGCCGAATACGATCCGGCGGGCGTGTCGATCTGCGTTGTGCCCACCGTGGCCCCTTCAATACTTTCCTCCGTGAGGCGTTGAGGCGACTGGTACACGGTGCGCTCCGTCACGGGAACCTCCCCAACGTTTCCCTCAGGATCCTTCGATCGGAGGCGAACCACTTCCCCTCGTTCGGGATCAATGAGGGCCTCGTAGACCCAGGTACTCTCTTGTTGCTCGGCCTTCACCCGCCACCACTCGTTTCCCTCCTCGGTCGTTTTCAGAAACGCCCGTTGTAACGTCTGAACGCCAGAGTCTTCCCCTTCGGCGGTCTCAAACTGGTACTCCACCCACTCTCCTTCTTCGTACGTTGCCTCCGCCGGCCACATGCCATTCGCCGCAAAGGCGTAGTTGAAGAAGACCTGAGCCCGCGTCACCATGAACTGGTTCCACTGCGCAGTGCCCGATGCGGGGAGATTCGCCGCGGACACCATCTGCTGACCAACAGACTCGCCGACCTGCTCGCCGGCCTCTTCTCCAGCAGAGCTTACGGTACTACGAGCGGCCTCTTCGATCAGAAAACAACCCGAAAGGGAGGTAGCCAAAAAACCGGCAAGAGCGAGGACGAGAAGGAACGAAAGTCTACGACGAACACGGGCCATGACGTGGAAGAAAAACTGGTTCAGAGAAACGGATCAATTTATCTAAGTGAGAGACAATTCGAAGTCAAGGCCATGTTTTATCGGTGATCACAGACGGCGTCGGAAACGGAAAGGGACTCCCGTCCCCATCGTTGTGACGTAGTGGTGGGGCCGACGTCTGCCCCAGTGTGCTTTCAGGAGATCCGTAACCGGCAAACGTTTTCGTCTCCCGAAATACTGAGCGAGGAGACGATTACTCAAGGCCGAGATCACCGAGACACGCTCGGGGTTGGTCCCCGATCTGTTGCGATTGGAGCCGCCAGGCAGGCATCCGGAATCGAAAAAGCGTCGACGAGGGCTTCCGCTACGGGTCGCACCTCGTCACAGAGGTCGTTCACCTCTCCCCGAATGGCCTTCGACTTGTTCGACTCCACGTATCCGGCCTCCAAAAACCAGTCGAGATCGGCCTCGATGCGGGATAGGGCAAAAAGTTGGCGGAGCACGTCGAGGGTCTCGGCCCGCGAGTCGTCAGGGGCGTCCTCCACAATCGCCACAAAGCGATCCAGGATGATCCGCTCGGCTTCTGCGTGGGCCAGCTGGACCAGGTGGTCTTGCACGTCGACAAAGGCATCGAACGGCTCCATGTCCCGTTCCTCGATGCGGCGCTGCAGGCGACGGCCCGCGGACAGCAACATGCGATCGGCTCGGTACTGAAACGCCGACTGCTGAAAGTCGAGGCTCCGCAGATGGGCCGATTCCGTTTTCCGAGTCACGACTGGGTTCAACTCCGAAAGCCGCGTCGTCACCTCGTCTGCCACGAAGCGCACCATGCCCAAGAGGTTCATGTCGCGAAACTCACGGCGGAAATCGGACAAGAGCCCTTTTGCCACTTGAAGCATGAGGACTGTATTGTCCCCCTCGAAGGTGGTAAACACGTCAGTGTCGGCCTTCAGGGCTGCTATGCGGTTGTCCCACCGGTAGCCCTGTCCCCCACACGCCTCGCGAGCCTCTTGGAGCGTGTCGGTGGTGTGCCACGTGGCGTACGCCTTCAGGGCATTTGCCTCTGCTTCCACCCGTTCGAGTGGATCCTCCGGTCCCTTCGCCGCAAACCGCTGCGTGAGATCATCGAGGGCAAAATGCAGCGCGTACGTGGTGGCGAGCTTCGGCAGCAGACGGCGCTTATGCGTGCGGTACTCCAGCAGCGGCACCTCCGGCTCGTCCTTCGGCCCAAACTGCCGTCGCCGGTTGCCGTAGCGCACGGCAATGGTGAGGCCCGACTTCGCCGCACTCACCCCGGCCCGTGCCACGCTGATGCGCCCGCCGATGAGCGTGCTCAGCATAGTAAAGAACCGCTTGCCGGCGCTCGGAATCGGACTCTCGTAGGTCCCGTCCGGCGCCACGCTCGCGAAACGGTCCAACATGTTCTCCCGCGGAATGCGGACCTGGTCGAACCACAACCGGCCGTTGTCTACGCCATTTAGCCCCATTTTCTCCCCGCAGTCGTCAATGCGGACGCGAGGCATTGGCGACCCGTTCTCTCGACGGATGGGGACGAGGAATGCGTGCACGCCGTGCTGCTCCCCGTCCGTGTGCAGCTGGGCGAAGACCGTCGCCAGCCGCCCATGCGCCGCCGCATTCCCGATCCACTCCTTCCGCGCCGCATCGTGCGGCGTGTCGATGACGAATTCCTCGGCGTCCGGATCGTAGTGGGCCGTCGTTTCCAGCTCGCGCACGTTCGAGCCGTGGCCCCACTCCGTCATCGCGAAGCAGCCGGGCAACTCCATCGTGCCGGCCTTCTCCAGATACTCCTCGTGGTGCCGCTCCGTCCCCAACCGGTGAATGCTTCCTCCAAACAGCCCGAACTGCACGCCAAATTTGATGACTAAACTGAGGTCGTGGTACGCCAGCGTCTCAAACGCCACGATGAACTGCTCCATGTCTCCTTTGCCCCCGTATTCCTCCGGAAAGCCCAGGCTCCCCAGTCCTTGATCGGCCAAAAGGCGGCACCAGCGGAGCACCTGCTGGCGGTAAGCTTTCGTGCTGGGCGCGTCGGTATACTCAAACACCGGGTCCTGCAGCAACGTGCGGATGTGCTCGCGCAGATCGGAATGCTCCCCGTCCAGCAGCGCCGCCATCGCGTCCACGTCGAACGGGGCCTCATGCTCGGGGGGAGCCGGGGCCGGCCGCTCCCCCAATAGATCCCCGAGGAGCTCTTCCCCGTCCACGCCCAGGGCATTTTCGATGTCCCTGAGCGCGCGCCGAGACGCATCCGGTAGCGCGGCGCCGTCGCCGCCCACCGACGCCATCGACGCCCCGAGTTCCGCCAGCGAACTGCGGGCCGAGACGGGCGCGTCGCCGGCTGCCTGCTTCAGGGCGCGGATCCACCGGAAATACTGTGTCGCAGTGGGCGGGGATTGCGGATCGAGATGGCGACAGACCTCTTTGCGCACGGAGGCGTCCATCCAGTCCAGTTCCTGCACCTGAGAGCGAAGAGTTTCGGCTTCGGACGGGGTCAGCACCCCATCGGCCCAGGCAACGTACAGTAGGGGAAGGACGGCGCGGACCTGCGGGGACGAGGTATCGAGCATTCTGCGTACGGGTGTATGTGGGTATGGGAGTAT